>JAFRUZ010000002.1 GCA_017438635.1 Bacilli bacterium | reverse complement strand
GCGCACGCCTGATAAGCGTGAGGTCGATGGTTCAAGTCCATTCAGGCCCACCATTTAATGCCTCAATAGCTCAGTTGGTTAGAGCACTTGACTGTTAATCAAGGGGTCCTAGGTTCAAGTCCTAGTTGGGGCGCCATTTTTTGTGGCCAGTTGGTGAAGTGGTTCAACACACCGCCCTTTCACGGCGGCATTCACGGGTTCAAATCCCGTACTGGTCACCATTTATGTTAAGTAGAACTGTATAGTTCTTTTTTTATTGCTTTTTAATACTGTTTTTGATATTCTTTATATAGAAGGGTAGGCCTTTTTTTGTGGTGGATGGAGGTTTATTATGTTTATATTAGAAGCAAGTATGTGTGAGAATGCTAGTTTTTTAAGTACGGTTTATTATATTAAAAATATAATATTTATAATATCAATAATGATACCAATAGTTTTAGTGGTACTTTTAACTTTGGATTTAGCAAGAGCTGTAGTTGCAGGTGATGAAAACAGGATGAAAGAAGCTCAAAATCATGCTATTAAAAGAATTTTATATTCTGTAATAATCATTGTTGTACCTATAGTAGTTAATGCTGTTTTTACCACTTTGGGGAAAGGTGGAGTTGATGGTTTAGATTGTTATAACAATGCTACTAAGGAAAAAATTGTAAAATTAGAAAAAAAACAACAGAAGAAAGATAAGGAATATAATGATGAGTTACAGTTACATATTGAAGAATTGAGGAAAAAGGCTATAGATAATAGAAACTTTATTAATAACATTAGTAATAATATATATAATAATGAAAAAATTAGTGGAACAAATTCTATAGCTATTACAGCAGAGGCATTGGCTTGGCCAGAAGGTACTGCTTCAAGTAAATATGTATTTAATTATGGTCACAAAGTGTTTACTGATTGGTCACAACTTGGTACTGCAAGACCTCCTCAAATATTTATGTCTGCTTATGATAAGACATGTCCAAATCATTTTTCTTGGCCTGTATTTCACGGTAATAAATATATCGGTGGTGCTAGAGTTGGGGCATCTTGTGACAAATTTGTTGCAGTAGTAGTTAGATATAGTGGCTATGATAAAGATTTTCCTACTGGTATGGGAAAAAACAATGTATATCTAACTAGTCATCCAAACAAATGGAAAAAAGTTTCTGAACCTGAAAGAGGGGATATTTGTATAAAATCTACGCATATTAAGATTTATCTTGGTGATGGTATGGTTGCAGAAGCTTCTATTAACTCAAAATTTGGTTATATACACGAGGGTAATTGTAATGGATTTACTGTTTATAGAGCTAATAAATAGTTTTAGAAAGTTGGGATATTATGATAGAAAATGAAGCAAATTTTTATAGTGATGCTGTATATTTGCATGGTAATAGGAGAAAAATTAATATTAGACCCATAATTGTTGCAATATTAATACTAATTGCAGTTGCTATGATTTATGGTGTAGTTAGATTATTCTTAAAAAGTGATTATAATTATTCTTTAGAAGTTTCAATACCTCCCGTTTTATATGTTGGAAATGATGTTACTATGAATATTAATATTATGGGAGATGAACAATATAGAGATAGACTTTCTACATCTTTGTTTTTGGGAGATAGTGAAAGTGATATTCTTTCCTTATCTGATTATGAATTTTATGGTAGTAGTGGTGATATAACAATTGAACCTTTAATCGAAGGTGATGATATTATTACTGTTGTTACTACTGTTGATTCTTTACATGATGAAGGCGCTACAGTAGTAGATCAACAAGATTTTCCTGTAACTATTTGTCCTAGTTTTAACAGTGCTTTATTAAAAATAAATAAAATAGATATTAAACTTAATGAAAGTTATAATGTATATGATCAGTTTGTTAATAAAAAATGTGCTGAAGGAGTTAGTTATTCTTCAAGTGATTCTAGTATTCTTACTGCTGACAGTTTAGGTGTTATTACAGGAATTAAAAAAGGTGCTACTAATTTAACAATATCCCAAGATAATAAGAGGTTTATGTTAAAAGTTAATGTCAGATAAAAATAAGTATTTGAAGAGTTTATAACTCTTTTTTTCTTGTTGCTTATTCTTGGTAATAATGGTACAATTATTTTATATAAAAATGAGGTGATATTATGGATAAAACTATGGTATTTAAAGTAGATGAACTTGAAAATTATATGATTACAGAAGTTCTTTCTCATGTAAATAACGCTTTATGTGAAAAGGGTTATAATGGCATAAGTCAAATTGTTGGTTATTTAATGAGTGGAGATTTAGGATATATTTCTAGTTATAAAGACTCCAGAAAGAAGATACAAAAACTAGATAGAGAAAAGATTTTAGAGGCTCTATTAAAGTATTATTTAAAGGATGTAAAATGAAATATTTAGGACTTGATTTAGGAACAAAGACACTTGGTATAGCTATTTCTGAAACTGGACTTATTGCGTCATTTTATGACAGTTTTAGATATGATAATGAAGATGAACTTATTTCTAAAATTGAAGAAATAGTTAAAAAAGAAAAAATAGATGTAGTAGTGCTAGGTTTACCTATTAACATGGATGGTTCTTTAGGCTTTAGAGCAGAAGAAACGATTTCTTTTAAAGATAAGCTAGAAGGTGTTTTAGATAAAGAAGTAGCGCTGCAAGATGAAAGATTATCTACTAAGGTTGCTACAGATGTACTTATTGAAGCAGATATGTCTAGAAAAAAAAGAAAAGGCGTGATAGATGGTGTGTCTGCTGTTGTAATATTACAAACATATTTAGATAGAAAGGATAGAAATTATGACTGATAAAGAAAAAAAGATGATAGATGAAAAATTAAAAGATAAAAAAGATGGACTTAGTGATGGAATGTTTATTGGATTCAATGAAAAAGGAGAAGAAAAAACATTTTATAAACTTTTAGAGTTTGACTCTGATGAAACAGGTAAGCATTATATGGCTTATACTGATAATGAAACTGATGAAAATGGAAATATAAAAGCATATGGATCTATTGTTACATATGATGGTGATTATATGAAACTTGAAGCAATTACTGATGAAAAGGAATGGAAAGTTATAGAAACAGCACTTAGGGTATTACAAAATGAATTAAAGGAAAATAATGATGAAAAGTAAACTTAATTTTGTTTTAGGCATTGCTTTATCATTATTTGTCATTGTTCTTATAATTCTTTTATATTTACTTAGTCCTGTTTCTAGTGAAGATAAAGATGTTAGTTTTATTGTTACTGAAGGTGAATCTTTAAATGAGATAGCACATAATTTAAAAGAAGAAGGTCTCATAAAAAATGAGAAGTTTTTCGTTGCTTATTTAGTATTAAAAGACGCTAAAGAGATTTATGCTGCAAGATATGATTTAAATACTAATATGAAATTAAGTCAAGTAGTTGATATATTAAAAAATGGTGGACATAATGCAGATGAGATTTCTATTACATTTAAAGAAGGTCTTAATATGCGTCAAATTGCTAAGTTGATAGAAGAGGAAACTAATAATAGTTATGAAGAAGTACTTGCTTTAAACTATAATAATGCTTATTTAAATGAACTTATTGGAAAGTATTCATTTATAACTAAAAATATAAAAAATAAAGATTTATACTATCCTTTGGAAGGTTATTTATTCCCAGATACTTATAATTTCACTTCAAAATCAGTTAGTGTAAAAGAAATATTTAACGTTATGCTTGATAATTTTGATAAGCATATTAAGAAATATGAAAAATCTATTAAGAGTAGTGGTTACAGTGTTAATCAAATTGTTACTATGGCTTCAATAGTAGAACTTGAGGGCATAGATAAAAACTCTAGAAAAGATATTGCAGGTGTTTTCTATAATAGAATAGATAATAAAATGAGTTTAGGTAGTGATGTTACTAGTTATTATGGAGTTAAAAAAGATATGACTAGTGATATTACTCAAAGTGAGCTTGATGATAATAATCCTTATAATACTAGACTTAGTTCTATGGCAGGTAAGCTTCCAGTAGGGCCGATATGTAATCCATCTGAGGTTTCTATTGAGGCTGCATTAAAACCTTCGAAACATGATTATTTGTATTTCGTAGCTGATAAAAATGGAAAGGTGTACTTAACAAAGAACTATGAAACTCATAATAAAGTTATTGCGGATTTAAAGAATAAGGGATTGTGGTTTGAATGGTAGACGATATATATAAAAACATCAAAGAAATAAAAAAAGAAGCTCTTGCCGACAATATTCCTATTATGCAAGATGAAACAATAGATTTTATAACAGATTATATTGAAAAGAAAAAAGTTAGAACAATTCTTGAAATAGGAACAGCAGTAGGGTATTCAGCAATTATGATGGCTGCTTCTAATCCATTAGTTAATGTCGTTTCTATTGAAAAAGATAAGGATAGATATATTAAAGCACTTAAAAATATAAAAAAAGCTAATTTTGAGGATAGAATTACTCTTATTTTTAATGATGCTTTAGATGTAAAACTTGACGAAAAGTTTGATTTGATTATAATAGATGCTGCTAAAAGCAAAAATTTAGATTTCTTTTCTCATTTTGAAAAGAATTTAGAGGTTAATGGATCTTTTATAACTGATAATATTAATTTTCACGGTTATGTAGATAAAGATCTTTCTGAAATATCTAGTAAGAATATAAGGGGTCTTGTAAAAAAGATTAGAAACTATGTTGAGTTTTTACAAAATAATGTAAAATATAAGACTAAATTTTATGACTTAGGTGATGGTATTTCAGTTACTGAAAGAAGGATTTAGTATGAAAATCATTTATAAAACAAATAAGAAATTTAAGAATGCTGATGCATTCCTTTTTGGTCTAAAAGGGTTTTCTACTCTTGAAGAAGAAATTACTTTAGAGGAATTGTCTTCTTTTTCTGATAAAAAGATATTTTTAGCAGTGGATAAAAACATGTTTAATAGTGATTTATCTCTTTTAGAGAATATTCTTTCTAATGTAGATAAATATAATATATCTGGCATTCTTTTTTATGATTTATCTGTTTTATCTATATGTAAAAGACTTGGAGTTAAAACTCCACTTATTTGGAATCAAAATTATTTAGTTACAAATTATAAAACATGTAATTTCTATGAAAAAGAAGGAGTTTCTGGAGCAGTTATATCTTCTTTAATTACTCATGATGAGATAGTTAATATATGTAATAAGACTAAATTTGATATATTTGTATACGGTTTTGGATACCAAATGATGGCATTATCTAAAAGAAGACTTATTTCTGATTATTTTGAATATATAAAAGAATCTGATAATAAAGATGTTCATTATATGATTGAAAAAGATGATAGTTATCCCACTATAGAAAGTAGTGTAGGTACTAAAATGTATACAAAAGATATTCTTAATTCTATTAAGTATATTAATGAATTAAAAAAAGCAGGTGTAAAGTATCTTATTTTAGATGATTTTATGATAGATGATGATATCTTTTTAAAAGTATCAGAAATTTATGAAAGGGCAGTTAATAGTGATTTAGGTGATGATGAGCTTATTGCTATGGAACAAGAAATTAAAGCATTGTTACCTAATGTTTCTACGATGTTTCTTGATAAAAAGACTGTATTTAAGGTGAAAAGATAATGATAGAGTTACTTGCTCCAGCAGGAGATTTAGAAAAATTAAAAATTGCTTTTTTATATGGTGCTGATGCTTGTTATATTGGGGGTAAAGAATATAGTTTAAGAGCTAATGCTAAAAATTTCTCTATAGAGGAAATAGAGGAAGCTTGTAGTTTTGCGCATTCTTTAGGTAAAAAAGTATTTGTAACAGTTAATATGGTTTTTCACAATGAAGATTTAGATGGATTATCAGATTATTTAAAAGAACTTGAAAAAGCTGAAGTAGATGCAATTATAGTAAGTGATCCACTTGTATTATCTGTTTTAGAAGAAAACAATATAGATTTAGAAGTTCATTTAAGTACTCAAGGAAGTACTACTAATAGTGAAAGTGTAAAGTACTGGATGAGCAAAGGTGTAAAAAGGGTAGTATTGGCTCGTGAAGTTCCAGCATGTGAAATAAAAGAAATAATAAAGGATACTGGATGTGATATAGAAGTGTTCTTGCACGGTGCTATGTGTACATGTTATTCTGGTAGATGTGTACTTTCAAATTATTTTACAAATAGGGATTCTAATCGTGGTGGATGTGCTCAAGTTTGTAGATTTGTATTTGATTTAGATAAAGAAAGGGATATAGATTATAGCATTGCTACTAAAGATTTAAACTTATCTTCTTATATAAGTGATTTGATAGAAATGGGTGTTTCTTCAATTAAAATTGAAGGCCGTATGAGAAGTTCATATTATATCGCTACTATAATTAGTTGTTATCGAAAATTAATAGATGCATATTATAATAATAGGTCCTCTGAAGAACTTGTAAAAGAGATGCAAAAAAGACTTTATAGAGTTGCAAATAGGGAGTCTACTTCTCAATACTTTAAGGGAGATGTTGATGTAAATGATCAATATTATATTGGTAGAGAAGAAGTGTCTAATCAAGACTTTTTAGGATTTATTACTGATTATGATGAAGAGAATAAAATAGTAGTTTTAGAAGAGCGTAATTACTTTAAAAAAGGTGATTCAGTAGTTATATTTACACCAAGTGGAGAAGAATATAATTTAACTTTAGACCATATATATGATGAGAATATGAATGAGATTGAAACTGCTAATCATCCTAAGCAAATAATTAAGATTAAGTACGATAAAAAGATTGAAAAAAACTCTATGATGAGGGTTAGTTTTTAGGGAAAATTATTGACAAATTGCTAAAAATATAGTATCCTTTTAGATAGTTTGAATTTAAAGAGGTGAAAAAACATGTCTGAGAGAAAGAAAGTTTACTTGACACAAGAAGGATATGATGAAATAAAAGAGGAATTAGATAACCTGATTAACGTTAAAAGACCTGAAAATATTATTGCAATTAAAGAAGCAAGAGCGTTAGGAGATTTATCTGAAAATGCGGATTATGACGCTGCTAGAAATGAGCAAGCTGAAATAGAAGCTAGAATAAAAAAACTAGAAGCTATTGTTGATAATGTAGAAATAATAGAAGAAGTTACTACTGATAAAGTAGGACTTGGTAATACAGTTAAAATTTCTTATGTTGATGATGAAGATGACGAAGATGAATATAAAATAGTTGGTAGTCAAGAAGCTGATCCATTTGAAAGTAAGATTTCTAATGAATCTCCAATAGCTAAGGCTTTAATGGGTCATAAAGTTGGAGATGTAGTTAGTGTTGAAAGTCCAAATGGAAGTTATGAAATTAAAATAGTTGAAATTGGTTAAGAACTAGAGATAGTTCTTTTTCTTAAAAGAAATAGAAAAGAGGTGAGTTTCTTGGAAGATATGAATAGAAAAGATGTAATAGTTATGAAACTTTTACATTACTTTATAACAGAACAAGATTATAGCCCTGTAGTTTTACATGGTGCTAAGAATGAAATATGGCTTGAGAATATGAATGGAGAATATAAGATAGTTCGTTTAGTGTCTAATTATATTCATAATAATGAACAACTTGATTTTGATATATTTAAAACTAGAAAAATTGTAAAGAGTATAAAGAAGAAAACACTTAATTTAAACATGCCTGTTCTTAGTATATTTGTAGATCTTGGAGATAATGTTGAACTTAAGAACGAAAAAGATATTGATTTTGTTCGTTTAGATAATGAAGAAGATGTTAAGAAGTATGATTTTCTTTATAAACATTTTCCTGATATTGATAAGAAACTTACATTTTCTGAAAAAGGAATGAATTTATTTTTAAGAATAACTGATGATATTAATAAGAAAAATGTAATTGAAGCACAAAGAGTAGAAGAAATATTTAAACCTAAGAAACCTATTGTAACAACTGCTCTAATAATAATTAATGTTTTAATATTTCTAATAGGTTATGCATTTAATATACATGATGCTTTAATAGGATATTTTGGTAATTATAAACCTTTAGTTTTAGAGGGTGAGTATTACAGGTTATTTACTTGTATGTTTTTACATTCTGATATATTTCACATAGGTTTTAATATGTATGCTCTTTATATATTAGGTACTCAAGCAGAAGGGTTCTTTGGTAAAACTAAGTTTACTATTATATATATATTAAGTGGTCTTGCAGGAAGTTTACTTTCTGTACTACTTAATTTCAATACAATATCAATAGGTGCCAGTGGGGCAATATTTGGTATTCTTGGAGCGCTTTTATATTTTGGATATAACTTTAGGGTATATTTAGGAAATACTCTTATAAGGGAAATTTTACCTGTTATATGTATTAATTTATTATTAGGATTCTCTTATTCAAGTATTGATAATTATGCACATATTGGTGGCTTAGTAGGAGGCTTTACAACATCTATGGCTCTTGGATTTACTACAAGAAGTGGTGCAAGTGATAAAATAAATGGTATTATTATTACAATTATGTTATTTGCATTTTTAATATTTATGAATTTCTTTTATGCAGGTTAATCCTGCTTTTTATTTTGTATAAAAAAAGAGCTATTATATAGCTCTATATACATCTGCATTTTTATATGGATCTTTTTTATCTATTCTATCTGTAAATAAAATTCCATTTAAATGATCTAGTTCGTGTTGAAAAGCAACAGCTAGTTCTTCACGCCCTCTATATTTTACTTTATTACCATCCATGTCATAACCTTCAATTGTTACTCTGGCACATCTTGGTACTATTCCTTCAACTTCACGGTTGACACTTAGACATCCTTCTCCTTCTTCTACATAAATCATTTCTTCTGATGTAGATATTATTTTAGGATTAATTAAAATATATGTTTTAAATGTTTCTTTTTCTTCTTGTTCATGTACTACTACAAAATATCTTTTAGGGATACCTAATTGTATTGCAGCCATACCCATACCAGGTCTTAAATCATATTTTTTAGCTAATTTTTCTATTTGACTATCTGTTAAATATTCAATCATTTTTTCTATAGCTTCTTTATCGGAATCTTCTAAAGGAAAAGAAACTTCTTTACTTTTAGTATGAAGTATTTTTTCTTTTTCGTCTAAAATATCACAATTTTTAAGCATAGTACCACCTCTTTAAGCAAGTGTAGTATACCACATTATTAAAAAAAAATAAAGAGTTTGTCAATAAAACGAAAAATATTTCCATAGCATTGACTATTTTTTAAAATAAGTTATAATTAATTATAGATAATAGTTGGGTGCAACTATTTCGAAAAATAAAAGAAGGAGGAAAAGATGAAAAATCTAAAATTATTTTTGTTTACATTAGTAGCAGTTTTTGCAGTAGGATTTGCTGTTAATGTAAATGCAGAAGAAGTTGAAGTTGGAACGTTTAATGAACTTGCAGCTTTGGCTAATGTCGGAGGAGAAGTTAAACTTACTGATTCTTTTGTTATGACCGATGATATTGTTTTAACAGAAGATATGGTATTGGATCTTAATGGTTATAGTATTAATAACCAAGGTAAAATGACTATAATTATTAAGGCTCATTTGACCATAAAAGATACTTCTGAAGAACAAACAGGTAAAATTTATGATGATGGTTCAGTTGTTCGCCAAGAAGGTGTAACAGTTTGGCAACCACTTCAAGTTGGTCGTCCTAGAAGTGCAGAAGTTGGTACTTTAACTCTTGAATCTGGTACTATTGATGCTAGGCCATCTGTTTCTGTACCATTTGGTGATATGGTAATTAATGGTGGTACTGTTGTTTCTAATGATGGGCATGGAATCATTCTTAGTGGTTATGATGAAAATAGTGAAGCAACATATCCTTCATCACTAACAATTAATGGTGGTGAAATCATTGTTAAAGATGGTGGTAATAATGGTTTCAGAGGAATTAGAGCTATTGATGGTACTTTAGTAACTTTCAATGATGGAAAAGTTTCTTTAACTGAAGAAGATGCTATTGGTATTGAACTTAGTGACACTGCAAAATTAGTAATGAAAGACGGTGAAATCACTGGTACAGATACTGGTACTACAGGTATTCAAGCATTTGGCGCTTCAGAGGTTGTGTTTGATGGTGGAGTAGTTAATGTTGATAATTATGCCTTGACAGGAAACGGAAATGAAACTGGCACAAAATTTACTGTTAATGGTGGTGAATTGACTGCTGCTAACGCACCTGCAGTTTATGCTCCACAAAAAGAAGGAATTACAACTATTACTGCTGGAAAACTAACTGGTGGTGAATCCGCTGTTGAAATCAGAGCAGGTGAATTAAATATTACAGGTGGAGAATTCACTGGTAATACTACAAAATACGAAGTAGTTGCAAATGGTAATGGTACTACTACTATTGGATCTGCAATTGCAGTTGTTCAACATACTACAAAACAACCAATTAATGTAACAATATCAGGAGGAAAATTTACTGGATATATTCCATTTACTGAAGCAAATCCACATGAAAATCCTTATGAAGATATTTCTAAAGTATCTGTAAGTATAAGTGGCGGAGAATTCAATGCTACAGGAGAAACAACTGTTCGTGCTCAAGACTTATCAGGATTTATATCAGGAGGAAGATATAGTGGCGGTTCAGATCCTATACTTGATCCAGTATATGTTGCTGAAGGATATAATATTTTCAATGATGCCGGTGTAGATGTTGTATTAGATGGAGATCTTAGTGGCGCAGAAATAACTGGAATTAAAAAACAAACATATAATGGAAAAATTCAAAGACAAACTACTCTTGAAGTAAAATTATATGGACAAATTTTACAAAAAGATACTGATTATACTGTAGGATATAGTAGTTTAACAAATGCTGGAACAATTACTATGACTATTAAAGGTATTGGTAAATATACAGGAACTGTTAAGAAAACATTTGTTAGAGCAAAAGCTAAAAATCCTTTAACTGTAAAAGCTGCTAACAAAACAGTATATTATTCTAAAGTAAAGAAGAGTGCTCAAGTAGTAAAACCTATTACTGTAACTAACAAAGTTGGAACACTTAAATATACAAAGATGAGTGGAAGTAGTACTAAACTATTACTTAATACAACTACAGGAAAAGTAACAGTTAAAAAGGGAACTAAAAAGGGTAAATATAAAATTAGTATTAAAGTATATGCATCAGGTAATGCTAACTATAATTCTAATTATGGAGTAAGAACTGTATACGTAACAGTTAAATAATTGAATAAATAAAAAGTTCACATTAGTGAACTTTTTTATTTTTTTAAACCCAATTTCTTGCGCCAATTATGATTATTAAAAGGATAAATAAAACAAGAATTATAGCATAGCCGTTATTATATCCTCCGCCATAGTATGGATAATAGCCTCCACCACCACAGCCACATCCTTGGCCATAGCCATAAGAGTTTCCGTAATAATACATAAACATCCTCCTTTTTATTTTCTAATATAGTTTATTATTCATAGTGCAAATTTGACATTATAAAAAACTATATTTTTCAAAAATATTCAATTTGCTTATATTTTATGATATTATAATTAGAGAGGTAGAATATATGAAAATACTGAGAAAAATTGATAAACCACTTTTAATTATTTCTGTTATTCTTTTTGCTATAGGATTAGTAGCAGTTTATTCTGCTTCAAATGTTACAGCGTTTATGCTTAATGATGCTGATCCTAGTAGATATTTTGCAAAAGAGGCATTTTTCTTATTTTCTGGTTTTTTAGTATGTTTTATTATTATAAAAGTACCTACCAAGGGGTATGGTGGTTTTTCTTGGCTTTTTACTCTTGTTTTAATAGGTGTTATTGTAGTTATAACAATACTTGGGCAAGTAATTAATGGTATGAGTGCGTGGATTAATTATAATGGTTTAGGTATTCAACCTAGTGAATTTATTAAAATTACAATAATTCCTTTGATTGCAACATTTTATGATAGGAATTATAAATATAGAAATAATATGAAAGTAGTAATGATACCGATGATAGTAGCAATGGTGGCTGCTGCTTCAATAGTCTTTCAGGGTGATTTAGGAACGGCAATTATTTTCATAGGATTATGTGGCTTGATGTTTTTCTTTTCACCTGTTTCTAATAGAATAAAATTTAGAATTCTAGGATTAATTTTAATCTTTGCAGCCTTTTTAGGAATTCTTATTATGGCCGGGGGAGATAAGATACTTCCTGCGGATAAACTGGCTAGATTTGATTTTAAAAATCCATGTGAAAAGTATATTACTACAGGTAACCAATTGTGTAATAGTTATATTGCTATAAATGGTGGAGGTCTGACAGGTAAAGGATTAGGAAATAGTACTCAAAAGTATCTATATTTACCTGAAGCACATACTGATTTTATATTTTCAATTTTTGTTGAAGAGTTAGGAATACTTGGAGCAGTAGTTTTAATATCTTTATATTTTGTTCTAATAGTTAGAATTATTGTAATAGGGAAGATGTCTCCAACTATTGCTAAAAAGATGATTTGTTATGGTGTTAGTTTTTATTTATTCATGCATATAATCGTTAATTTAACAGGAGTCTTAGGTATTCTTCCAATGACTGGGGTACCACTTCCTTTTATGAGTTATGGTGGTAGTATTTGTTGGTGTACTTTGCTAGCACTTACTATGGTTCAAAGAATAAGTTACGAAAATAATACAAAAAAAGCATAAAAAGTTAGGTGTAAACACTTTTTACTGTCTATTGTACAGTAGGAGGTGTTTTTTTTATGGAAAGAATAATTGAGTTTTTTTCTAAATATAAAGAATATATACTATTTAGTATTTCAGTTTTAATATTTTTATTATTATCTTTTTTATTGTTCTATTATTTTAGATCAAATATAAATATATTAGAGAATAAGATAAAAGATAAACCAGTAGTAGAAACAAAAAAAGATGAAGATAAAAAAGAATTATTTGCAGTTGATATTAAAGGTGAAGTAAAAAAACCGGGAGTATATTTTTTAGAGAAAGGTAAAAGAGTTATAGACGTTGTTAAAAAGGCAGGGGGTTTTACTAAGAATGCTAATTCATTTGTTAATAATTTAAGTATGAATGTTACTGATGAAATGGTTATAGTTATATATAGTAAGTCAGAGATTGATGATTATGTAAATACTAAAGAAAAAGAAAAGCAGATTACTCAAAAATGTAAGACAGAAATAATAAAAAATGATTCTTGTATAAATACTACAGAAGATAAGACTTCTGATAATTCATCTTCAAAAACAGATAGTTCATCTGTATCTGATAATAAAGATAAAGAAGATAATAGCAATAAAATGATTTCAATTAATACTGCTACAAAAGAGGAATTAATGACTTTACCAGGTATTGGTGAATCTAAAGCTTTAGCTATACTGGAGTACAGAAAAAGTAAACAGTTTGAAACTATTGAAGAAATAAAAGAAGTTTCTGGTATTGGAGATTCATTATTTGAAAAGATTAAAGATTTTATTACAACATAGTATTATTTATTATGTTGTTTTATTTATTGCTATTATTTTATATTTTGTTTCTAGTAGTTCTAAGTATATTTCAGTCTATAATTCCTTTGATAACGAGTCTTTTATAGTGACAGGTATAATTAGATATGATTATGGTGTAAAATTCAATTTAAAGGGAAAAGAGAAGGTTATAGGGTATGTTTATGATGAAGAGTTTAATACTAATATGTATTCTCTTGGAGATACAGTATTAATTACAGGTGAAAAAAAAGATATATCTAATAATACAGTTCCTAATACATTTAATTATAAAAAGTATTTAACAAGTAATAAGATTTATAATGTAATAATTATTGATAAAATAGAAAAAATAAAAGATAATACAAATATTTTTTATAGTATTAAAAATAAACTTATAAAAAGAAGTGAAAAACTTACTAAATCATATCCATATATATATGGTTTAATCTTTGGAGTTAATTCTTATATAGAGCAAGAAGTTATGAATTCTTATAGAGATAATGGAATAAGTCATTTATTTGCCATATCTGGTCTTCATGTCTCATTGTTTATTCTAATTATTTCTAAGATGTGTAATAGATTAAAAATAGGTTTAAAGAGTTTAATACTTATTTCTTTTTTAATTCTATATATGTTTATAACTAATTTTGCTATGTCTGTTATGAGAGCCTCTATATTTACTATTTTATTGTTAATTAATAAACTGTTTAAATTAAAAATATCTAATATTAATTTACTTTTATTTGCACTTTCTATAATTTTATTTGTTAATCCACTTAGTTTAAATAATGTAGGACTTCAGTATTCTTTTATAGTTACTTTTGCTCTTATAAAATATTCATATTTAATAAGAGGTAATAAACTAGTAATGATTCTAAAAACATCTTTAATTTCATTTTTAATATCTTATCCTATAACTGTTAATAATTTTTATCAGATTAATATTATGTCTATACTATATAATCTTTTTTTTGTACCTTATGTATCTTTTATACTTCTTCCTATGACTCTTATTGCATATTGTTTTCCTTTTTTAGATAATGTTCTATATTTTTTTATTAGTATTATTGAATATTTATCTATATTTTTTGAACAAATTGATTTTTCTAAAATTATACTTTGTAAAATGAGTATTATTCTTGTTATAATTTATTATTTATTTTTATTAAGATTGTTTAAAAAGAAAAGGTATTCATTATTTTTAATTATTATGTTTTTTATTATTCATTATTGTATGCCTTTTGAAAATAATAATTATGTTTTTTTCTTTGATGTAGGTCAGGGTGATTCTTCTATAGTAAAACTAAATAATAGTGTTACTCTTATTGATACTGGTGGTATAACTACATATGGTGATAATGAGTATAGTTATAGTATTTCTAAAAACAAAATCATTCCGTATTTAAAATCTAATGGTATTAGAAAGATAGATAATTTAATTATTACTCATGGAGACTTTGATCATATGGGAGAGGCTAAGTATTTGGTGCAGAATTTTAAAGTAAAACAAGTAATCTTTAATTGCGCAAGTTTTAATTATTTAGAGGGTGAGTTAATTGATATATTAAATAATAAGAATATTAAGTATAAGACTTGCATTAATGAACTAGGCAATATGAAATTTTTACAAACAGGAGAGTATAATAATGAAAATGATAATAGCAATGTTATTTATACAGAAATAGATGGCTACAAGTTTATGTTTATGGGAGATGCAGGAGTAGATAAAGAATTAGATATACTTGATAAATATGATATAAGTAATATCGATATTTTAAAAGTAGGACATCATGGGTCAGATACAAGTAGTAGTTATGAATTTATAGATAGAATGAATCCAAAATATAGTGTTATAAGTGTGGGTAAAGATAATAAATTTGGACATCCTAAAGAAGAAGTACTTGATATTTTAAATAATTCAAAAATATATAGAACAGATCAAGATGGAAGCATTATGTTTAAAGTTAAAAGTAGTAGACTTAAAATAGAAACATTTGAACCATAATAAGAATTAATTATTCACATATATTTTTTTCTTTAATTCTAAACATAACTATCACTTAATTATTGTATTGCATATTATATATTAACGATAGTTTAAATACTTTCGTTTATATAGATTGAGAGCATTGCTCTCTTTTTATTTTTTGTGATAAAATTATACTGAGGTGTTTTTATGATTGATACTTTAAAAGAGTTGAATAAAAAAGAATATGATTTTGATACTGTAACTAAAATAGGTAATTATTTCTTTATATTTTTAATAGGTTCTTTTGCAGGATACATTTATGAGTTTTTATTCTACTTGCTTGTTGATCATAAATTAGTTAACAGTGGTTTTTTATATGGTCCATATATTCCTGTTTATGGAACTGGTGCTATACTGATGCTTTTACTTTTAAAGAGATTTAAAAAGCATCCTCTGGTAGTATTCTTACTTGCAATGTTAGTTACAGGAGTTTTAGAATATATTACAGGAGCATTTATGTATGAACTATACCATAGAAGATGGTGGGATTATACTGGACTTTTTCTTAATATAGATGGTTATGTATGTCTTAGATCTGTATTTACATTTGGTATCGGGGGTTTGTTACTTATCTATATTATTGATCCTATAATATGTATGATTAGTACTAAGTATAATAGTAATAAATACTTAATGGTTGCTAGTTGTGGTATTCTTATAATGGTATTAGATTTGACCCTTACTTTAATTTTTAGAAATAAACTGTAACATCTATTTTATAGATGTTTTTCTTTTTCTTTTCTTGTTTTTTTAGTATTTTTAATATATAATCAATCTGAAAAAGGGATGATATTATGAATTTTGAAGGTAAAATAGTTTTAGTAACTGGTTCTTCTAGATCTTTAGGAGCTCAAATTGTAAAAGATTTTGCTAGTAAAGGAGCAACAGTTATCATAGATTACAACAAGAGTGAAGAACAAGCTATGAAACTAAAAAAAGATTTAGAAGAATTATATAGAAAAGAAGTGCTTACTATAAAATGTGATATATCAAATGAAGAAGAAGTTATTTCTATGACTAATAAAATTATGGATAAATATGGAAATATAGATATACTTGTTAACAATGCTGGTATTTGTGATGATTCTTTGTTTGATGAAAAGAAAAAAAGTACTTTTTTAAAAGTATTGGAAACAAATGTCTTAGGTACTTATTTAGTAACTAAACATCTTGGGAAACACATTAATAAAAACGGTAGAATAATTAACATTGCTAGTGATAATGGACTTGGTGATGGATATCCTGAGTCTTGTGATTATGATGCTTCAAAAGCAGGAGTCATATCTTTAACTCATAATATGGCTAGGTTTTATGCTCCAAATATCAATGTAAATTGTATTTGTCCAGGATGGATAGATTCTGATATGAATAAAGGTTTAAGTGATAATCAAAGAACTGAAATTAACAAAGGTATACTTTTAGAAAGATTTGCTTCTAAAAGGGAAGTATCAAATGTTGTACTTTTCTTAGCAAGTTCTGAAGCTAGTTATGTCAACGATTCAATAATTACTGTTAATGGAGGGCTTTCTAGTGAAAAATAATTTAAGTATTGATAAAAAAGTTTTAGATTTAGCAAAAGAAGTTGAAAATGATATTTCTGAAGAACTAAAATCTTCTGATGATCTTTGTTTATTTAATACTGAAAAGGTTCTTAATGCCTTTATAAATAATGATGTATCTGCTATTGATTTCAATGGTACTGATGGATATGGATATAATGATGTTGGCAGAACAAAAATAGAAAAGATTTATAGTGAAATCTTGGGGGCAGAAGATTCTTTAGTTAGAAGTCAATTTATATCTGGTTCTCATGCTCTTACAGTAGCACTTTTTGCCTGTTTAAGACCAGGAGATGTTATGCTTAGTATAACTGGACTTCCATATGATACTTTACACGAAGTAATTGGAATTAGAGAAAATGCTAGTAGTTTAATGTCTTATGGTATTAAATATGAACAAATAGATTTAGTAGATAATGAGTTTGATACTAATAGAATAAAAAAGACTTTAACTGATAAAAAGATTAAACTTATTGAGATACAACGTTCTAAAGGATATTCTTCAAGAAAAAGTATTACAATAGAACAAATAGAAGATATTGTTAAAGAAATAAGATCTGTAGATAAAGACGTAATTATTATGGTTGATAACTGTTACTGTGAATTTGTAGAAAGAAAATCACCACTTGAAGTTGGCGCAGATTTGATAGTGGGTTCTTTAATTAAGAACTTTGGAGCAGGCCTTGTACCTAATGGTGGTTATATCGCAGGAAGAAAAGATCTTGTTCATCTTTCTAGTGAACGACTTGGTGTTCCTGGAGAAGCAAAAGAAGTGGGACCAACACTTGACATGAATAAAAGAATTCTTCAAGGTATTTATATGGCTCCTTCTGTTGTTAATGCAAGTTTAAAAACAGCCATATTTGCTAGTTGTATGTTAGAAAAGTTAGGTTTCGATACTGAACCTAAGTATAACGATAGTAGAGCGGATATAGTACAATCAATTACTTTTAAAGATCCTGATAAAATGATTAAATACTGCTGTGGTATTCAAATGGCTTCTGCTATAGATAGTTATGTAAGACCTATACCTGATGATATGCCTGGTTATGGTGATAAAATAATAATGGCAGCAGGTACATTTATTCAAGGTTCTACTATAGAGTTATCTTGTGATGGGCCTTTAAGAGAACCATATACTGCTTTCGAGCAAGGTGGACTTACTTATGAATATGGTAAACTTGGAGTTATGAAAGCTATAACTGAAATACTAAAATAAAAAGAACATTTAGTTCTTTTTTAATGCAATAAATGCTTTTAAAAAATAGTTTTTTATGGTATTATAATCTATGTAGAAAGAGGGATAAGAAATGAAAGTTATATCAATTAATGCAGGTAGTTCTACATTAAAATTCAAATTGTATGATATGCCTGAAGAAAAAATGATTGTATCTGGTCTATTTGAAAGAATAGGTGCAAAAAAAGGATCTTATACTATAAAGTATAATGGTGAAAAAGAAACAAAAGAGGTTGTTCTTGAAAACCATGTTGAGGCTTTTAAGAAGTTAGTAAAAGTTTTAATTAATAAAAAAATAGTTAAAAGTTTAAATGAAATAGGAGCTGTTGGACATAGAATAGTTCAAGGTGGAGCATATTTTTCTAAAAGTGAAATTGTAACAGAAGATGTTTATAATCACATAAAAGAACTTGCACCACTTGCACCGCTTCATAATCCTGCAGCACTTAACGGTATAGATGCTGCGAAAGAAGTAATACCTGATGCTACACATGTTACAGTATTCGATACTGCTTTCCATCAAACAATGCCAGAAGAAAACTATATTTTCCCTGTACCTTATGAATGGTATGAAAAATATAATGTAAGAAGATATGGAGCTCATGGTACTTCTCATATGTATATTTCGCAAAGAATGAATGCAATTCTTGGTAGAGAAGATACAAAGTTAATTACTTGTCATATAGGTTCTGGGGCTTCAATAAGTGCTGTTGTAGATGGAAAATGTGTTGATACTTCTATGGGACTTACTCCTAATGCTGGTATTATGATGGGTACTAGATGTGGTGATATAGATGCCACTATAGTGTTATATATGATGAATACTACTGGTATGAGTACTAAAGATATGGATAAAGCTTTAAACAAAGAATCAGGTCTTTTAGGAGTTTCTGGATTATCAGATGATTCTAGAGATATAGAACAAGGAATAACAGATTTAAATGAAAGGGCAATACTTGCTCAAAAGATATATGTAAAAAGAATAGTAGATTTTATTGCAAAATACTATGTTGAAATGGGTGGTTGTGACGCAATAGTATTAACTGCAGGTGTTGGAGAAAACTCAATTGAAACCAGAAGAAATATTATGGACAGTTTAAATGTTCTTGGTATAAAATGTGATATAGAAGCTAATAAAATGCGTGGTGAAGAAAAAATGGTTTCAACAGCAGATTCAAAAATACCGGTATACGTAATACCTACTGACGAAGAATTAATGATAGCAAGAGATGCATATAGATTATCTGATAAATAGATAGGGTTGATTATTGATGTATAAAGATATTTATAAAACAATTAAATCATATAATAATATTGTAATAGCAAGACATGTTGGAGTAGATCCTGATGCTATGGCAAGTAGTATGGCTTTACGTGATTCTATAAAACTTACTTTTCCTGATAAAAATGTTTATGCTATAGGTAATGGTACTGTTAAACTTACTTTTATGGGTCCTTTGGATAAAGGAATTGATTTTGATCAAATAAATGATATTTTACTTATTGTTGTTGATACTCCAGATAAGAGAAGAGTTGACATGGAGGACCTTACACATTATGAAAAAAGTATAAAAATAGATCATCATCCTTTTGTAGAAAAGTTTTGTGATATTGAAGTAATAGATGATGAAAAGTCAAGTGCATCAGAAATGATTTATGATTTAATTTGTTCTACACCATTAAAAATGAATAAGCGAATATGTGAAGCAATTTTTGCGGGTGTAGTAGGAGATACAAATAGATTTCTATTTAATAACTCTAAACCTGAAACATTTAGTGTTATAGCAGATATGATTAGAGATTATGGTATAAATATTACGAAAGTATATTATAATTTATACAAGAGACCTTTATCAGAAGTTAAGTTCTTTGGATATATGGCAGACAATATAGAGACAACTGATAATGGTGTCGGTTATATAATAGTTAAGAATGATACTTTAACTTCTTATAATGTAGATTCTGCTACTGCAGGTAACCTTATTAATGAGTTTAATAACATTGGGGAATTGCTTGTTTGGTTAAGTGCTACAGAAGATGTAAAAAATGGTTTTATACGAGTTTCAGCTCGTTCTCGTGGACCAATTATTAATAAAGTTTTAGAAAAACATGGTGGTGGTGGACATGCTCTTGCAAGTGGCGCTAAAGTAAAGACTTTTGAAGATGTTGAAAAACTTATAAAAGATTTAGATAATCTTTGTAAAGAATATTCGGAAAGTAGTGATGAATAATGAAAATTACAAGTGCTGAATGTATTATAAGTGCAATGAGAATAAGTCAGTATCCTACCGATGGATTACCTGAATTTATGCTTGTTGGACGTAGTAATGTTGGTAAGAGTAGTTTTATTAATACAATTACTAATAATAAAAAGATGGCTAAGGTTTCTAATACTCCAGGTAAAACTAGAAATTTAAACTTTTATTTACTTAATAACAGTTTTTATCTAGTAGATGTTCCAGGATATGGATATGCTCAAGTAAGTAAAAAAGAACAAAGAAAATTTGGGCTTATGATTGAAGAGTATTTAGAAAACAGACCAAATCTTGCTAGAGTATTTATGCTTGTGGATGTTAGGCATAAACCTAGTGAAGCAGATATTTTGATGTATAAGTATTTGAAATATTTTAATTTACCAGTTACAATTATTGCTACTAAAGCTGATAAATTAAGTAGTTCTAAACTAGAAAAATCTAAAAATACAATTTTAAAAGTACTTGAACTTGAAAAAGGTGATAGCTTTATTGCTATGTCTAATGTAACTAAAGAAGGTAGAGATAAAGTACTTAGTGAAATAGAAGATCTAATAATGGAAGAGGAAGAAGAAACATTATAGATCTTTTTTCATACAATAAACTAGGTGATTTGATGAAGGTAGTTACTTCTGATAATAAAATAGTTATATATTCATGTAAAAAGGAAGTAGAGGATATAAATAGTTATGTAAAGAAACTTATTTTTAGATTAAAAAAGCAGTATGGAATAAATATATTTGGCTTTTATCAAATCAATGTTTTTAAAAACTCTAATGTTGGCATGATAATTGAAATTATAAAAGAAGATGATATTGATTTTTTTGAAGATTTTGTAGATTTAAAGATTAAAACTTATGATAATACTGATGTATATTTTGCTTTTAACGATTATTTTTTTGATAAGAAGAAAGACATTAAAATAAAAGATAATAATTACTATATTGATATTAATACTTTGTCATATAAAGATTTTTTATTTATGACTGAGTTTTGTGATTATATATATGATTCTTTAATTAGTGATATAAAATAATGAAATACATGTTGTATTTCTTTTTTTCGACAATTTTTGTTTGTTTCATTATGTATATTTATTATGGTGATTTTATATGAAATATAAATTTTTAGTTCCAATATGTTTTTCTATAGCAATAGGGCTATTCTTTGGTAAGGCTTTTTTCGATATTTATGATGCTTCTTCTATAACTGTATTTGATGAGAAAGATAAAATATATCTGTTACAGATTGGAGTATATTCTAGTGAAAACACTATGAAAAAATCGTTTAATAATTATAAAAAGTATTTATATTTAAAAGAAGATGGTGAATATCATTTATATGTTGGAATTACTAAGAATACAGAAACTGTTAAGAAAATTAAGGAGCTTTATAAAAAAGATGGGTATAGTATATATGTAAAAGAAACTATGGAAAATAATAAATCTTTTTTATCTATATTATCTGAGTATGAAAAAATTATTAATATAGCTTCAGATAATGATATTAAAGAAATAGAGAAAATAGTTATTTCTAATTATAAGGAGATGGTTTTAAAAGCATGATGATTAAAGAAATACCAATATCTGAACGTCCTAGAGAGAAACTAATTAAATATGGAAGAGAGAATTTAACAGATGCAGAACTTTTAGCAATAGTTTTAAAGACTGGCACTAAAAACTGTAGTGTTAATGATTTAGCAGTGAATGTGATAAAAGAGTTTGGAGGTATTGAAAATTTAAAGAATGTTAGTTTAAACAGACTTGTTAGAATAAAAGGAATAGGAACTGCTAAAGCTACAGAACTTTTAGTACTTTCTGAACTTGCTAAAAGAATGAATAGAAAAAGTATAGTTAATAAAACTATTTATAATAATCCAAGTATTATATATGAACATAATAAAGATATTTTTGAAGATTTAAGACAAGAGTATTTTTATTGTCTTTATTTGAATTCTAAAAAAGAACTTATAGAAAGGAAACTATTATTTATGGGTACTCTTAATAAAAGTGTAGTGCATCCAAGAGAAATATTTAAAGAGGCATATAGACTTTCTGCTTCTTCAATAGTTTGTTTACATAATCATCCAAGTGGTGATTTAAGTCCAAGTATAGAAGATATTGAACTTACTAGATCATTAATTAAAATAGGGAAAATAAATGGTATTCCTATAGTAGATCATTTAATTATAACTGATGAGGGATATTATAGTTTTTATGAAAATGGAGAGAGGTAGATTAATGTGAGAATACATTGGTATTATAAGTTTTTAATAGTTAGTTTAGTTTTTTTTAGTATGTTTTTTCTTTTTAATAAGAACATTTCAAGTTTTATAAATAATTCATCGTATAAGTATTATATTAATTCAGTTTTTGTGCCAATAAGTTCTATTTCAAATAATAGTATATTTGACTGTAAAAGGGCAAAAAAAGAGAATAAAGAGTTAAAAAGAGAGGCTTTAGAAAGCAATAATCTAAAAGATATAAATGATAGTTTAACAAAAGAGATTGAATCATTAAAAAAACTGATGAAATTAAAGAGTACTTATACTGGTTATAAGACTATTTATGCAAAAACAATTAGTAGAAATAAAATGTATTGGTATAGTACTATTACTATTGATAAAGGACTTGATGATGGAATAAAAAAGAATAGTGCTGTTGTAAGTACTAATGGATTAATAGGTATTGTTAAAGACACTACAAAAGGCACTAGTACTGTCAAACTAATAACTAATAGTGATACTAATTCAAAGATTTCAGGAATAATAAAAAAGGGTGATAAATCAGTAATTGGACTTATCGAAGGTTATGAGTATCCATACATTAAAGTTAGTCTAGCGTCTAGTGAAGATAACGTTAAAATAGGAGATGAGTTTTATAGTTATGGACTAGAAGGCTTCCCTAAAAACATTTATATTGGAGAAGTAGAAAAAATAGATAAAGATACTTATGATTTAGGTAATATTTTATATGTAAAGCCTAAACAAGATATGAATGATATTAATTATCTGATGGTTTTAAGTAATAAATGATTTATATTATTTTTACATTGTTTTTAGATTTGTTTTTAACTTTTTTCATATCTGTATCTTATCAAAATATTAACTATTTTTTCCCTTTAATTATGGTTGGAAGTATTCCTATTTTTTATAGTTTACTGAAGAATAAAAAACTATTTTTTTTAATTTTATTAGTAACTGGTATTCTTTATGATACTCTTTTTAGTGATGTGTTTTTAGTTAATACTTATTATTATTTATTATTTGGATTTTTTGTATACATTTTTTATGAAAGACATGATATTAAGTTAATAAATATAGTATTATCATCTATTATAGGAGTTTTACTATACGATGTTTTTATTTTTTTTACACTTATATTAATAGATTATTCAGTTTTTTCTTTTTATGATTTGGAGTATAAATTATTAAGAACTTTTCTATTAAACTTTATATATATACTGTTTTCAATTATTATTTTTAGGAGTCGAATATTTGGATTAAAAAGATGTAAAAAAAGATAAATAGTATTCATATTATCTTATAGGTGATTATATGGAATATAAATCTGTTAGTAAATATTTAGATAAAAATAATGATTCTAAAAAGAATCCAATATCTGGTTTTTTTATTAAAGTACTTTTTTGTATAATTATATGTTTATCTTTGTTAGTCTTTTTAAAATATGATAAAAATGGTAAGCAGATCATATATAAATATTTATATGAAAACAATATAACTTTACCTAGTATTAATGAATGGTATAAAAAACACTTTGGAGATATACTTCCTTTTCAAAGTTTAGTAAAAGATAATACTAAGTTAGTTTTCAATGAGCATTTAGTGTATGACAATGTTAGTGTATATAAAAATGGTATTAAGTTATACGTAGATAAAAACTATTTAATTCCCATTATAGAAAGCGGTATAGTGGTTTTTATAGGAAATAAAGAAGATTATGGAAAGACAGTTATTATAGAACAGACTGATGGTGTACTAGTTTGGTATGGTAATGTTGATAATATAAATGTAAGCTTATATGACTATGTTTCAAAGGGTGAGTATTTAGCAGAAGCAAATGATAGTTTTTATATGGTATTCCAAAAAGATGGGAAATATATAAAATACGAAGATTATCTTAAATAAAATATATATTCATCCTTTAACATATGTTTTATTTGTTCTAGCAATGATGACGGGCATGTTTAAAGAGTTTGGTATGGTTTTTTTAATAATAGTAGTACATGAACTTGGTCATCTTTTTACAGGACTCTATTTTAAATGGAATTTTGATAAGATAGTTATTTATCCCTTCGGAGGATGTTTAAAGTTTGATGAAAAGATAAACAGATCTTTAAAAGAAGAATTGTTTATTTTACTTGGTGGTCCAATTACTCAAATAGTGTTGTATTTTGTTATCTCTTTTTTTACTAATAAAGGATTAATGATTTATAGAAACTTTTTGATATTTGAAAGTTATCATTATTCATTATTGTTGTTTAATCTATTACCAATATATCCCTTAGATGGAGGAAGAATATTAAATATTTTAATGAATTATTTATTGCCTTTTAAAAAAGGAAACAAGGTTGTTATATTTATATCTTTTTTAATAGTATTAACTGTGATGTTTTTTTATAAAAATCTTAATTTTACACTTATGAGTTTACTTATTATATTTGAATTAGTTTTGTATTTAAAAAGGCAAGATTTTTTATATAATCGAATGTTATTAGAAAGATATATCGGGAGTTTTCATTTTAAAAGATTAAAAAAAATAAATAATAAAAATAATATGTATAAAGAATGCCGTCATGTAGTTTTATATAAGGATAAATATATTACTGAAAAGAGTTATCTTACTGAAAGATTTAAGGTGATTGAATGAAAAAAGTATTGTTTTTATGCTTGTGTTTAATTATTATTCTTTTTGGTTTAGATAATAAACCAAAGGAAAAAGCTAATGAAAAAAGTCCTCTTTTTGAAGAAAAAGGAGTATTTATATCTTATATTGATTATTCTACATTAAAGGGTAAGAATAAAAATGAGATGCAAATAGTTATTTCACAGATGATTAATAATATAAGTTATTTTGGTTTAAATACAATTATTTTACAAACTAGTCCATTTTCAGATGCCATATACCCCTCAGAAATATATAAATCTTCTCATACTGTTGTTCATGAAGAAGGAGATCCACTTCCTCTTGATATCCTTAAATACTTTATAGAGAAGGCAAAAGAAAAAGATATAGCAGTTTATGCTTGGATAAATCCATATAGAATTAGAAATGATAATAATATTGGAGATATTAATAAGAATACATATTATTATAAATGGTTAAAAACTGATAATATAGAGATTACAGATAAAGGTATATTTTTAAATCCTGCTTCAAGTGAAGTATTAGAGTACATTACTAAAGGTTTAAAAGAATTATGTCAGAATTATGATATAAAAGGTGTAATATATGATGATTATTATTATCCTAATGATACTATTGATTTAAAAACATATGAAAAGACAAATAAAAAGAAAAATTTAAAGCAGTATAGAATCGATAATATTAATAAACTAATAGAATCTAGTTATGATACTGTAAAAGGAGTAAACAAAGATATAAAATTTGGCTTATCTCCTTCGGGTAATATAGAATATAATTTAGATAGAGAATATCTAGATGTTAAAAATGTTTTAAAAAGTAATAAAATTGATATGATAATTCCCCAGTTATATTATGGTTTTAGTAATCAAAATAAGCCATATATAAATACTTTAAATAATTGGGAAGAACTTAATAAAAATACTGATTTATATGTTGCATTATCTTTATATAAATCAGGTATGATAGATAGTTATGCGGGATCTGGAGAAAATGAATGGCTTTTAAATACAGATATATTAAAAAAACAAATAATAGTTTCTAGAAATGTGAATAATTATAAAGGATTTTTTATATTTAGATATGAATACTTGTTTGATATACATGATAATCATAATTTAAATAAAGAAGTGGATAATTTAAAAAAATTATTAAATAATAGTAAATAAAGTGTAAATAGTTAGAAAAATATTCTAACTTTTTTAATATTCGTTTACATAATATATTTATTTTTGATATACTATATATGATAATAAGGAGTGTTGTTATGAAAAAAAGATTATTATTTTTAGTAGTATTTTTAGTTTCTTGTTTTATATGTCTAGATGTTTATGCTGAGAGTAATGTCAGTATATCTTTATCATGTCCTGCAGCTGCAAAGCCTAATACCACTATAACTTGTAAAGTGTATGGTAGTAGGACAGGAAGTGAAATATATGATATTGAAACAATAGATGTTATACCTACTGGGGTATTAAAAAGTGCAAGTTATAGTCTTGACTATAGCCTTATTCCAGTAGGAACTCAAAAGAATATAGGAACTGTAACAGTTAAAACAGGTAATAATGTTGGTACTGGTTATGTTGAATTAGTATTTGATGTAATTCGTTTTGTTGATGATGGTGAAGATTATCAACCAAGTGCAAGTGCTAAGAAAAAAATAGTAGTAAATAAAACAGGAACAATAACTCATAATAATACTAATGTAAGTGGTAATTCTACTAATACAGAAACTAACAATAATAGTAATAGCAATACTAATACAGATGGTAATCAAACTAGTACTAGTAATGATACGTATTTAAAGAATATTAAGTTATCAAGAGGTATACTTACACCATCATTTTCTAAGAGTGTATTTTCATATTCTGTTAAAGTAGATTCTGATGTAGAAAAGATTTCAATTGACGCTGTAAAAAACGATATCAATCAAGTTATAGAAGGAGAAGTTGTTGATACACCACTTAAATATGGCAAAAACACATTTAAATTAGTGGTTTCTAATGGATCTGCTCCTAAAAGAACTTATGAAATTGTTGTAACAAGAAAAGATAATAGAGATACAAATGCTTTATTAACTTCAATATCTTTAAGTAGTGGTAATATAAAATTTGATCCTGCTGTGTATGAATATGAAACTAAAGTTTTAAATGAAGTTACTAAAATAAGTGTTTTAGCTACTCCTGAAAAAGAAACATCTACTGTTCGAGTAATTGGGGATACTAATTTAAAACTTGGGACAAATATAATTACAGTTATAGTAAAAGCAGAAAAAGGTAATGAACAAAGATATGTAATTAAAGTAATAAGATTAAAACAAGGTGAATTAATTGGTGATAATGCTAATATAAAAGATATTACAATTGCCGGTTATAATTTAGGATTTGATTATAATAAACAACAATATAAACTATTAGTTAAAAAGGAATCTGTTTTAGATATAAATGTTGTAATGGATGATCCTAGTGCAACTTATCAAATAACAGGTAATAATGATTTAAAAGATGGTAGTAGTATTACAATAGTTACTACATCAAGAGATGGAACTGCTTCTCAAACTTACGTAATCGAAATTACAAAACCAAAATATGCAATTTATTATGCTTTAGCAGCAGTTTTAGTGGCATTAACAATAACTGTTCCAATTGTATTCTATGTTAAATATGTAAAACCAAAGAAACAGTTAGTGGATATTAATGGTAATAAAATAAATAAAGAAGATGTGACTGCCCATGAATATAGACAAAGACTTGGTGGATCAACTGTAAATACTGCTAGTCAAAATGTTCAACAAGGTGCAGTAAACAATGCTGTACAAAATCAAGCACAGGCAAATGTTAATGACGTTGTTGATGCAAACAGTGCTCCAGTTAATGTCTGTCCAAAATGTAGTAGAGAATTATTAGGAACACCTGATATTTGTCCATATTGTAATAATAAATTAAAATAAAAAAGCATTCGTGCTTTTTTTGTTTTATAAAAATATGTTAAAATTGTAATGAGGTATTATTATGAAAGCAAAAGATAAACTAACAGTTAGTATTATTGATGATAATCATTTAGGAAATGGTATAGCTAAAAAAGACGATTTCATTATTTTTGTGCCTAAAACTGTAAAAGGTGATGTAGTAGATATTGAAGTAACTAGCGTGAATAAAAATATAGTAAAGGCTAAGGCTATTAGTAATAGTGTAAATAGTAAATGTCCTTATTATGATAGATGTGGTGGATGTAATTTATTACATGTTTCTTATGATAGAGAAAAAGAATTGAAAAGGGATTATATAAAAAGATTATTTAAGCTAGATACTGATATTATTTCTTTTGATAGAGAGCATTATAGAAATAAAGTAACTCTTCATGTCATTGATAATACTGTAGGTTTTTATGAAGAAAAGTCCAATAGTGTAGTATCTTTTGATAGTTGTTTATTATTAGATAGCGATATAAATAATCTCATTTCTGTGTTAAAAGAGTTTGATTCGTCTAATATAAACGAAATAGTGATAAAAAGAGCATATGAAGGACTTCTTATAAGTATAAAAGGTAGTATTAGTGATATCGATTTAAAGGAATTAAAAAATCATGTTAAGAGTATTTATATAAACAATGAATTAGTATATGGTGATGAATATCTAACAATTAGATTTGGAGATATTGTTTATAATATTAATCACGAATCATTTTTTCAAGTAAATGAAAAATGTGCAAATAGTTTGTATGATTATATAAAAGAAGAGGTAGGTAGTTGTAATAAATTACTTGATTTATACTGTGGTACAGGAAGTATAGGTATATATTTAAGTAATAATGTTAAAAAAATAACGGGTATTGAAATAAATGAAGATTCTGTAAAATGTGCTAAAAAGAATATAAAAGATAATAATATAAAGAATTACGAAATAATAAATGCAGATGCTTCTTCTATTAATGAGGATTATGATGTAGTTATAGTGGATCCTCCGAGAAGTGGACTTAGTATGGATGTAATAGATTCCTTAAATAACATGAATATGAAAAAACTAATATATGTTTCTTGTAATCCTAGTACTTTAAAAAGAGATATTAGTTTATTAAACAATTTTTATTTAAAAAAGATTACAGTTTTTAACATGTTCCCAGCTACTAGACATATTGAAAGTTTTACGGTTTTAGAAAGGAAGTAAATTATGAATAAAGATTTATATGAGATGATATTTAAAAGAAAATCTTTTCATTTATTTAGAAATATAGGGGAAGATCATCTTACAGCAGAAGAATTAAAAGATATTGAGAAAGAGTTTTCTAAACTAAAACCATTAGTTGATGATATTAAAGTCAAAATAAAAATAGTTAAAGATTCAACTACTTGTAAAAGAGGTCAAGAATACTGTATATTATTTTATTCAGAGAAGAAAGATAATTATTTACAAAATATAGGTTATTTGGGAGAACAATTAGACTTATATTTAGTATCTAAAAATATAGGAACATTATGGTTTGGGATAGGTAAACCAGATGAAAAACAATTAGATGGTTTAGATTTTGTTATAATGATTGCTATTGCAAAGGTTGATAAAGAAGAAAAATTTAGAAAAGATATGTATAAGAGTAAAAGGAAAGAAATATCAGAGATTTGGTCTGGGAATAGTTATTTAGATATAACTAATATAGTTAGATTTTCACCAAGTGCTTGTAATACTCAGCCATGGAGAGTTGAATCATTTGATGATGAATTAAAAGTATATAGATATCGAAAAGAAGGTAAAAGGGGAATAATGCCTAAAGATATGGTACTATATTATAATCAAATAGATATTGGTATATTTTTATGTTTTTTAGAATTATGTTTAGATAAAAATAATATTTCTTATAATAGAGAGCTATATATAGAAGAAAACCATGAAAGTGAGAATAATTTGGTTGCATATTATAAAATAAAGACATCATGATATTGCAATATTCGTGTTATTTTTACACATATAATCGTTAAAATATAAGGCTATTATCTTGGCGCAGAAGTTGTAAAACTTGACAAATGCTTATGTTTTGTAGTAGAATTAAATGGAAATCAATGAGGGAGAAAAGTATATATAGATTTCTTTTATAGAGAGTTAGGGGTTGGTGGAACCTAATAAGAATCATATAGAAAGAACACTTCTGAGTACTTAAAGAAATGATAGTAGAATAAGTCGGATCGTGTACCGTTATATACACTAAGGTTTGTTAGAACCAAAGAGATTGCTTAATGCAATAATTAGGGTGGTACCGCGGAACACTAGTTTTCGTCCCTTGTGGATGTTTACTAGTGTTTTTTTGTATAGGAGGGAAACTATGATAGCAAAAGAAAAGTTAAAAGAATATGCTAATAAGTTAATGTTTGATATGAATGAAGAAGAGTATAAGACGTTACAAGAAGAATTTGAAATTATTTTAAAGCATATGGATTTAATTGGAAATGTTCCTAATATTAGTGATGTTAGCCCAATGACATTTCCATTTTCAAATGAAGATGTATCATTAAGAGAAGATGAAGTGGGAGATTATTTAACTGTTTCAGAAGTATTAGAAAATACCAAACATCAACTTAATGATCAAGTAAAAGTACCAAAGGTGGTTGAGTAATATGTATAGAGGAAAGAGTATTACACAGTTAAGAGAAGAATTAGATAGTGAAAAAGTGACACCAGAAGATTTGTTTAGTAAAGCAAATCAATTAGCTCACTATTTTCAGGATGATTATAATTCTTTTGTAACTATTATAGATAAGTGTAAATATAGAAAATCTGATTCTAAATTAAATGGAATACCATATGCTTTAAAAGATAATTTTTCTACTACCGGTATTTTAACAACAGCTTCTTCAAATATCTTAAAAGATTATGTTCCTGTCTATGATGCAACAGTTTATAAAAAGTTAAAAGATGCTGGAGCTATTCTTGTAGGTAAAACAGTTTTAGATGAACTTGCAATGGGTGGGACTGGAACTACTGGTCATACTGGAGTTGTTAAGAATCCATGGGATAAAGAATGTATGATTGGGGGATCAAGTGCTGGAAGTGCTGCAAGTGTAGCTTTAGGTATTGTGCCATTCTCAATCGGATCAGATACTGGTGATTCAGTAAGAAAGCCTGCTTCTCATGGTGGATTAGTAGGATTTAAGCCAACTTATGGAAGAATTTCTAGATATGGTTTGTTTGCTTTTGCTTCAAGTTTAGATCACGTTGCAATGTTTGCTAGAAATGTAAAAGATGTTGCTATAGTTACAGATATTTTAAAAGGAAAAGATCCAAATGATATGGTAACTCTTAATGATGATGATAAATGTTATGCAGACTTATTAGATAAAGATATTAAGGGTAAAAAATTGTTTTATATCAAAGAAATGTGTGGGAAAGATGCATATAAAGATATAGATGATAAAGATTTATCAGAAGTTATTTCTACATTTCATGAAATGTTAGATAAATTAAGGAAAAAAGGATTCATTATTGAAGAAGTTAGTGTTGATAAAACTCTATTAGAGGCAATTTATCCTACATATATGGTTATAAGTTGTGCAGAGGCTACTTCAAATAACTCAAATTTAACAGGTATTCAATTTGGTCCTCGAGGAGAGGGTAATTCAATTGAAGAAATTATGTTTGATGCAAGGACTAAAGGATTCTCAGAATTAATTAAAAGAAGGTTTATTCTAGGTAGTTATATTCTGCAAAAAGAAAATCAAGAAAAATTGTTCTTAAATGCTGGAAGAATTCGTCATATCATTGTAGATAAAATGAATGAATTATTTAAAGAATATGATGGTATGATTGCACCATGTAGTGGTGGACCTGCTCAAAAGTTTGAATCAACTTCAGAAAAACTATCTGATCGTTATTTAATCTTAGAAAACCATCTTGCAATAGGTAACTTTGGAGGTTTTCCATCAATAACAGTTCCATATGCTATGATTGATGATATGCCTGTTGGTTTAAATATTACTGGCCGTGTAAGAGAAGATGATCTTGTTTTAAATATTGCTTATAAGATAGAAGAAGAAACTGGTCTAAAAGACATATATAGTAAAGTAGGTGATATAGATGTATAAAGTAGTAATAGGGCTTGAGGTTCATGTTGAATTAGAAACTAATACTAAAAATTTTTCATCTGCACCAAATAAGTTTACTGAGGCACATAATATTAATGTTTCTACAGTTGATTTAGGTTTACCTGGTATTTTGCCAATAGCTAATAAAGAGGCTGTTAGAAAGGCATTATTAACATCAATGGCTCTTCACTGTAAAACACCTGATGAAATAATATTTGATCGTAAAAACTATTATTATGCTGATTTACCTAAAGGTTATCAAATAACTCAAAATACTAAACCTGTTGGTATAGGTGGTTATTTAGATGTTATTGTAAATAAAAAAATTAAAAGAGTAACACTACATGATATTCACTTAGAAGAAGATACAGCTTCTTTAGAACATTATCCAAAATACTCTTTAATAGATTATAATCGTAGTGGGGTTCCTCTTTTGGAAATAGTAACTGATCCATGTATAGAAAGTGCTGATGAAGCAGTTGCTTATTTAGAAGATTTACGTGATGTATTCTTATACTTAGGAGTAAGTGAAGCAAGATCTAATTATGGTCAAATGAGGTGTGATGTTAATATTTCATTAATGAAAGAAACAGATACTCAGTTAGGTACTAAAGTAGAAATGAAAAATATCAATGCTTTCAATAGTGTTCGTCAAGCTATAGAATACGAAATAAAAAGACAAAGTGAAATACTAAATAGAGGAGAAAAAGTAGTTCAGGAAACAAGAAGAATAGCAGAAGATGGTAGAACTTATTCAATGAGAGAGAAAGTAGATGCAATAGATTATAAATACTTTGTAGAACCTAATATACCAAGTACTCCAGTAACAGATGATTTTCTTTATGAATTAAAGAAAGAATTACCAGAATTAAAAGGAGATAGATATCTAAAATATATTGAAAAATATAAAATGAGTGAATATGACGCTGGAGTTATTGCTAAAAATAGAAAAATATCCGATTACTTTGAAACTTTGTTAGATTTAGGTAGTGATGTAGAGTTATCAGTTAATTATGTAACTACGTCAATACTAAGTACTTTAAAAAAATTAGAAATAGAATTAGAAGATTTATTTATTACACCAGAAATGTTAAGTGGGGTAATAAAACAAGTTAAAGATAAAAAACTGAGTTTGGACGCTGGTAAAAAATTGTTATATGAAGCAATTGATAAAAAGATAGATCCAAATGAATTAATTAGAAAAGAAGGTTTAAGTCAAATAAACGATAAAGATGAATTATTAAAACTAATTACTTCTATTATGGATGAAAATAAAGAAGTCGTTAGACAATATGTAGAAGATGGTAATATGGCTGCAATTAATTTCTTTATCGGACAAACTATGAAAAAATCTAATCGTCAAGCTAATCCGAATATGTCAAAGGAAATTATTAGTGAAGAATTAGAAAGGAGGAAAAATGAAAGCAAATAAATATAGAACACATAAATGTGGAGAATTAACAGAAAAAGAAATAGACAAAGAAGTACGAGTAGCAGGGTTTGTTGAAAATATTAGAGATCATGGTGGAGTAATATTTGTAGATATTAGAGATATGTCTGGTGTACTTCAAGTGGTAAGTAATGATGATTCAATTTTTGATGGTATTACTAAAGAATCAAGTATTACTGTTCATGGTAAAATACGTAAAAGAAGTGAAGATGACTATAACGATAAAATTAGTACTGGTACTATTGAATTATTGGTAGAAGATTTAGAAGTACTAGGTAAAGCTAAAAATGTACTTCCATTTTCTATAATAACTTCACGTGAATCAAATGAAGAAACTAGATTAAAATATCGTTATTTAGATTTAAGAAACCCTAAAGTAAAAGAAAATATAATTTTTAGAAGTAAAGTAATTGATTATATAAGAAAAATAATGAAGGAAGAAGATTTCTTAGAAATCCAAACTCCAATTCTAACTGCTTCTTCTCCTGAAGGTGCAAGAGATTTCATCGTTCCTTCTAGAAAGTTTAAAGGTAAATTCTACGCTTTGCCACAAGCACCACAACAATTCAAACAATTGCTTATGTGTGGTGGGTTTGATAAATACTTTCAAATTGCACCATGTTTTAGAGATGAAGATGCAAGAAGTGATAGAGTTTATGGAGAATTCTATCAGTTAGATTTTGAAATGAGTTTTGTTGAAGAAGAAGATGTTTTACAAATAGGAGAAAAAGTTTTCTCTGAAATATTTAAAAAATTTGGTAAAGGTAAAAAGATTGATGATAAGTTTCCTAGATTAACATATAAAGAAGTTATGGAAAAGTACGGTACTGATAAACCAGATCTTAGAAACCCTTTAGAACTAATAGATTTAACAGATGTTTTTGAAGAAACTACTTTTCGTCCTTTCAGAGGAGTTCCAGTAAAAGGAATAGTAGTTCATGATATTGCTAGCAAATCAAATTCATGGTTTAATGATTTAGGTGATTATGCTGTAAGTATAGGAATGAGCGCTGGTATTGGTTATTTTAAAGTTAATGAAGATTTATCTTTTGTAGGACCAATTGATAAATTCTTAAGTGATCAAGAAAGAGAAGATTTAATAAAAGTAGCTAAATTAGTGCCAAATGATGTAATATTCTTTATTGCTGATAGGACTAATGCTTATAAGTATGCAGGGCTAATTCGTGATGAATTAGGAAGAAGACTTGATTTAATTGAAAAAGATGTGTACAAATTCTGTATAGTAAAAGATTTCCCAATGTATGAATGGAGTGAAGAAGAAGATAGTTTTATCTTTACTCATAACCCATTTAGTATGCCACAAGGTGGTATGGATGCTTTAAATAGTAAAGAACCAGAAGAAATACTTGCTTATCAATATGATTTTGTGTGTAACGGAATAGAAATGGCTAGTGGAGCTGTACGTAACCACGATATTGATATTATGAAGAGGGCATTTAAAATTGCTGGTTATAGTGAAGAAGATTTAAAAACAAAATTTAAGGCATTATATAAAGCATTTCAATATGGTGCTCCACCTCACGCAGGAATGGCTCCAGGGATTGATAGAATGATAATGTTGTTATTAGATGAAAATTCTATTCGTGAAACTATAGCTTTCCCATTAACAGCTGCTGGTGGGGATGCAATGATGGATGCGCCAAGTGAAGTAAGTGAACTACAACTTAGAGAAGCACATATTAAAATAAGGGATTAATAGAAAAAGAGTAATTCATTTTGAGAATTACTCTTTTATGTTATAATTATGGTGTAGGGATAAGGAAGTGATTAAATGATATTGGTAGAAAGTGTAATACTATGTTTAGTGTTTACTATAATGGTTTATGTAATGTCTAGAAATCCTATTAAAACATTATATAATTATCCACCTGAGATACAAAAGAGAGTTAAGACATTAAAAGAGTATAAAGATGAGATTCCAACTGAGGAGAATAAAGTTGTAGCTAAAGTTTTGGCGTCAATACTGTTTTTGATAATAATTTGTGTTCTTCTAAGATTTATAAATGGGTATACTACTTTTGTTCAAAGTTTTAGTTATGGTTTTTTGTTGTGGACTATAGTTAATTTATGGGATCTTATCGTTCTTGATATCATTTGGTTTTGTCATGATAAACATTTTGTATTTAAAGGGACTGAGGATATGGTAGATGAATATCATAATTATTGGTTTCATATAAAGGGATTCTTTATAGGTGAGGGGTTAGCCCTTATAATATGTTCATTAGCAGCTTTAATAATACATTTTATCTTATAGTGAAAGTATAGAATATTTAAAAATTTATCTTTGTGATATAATTAATTTTAGGAGTGGTTGGTATGTCTGAAATTCAATTATTTGATTTAGGATATTGTAAAGAAGAAGAATATACAAGAGTTGTATGTGTCTGTGAATACAATGGAAAATATGTCTTTTCTTACAATAAAAAAAGAAATGGTTGGGAAATACCTGGAGGCCATATTGAAGAAGGAGAAAGCTGGGAAGAAGCCGCTAGAAGAGAAGTTTTTGAGGAAACTGGAGCAACAAAAATTAAAATTAAACCAATTTGTGTTTATAAAATAAGTTCATTTGCTCTTCTATGTTACTGTGAAATATTAGAGATAGGGGAATTATCAAAAGAGTTTGAGATGTCGAATATTATGTTTTCTGATAAATTGCCTGATAATTTATCTTTTCCAGAATCTCATACATTACTATTTAATAGAGTTATAAAAGAAATAAATAATAGTTAAGTGTTTGTTTATGAAAATAAATTATAAAATAACAGAGTATTTTGAGGAAAATAATTTATTTGATGAGTCCTCTTCAACAGGTTTAAAAATAAAAAAAGATAATGACACATTACTAATTAAAGGAGATTCAAGAGACTTAGTTATGCTTGCAGATCTTTTAGTAAATGTAGCAAAAGAAGAATCGTCCCATGTTCATGTAGATGAATCAACTCTCTTAGCTCAAGATTCTGAAATAAAAGAAGTAATTATAGAAAAGGAATGATATTTATGAATAGTGATAGAATTATGGAACTTGCTGTAAATGAAGCAAGAAAAACAATGAATGAGAATGTTGGTGGCCCTTTTGGAGCTGCTATAGTAAAGGATGGAGAAGTTGTATGTGTTACATCTAATACTGTACTTGGTGGACATGACGCTACTGCTCATGCTGAAGTGAATGCTATTAGAAAAACAGGAGAAATACTAGGTACTCATGATTTATCTGGATGTATACTATATGCTACAGGTTATCCTTGTCCTATGTGTTTATCAGCAATTATATGGGCCAATATAAAAGAAGTGTATTATGGAACAGATTTATCTGATGCAGAAAAAATAGGTTTTAGAGATGACTTTATATATGATTTTATTAAGAATAATAATCAAGGTGAAGTTTTAGAAATAAAACATATTGCTAAAGATAAATGCTTAGAGTTATTCAAAGAATACGAGGAGAAAGAAAAAGAAATATATTAAAAAAATAGAGTTTCAATTGAAACTCTATTTTATATACTCATCCAGTATATGTTTTTCCCCAGATTCTAATACTACTTTAATTAATAAAGCATCAGAATCTTTAACAGATTCTATAGCAACAACATTATTATAATTTCCAACATTATCTATAACTTGAATTTTTTTGTTTTGAATTAGTTCTGAAGCATTTACTATAGAAACAGTGCCATCATTTTTTAAAAATAAAATACTTCTATAACCACCATTACCAAATGGATATATGTATACATCTTTTACATTTAGACTAACTGTAAGCTCTTCATGTGAGGTTTTTTCATCGTTAGTTACTAATATTACCTTGCCACTGGACATAAGTTTTACACTATCAATCCCTAATGGTAGGTAATGGTCTAAATCTGTATCTATATCTTTAATTTCTTTTACAACAGTATCTTCTTCTTTAACAGGTTTGTTTTTTGGAGAACCATTATCAGTACTGTTATTACATCCTATGATAATAAATATAGTCATGGTTATAATTGTAAATCTCAATAGTTTTTTCATTCTATCCTCCTTAATATTATTTTAGCACTATTATTATTTTTAAGCAAACAAAAAACATATAGAAAAACATTTATAAATAATGTATACTATTATTAGATATATGGAGGTTTATATGGCTAAATGGGATAGAGAGTATTTAAAACTATGTAAAAAGATTTTAGAAGAAGGAAAAGAAGTAGAAAATAGAACTGGAATTAATACAATAAAAATTCCAAGTTACAGTTTTCATTTTGATTTAGAAGAAGAATTTCCTATTTTAACTACGAAACAATTATTCTTTAAAAATGCTATTACAGAAATACTTTGGATATGGCAAGAACAGTCTAATGATGTTAGATGGTTACAAGAAAGAGGTAATCATATTTGGGATGAATGGGAAATAGATGAAAATGGTATTTGGAGAGCTACTCAAAATGTTTTGAACGAAGAAGGAAAACTTGAAAAGAAATTAGTAGAGAAAGATTTTGGAAAAGAGTATGCTCATACTATTGGAACTGCTTATGGATGGATAGTTAATAGATATAAACTTACTGATAGTCTAATTGATACAATTAAGAACAATCCAAATGATAGAAGAATGGTAAAAAGTTTATGGCAAGATGAATACTTAGATACGGCAGTACTACCATCTTGTGTTTGGTCAACAGAATGGGATGTAACAGATGATAAACTTAATTTAATGGTTCATCAAAGAAGTTGTGATGTTCCGTTAGGACTTCCATTTAACGTAACTCAATATGCAACACTTTTATCGTTAATAGCTCATGTGACTGATAAGAAACCAGGTACAATAGATTGGTCTATAAAAGATGCACATATATATGTAAATCAAGTTGAAGGAATAAAAGAACAAATAAAAAGAGGAGAAGAATTAGAAGATTTACCTGCTCCAGAATTATGGATAAATCCAGAAATAACAGATTTTTATGACTTTGATAATTCAAGGGAGTTGAAAGATATTAAAATAGAGAATTATAAGCATCATGGAAAAATATCTTTTCCAATAGCGCAATGATAAATATAATTGCGGCAGTAGGTAAAAATCTAGAACTTGGTTTAAATAATAAACTTATTTGGAATATTCCTGAAGATTTAAAATATTTTAAAGATGTAACTACAGGTAAAACAGTAGTTATGGGAAGAAAGACATATGAAAGTATAGGTAGACCTCTTCCTAATAGAAATAATATAGTATTGACTAGGAAAGACATTGCAATAGAAGGTGTAAACATTGTAAAGAATTATGAAGAAATATTGAATTTAGAGGATGAAACATTTATAATCGGTGGGGAATCCATTTATGAATTATTTCTTCCATATGCTGATAATTTATATTTAACAGAAATAGATGATTCTCATGAAGCGGATTCATATTTTCCATATTTTGATAAAGAGTTATATGAAAAAGAAGTTATCAGGGATAGTAGTTATAATGATATAAACTATTCATTTGTAGTGTATAAAAGAGTAAAATAAATTGAGGATGTGTTTATATGTTTGAAAATAAAAATGTAGTAGTATTAGGTCTTGCAAGAAGTGGTATTGCAGCTTCTAAGTTTTTAAGCAAAAGAAACTGTAATGTCATAGTAAATGACATGAAAAAAGAGGAAGATAAGGAAATACTAGAAGATTTAGAAAAAGATGGTATTAAAGTAATTTTAGGATCTCATCCTGATGATTTAATAAATGAAAACGTAGATTATCTTATAAAAAATCCTGGTGTTCCTATCGATCATAAATATGTATTAAAAGCAAGAGAACTTGGTATACCTGTAATAAATGAAGTAGAAATGGCATATTTATGTATACCTAAAGATAAAAATATAAAAATAATTGGTATAACAGGAAGTAATGGTAAAACTACTACTACTACTTTAATTTATGAATTTTTAAAGAAAGATAATAAAAAAGTAATACTTGCAGGTAATATTGGTTTTCCTTTATCTAATTTTGTAGATACTTTAGAAAAGGATACTATTATCGTTATGGAAACATCTTGTCAACAACTTGAAAATCTGGATGAGTATACTCCAGATGTAGCAGTTATGACAAATATTTCTGAAGCTCATATAGATTTTATGAAAACATATGAGCACTATAAGTATGTAAAAAGTAAAATGCTTAAGAATCATACTAAGGATAATGTTGCAATTTTGAATAATGAAAGCCAAGAATTACTTGATACAGTAAAGGAAGCAAGTAGTACTAAAAAATATTTTTCATCTAAGAAGAAGATAGATGGTGCTTATTTTGAAAATAATAAAATATACTATTATGGAGAAGAGATAGTTGATATAAAAGATATAAGACTAAGAGGAATTCATAATATTGAAAATATAATGGCTGCAGTAATGGCTGTTAAAGAATTTAATTGTAGTACAGAGTCTATAAGAGAAGTGTTAAAAGATTTTAATGGAGTAGAACATAGACTTGAATTTGTAGATAACATAAATGGTAGGATATTTTATAATGATACTGAAGCTACTAATATAAAGTGTACTCAAATAGCATTATCTAGTTTTACAGAACCAGTAATTATACTACTTGGTGGTATGGAAAGAGGTCAAAACTTTGATGATTTAATTCCATTTATGAAAAATGTAAAAGCAATTATAGCAATGGGTGAGTGTAAGGTCAGAGTAAAAGAATTTGGCGATAAACTTAATATTCCTACTTATGTATGTGATTATATTACTGATGCAACAGAGAAAGCTTATGAAGTAAGTAATAAAGGAGATGTAATACTTCTTTCTCCTGCTTCAGCTTCATGGGATCAGTTTAAAGAATGTGAGATAAGAGGAGCAATGTTTAAAGAAACTGCCAAAAATATACAAAAACATCTGTAAAGTTTTTGGAAAGTAAATGTAACATGTTTTACATTTGCTTTTTTTATTGTATAATTATTTATAGGATATGTGAGGTGTTTTATGAAAAAAAAGAGGAAGATATTTAAAGGATTAATTGTATGCTTTCTTATAATTGTTCCTATTATAAGTTATAGATTTTGGATTTATAATAGTTATCAAAGCCATTGTGATGATAATGAGATTTTAGAGCAAAATCTTAAGGTATTAGGTAATACAACAACAGTAACTATTAATAAGAAAGAGTATAATGGTGATTATTTAAAACAAGGTAATCTTAAAATTCCAAATCAGTTTAAGGACTATTTTTTATCAAATGAATCCTTAACAGAAGTTACTTATACTATTCCAAAAAAATCATTATTAAGTTTTGGATCTTTACTTAGTGAAGTAGATAACTTAAAATCTATTAGTAATTTATGTGTAAACTGTGAGAAAGATATAGATAGAATAATAAAAGAAAATAATTTGAAAACAGATGTAGATGTCCTTAATTATATTAAAGATTATAAATGCACTAAAAACACTTTCTTTACTGGTATAAGAAAAATGAAAGAGAATTTTATCATATCTAATTATATAGAATTACATATAATGAGCTCTTATTCTAAATTAGTATATATAACAGGCGATTATAATGGTTATATGTATTCAAGTGTACAAAACAATGATAATGGTCAGCTTCTAAAGTATTATGTTGTCTTAGAAAATAATGGAAAGAACTATTATATTAATCTTGTAACACGTGATAATTATTCAGAACAACAAATGTATGATTTGATTAGTTATGTGGTTATAGAGTAGGTGAAATTATGAAGAAAGTATTAAAAGTAATAGGTATAATTCTAGCTTTAGTTTTATATTCAATAGCAGTGAATGCTATTATAGCAGGTTGTTTAGCATTTAAAGATTCTCTTCAACATAATTCAAAAGAAAAGTTTGATAGTTTAATTAGTAGTATAGTTTTTAAAGATAGTATAAACATCTCTCATAAAGAGGTAAATGATTATTTAGTTTTTGACGATTTTAAGATAAGAAATGATTTTAAAAATTTTGAACAAAGTGATTCTTCATCTGATGATAGTATTAAGTATGCTAATTATATATATAAAGATGTAAAGAATAGGATATTAGTAAGCTTTGATATTGATATTAGTGAAGATAACTCACAAATTAATGGTAGTTATAATTCAGATTTTATTAATAAGTATAATATAACTAATGATATAGACTACATAAAGGCTTTGAAAGAGTATGAGTATAAGGATTTTGTTCTAAGCTATAATAAATGGTTGCTTAATGAAGGTGCTATGTTGGGGGCTGAAGGTTACTCTTTAACTCAAGAAGGTGATTATTATAGAATAATTGAAGGTGATTATTCTGGTTTAGCAAAACATAGTCCTTCTGAAACATCTACTGTTGTATATTTATATGGTAATAATAAAACATATAAGTTAACATTCAATAGTTTAGGATATTTTACAGATGAAGATATATATGATTTAATTAGCACAGTTGTAATAGGCTAACAAAATAAGACATAGTTTTAGATATATTTATTTTATATTATTATTGGTGATAATATGAAAGTATATTTAGACTATGTTTTTTTAATTAATTTTTTATTTGATTTTATATTATTACTAGGTATTTCAATAGTGTTAAAAAGAAGTACATCTAAGACTAGATTATTGTTAGGTTCTTTTTTCGGAGGAATATCTGGTTTTTTAGTTTTATTTGATATTTCTTCTATATCTTTTTTTTTATTAAAATTTTTACTAGGTTTTTTAATTGTTATAGTATCTTTTTCTTATAAAAATATTAGATATACTGTGAATAATTTTATATACTTAGTCATATTATCTATAATAATGGGAGGTTCACTTTATTTGTTAAATATTAATATTTCTAAGGTATTTGATTTATATGAAATGAATAGATTAGTATATATCATACTTCTTTTAATAGTAGGTTTAATTGTTACACTAGTTTATTCAAAATATATATGTATATCAAGACAAGGTATTATTAATAAATATAAGACTATTATTTATGTTAATAATAGAGCAATTAGTTTGATTGGTTATTTAGATACTGGTAATAATCTTATATATAATAATAGACCTGTTTTGATAATTAATAAGGATATTGATATAGATTTTGATAATAAGTTTGTATTTATTCCTTTTGTTACCGTAGGTGGTAGTGGTGTTATGAAAGGGTTTCTGGTGGAAGATGTAATTGTTAATAATAAATTATATAAAAATGTTTATATTGGTATTTCAAATGACAAATTTTGTTTGTATGATGCTGATATAATTTTAAATGTTAATTTATGGGAGGATAATGATGAAGAAATTAATAAAAAAGATAATTCAGAAGTTAAAGAAAAATAATGAAGTTTTTTTTGTGGGTGCTACTGATATTCTTCCACCACCTTTATCTAAAGAGGAAGAGGATTATTATGTAGAATTAAAAGAATCTGGAGATGAAAGGGCAAAAAACAAATTAATTGAACATAATCTTAGATTAGTAGTTTTTCTTGCTAAAAGATATGAAAATACTGGTGTAGACCTTGAAGATTTAGTTAGTATCGGTTCAATTGGTTTAATAAAAGGTATTAATACTTATAAAAGGGGTAAAAATATTAAACTTGCTACTTATTGTTCTCGTTGTATTGATAATGAAATATTGATGTATTTAAGGAAGAATAAGAAAACAAAGGCAGATATTTCTTTTGAGGAATCTCTTAGTTTTGATAGTGATGGTAATGAGCTTCATCTTGAAGATATTTTAGGTACTGAAAGTAATATAGTTACTAAACCTTTGGAAGATGCCTATGATAGACATGTATTAAGGTTAGAACTTGAAAAATTAAATGCTCGTGATAAAGAGATTATGGAGTTTAGATATGGATTAAATGGAAGAGAAGAATTAACTCAAAAAGAAGTGGCTAAAAGATTAAATATTAGTCAATCTTATATTTCAAGAATAGAAAAAAAAGTTATAAAAAAACTAAAAAGTATAATAAGGATATAACTTTTTCTTTTTGTGTGTTAAAATATATTTTGAGGTGATAATATGACTTATACTTTTGTAGGTGAAAAAGACTTTTTAAATAGAGAAATAAGTAAAATTTCTAAAGATTTTTCATCAGAAAATATAGTTAATTATAATCTCAGTGAAGATAATATTAATTCAGTGATACAAGATTTAAATACTGTAAGTTTATTTGGTAAAAAACTTATAATAGTTAATAATATAGATAAGTTGGAAGAGTTTGAAGAATTAGAAAATTATTTAAGTAATCCTAGTGATAATGTCTTAATACTTTTATCCTTTAAAGAGTTAGATAAAAGAAAGAAAAGTACAAAAGTTGTTGTAAGCAAGACTAAATATAAAGAGCTTTTTAATTATGATGTTTCCAAAGTAATAAAAGATAATCTTGATGGTTTTAAGATGCTTCCTATGGCTTCTAATTTATTGATTAATTATTGTAATGGTAATATTAATAGAATAGAAAATGAACTTGAAAAACTTAAAATGTATAAAATTGATGAAAAAGAGATTACTAGAGATGATGTTGATAAACTAGTTAAAAAGAGTTTGGATTCTACAATATTTGATTTAATTGATAAGATTAATCAAAATGATAAAAATAGCATATTTAAGATTTATAATGAACTTGTAGAAGAAGGAGAAGCAGAAGAAAAAATAATGTATACTATTGCTAATCATTATAGACTTTTATTTCAAATTAGTGAAAGAATAAAGACTAATACTGATAATGAAATAATTGCAATATATAAAATGCATCCATATAGACTCACTAAATTAAAAGAACAAGTTAGTATTGTTTCTCAGAATGAAATATTAAAGATATTAAAGAAGTTAAGTGATATAGATATAGGAATAAAAAAAGGTGAAGCAGATATTAAAAATTCAATGTTTTTATTTTTTGAGACTTTATAATAGTATATTGTGGTATAATATTATACAAGATAAGGGGTAGAAATTATGCAAAATTTAGAGGTTATTCTTGGTCAAGTAGTTAATTATATGATTTCTTTTGGTCCTTTAGGAGGATTTGTTTTAGTAATGATTGAATCTTTTATACCAATACTTCCTTTGGGGATAATTGTTGGTTTAAATATGCTTTCATTCGGAAATGTATTTGGATTTTTACTTTCATATGTTGCTACTTCAACAGGATGTATGTTAGTGTTTTGGTTTATTAGATATTTTGTTAAGGATAAATATATAAATTGGTTTAATGATAAGAATCAAGTTAAGATAAAAAAATGGATGGGTAAGTTATCACATATGAAGTTTACAACAATTGCTGTTTTATTTGCTTTGCCAATTACACCATCATTTTTTGTTAATATAGCTGGTGGATTAAGTGATATTTCTGTTAAAAAGTATATGACTGCACTTTTAGTTGGTAAGCCTGCAATGCTTTTATTCTATGGTTATATAGCGGTCTCTTTAGCAGATAGTTTTAAAGATCCTCGTAATTTAATAAAAGTAGTAATTTTAGTAACTATAACTTATATAATAAGTAAAGTAATAGAAAAGATAGTAAAGGTGGATGTTTGATGGAGTTTAATTATATAATAATAGGTCTTTTAGTAGTTGTAATCATTTTAGTAGTAATTGGTATTACTAAAAATATTAATGAAGCACGTATTACAGAAAGACTTGGTAAACTTGAAGTCGAGCTTACTAAATCTTTAGGAGAACTTAGAACTTCTCTTACAAAAGATTTTAGTGAATTATCTGAAAAACAAGATAAGAGATTAATAGCTATGAATGAAAAGGTAAATGAAAGACTTGATCAAAACTTTGAAAAGACTAATAAAACATTTACAAGTGTTCTTGAAAGATTATCAAAGATAGATGAAGCACAAAAGAAAATAGATTCTCTTTCTAGTGATATAGTTTCTCTTCAAGGTATACTTACTGATAAAAAGACTCGTGGTATTTTTGGAGAAGTAAATTTAAAACATGTACTTGTTTCAGTATTTGGAGAAAAGAATGATAGTATTTATAAACTTCAATATCCAATGTCAAATGGAACAATAGTAGATAGTATACTGTTTGCTCCTGCGCCACTTGGTACTATTGGAATTGACTCAAAGTTTCCACTTGAAAACTATAGGAATATGGTAGATAAAAGATTTAGTGTTTCCGAAAGAGAAAAATATGAAAAAATGTTTAAAATTGATGTGAAAAAACATATTGATGCGATTAGTGAAAAGTATATTATTCCTGGTGAAACAACTGATCAAGCTATTATGTTTTTACCTGCAGAAGCTATTTTTGCGGAAATAAATGCATATCATGGAGATATAATTGATTATGCTTATAAAAAGAGGGTATGGATAACTAGTCCTACTACTTTAATATCTACTCTTACTGTTATTCAAATGATTATTAAGAATATGGAAAGGGATAAGTATACAAGTATAATTCATGAAGAATTAAATAAACTTGGAGTAGAATTTAGTAGATATAAAGATAGATGGGATAAATTATCTAGAAGCATTGAAACAGTTTCAAAAGATGTAAATGATATTCATACTACTACAGAAAAAATAACTAAAAGATTTGATTCTATTAGTAGAGTGGATATAGATAAAAAGGAAATAGAGCATTTAGATTAAATAAAATTATTAAATATGTTGATTTTTACTTAAAATAATGGTAAATTATTAATGTATTTAATTTTTGCGGATGTGGTTTAATGGTTAGAACATGGCCTTGCCAAGGCTAGGATGGGAGTTCGATTCTCCTCGTCCGCTCCATATAAAAATAAAAAACTTAGTATTTACTAAGTTTTTTTTATCTTGTATTTGATTTTGTTTGATTTGCTAAGGTGTTTATTAGTTTATTATATTCTTCTGGATATAATTCAATTGTGCCAGTATCATCCATGTAATAGAATCTAGCATTAAGGTCATCCATTTCAAGTATTTGAATACTTTCATCTACATATTGTTCTACTATATCTATTTTATCTCCTGGTGCTAAGACAACTTTGATATCTTCTTTAGGTAGTTTTTTGTCTACTCCGACTTCTGGTATATCTGTTCCAATTACTGGAGTATTTAATGTTTTTACATCTTCTGTTGTCGTTCCAAATATTACTGGGAAGTTCAAATCGTTATTATTACTAGATATGGAAGAGTATTCTATAGCTATATCTAGGACATCAGTTAAACTTACAAAATCTCTATCTTCAGCCATTCTTGACCATTCTTCACCTGTAGTAACTTGATCACCATTTCTTTTTGTCTCTTCTGAACTACATATTCCATTTTGCATTATTCCAGGTAGAGCATTAGCATTTGTACCATGGAATAAATTGATATTATTTTCTGCTAAGAAATCAAATGTTTCAGGATTTCTTATAATTAAATAAGCCATACTCATTCTTTTTCTTCTTTCTATAGAAGGATTACTTTTTCTTACAGCATCAGATGAGATATTATAGTTTCCGTATCCGCCATAGAAGAGAATAGATTTAAGTTTTTCCATAGTTTCTTCATCACTTGCTAAATTAAAAAAAGCATTACAGACTTGCTGATAATTTTTATAATCCATTATTTGATCAACTGTATATTCACTATATTTCATAAAAAAACCTCTTTTATATATTTCTTTAATTATATTATACTATGAAATATTGTTAGACATTTAAATAGTTGTTAAATTTACAGTGTAATTGACATGTGTTTTTTTTTGTTATATTTTGATATTTTCCCTTTTCTTCATTTTATGTTACTATATTAATAGGTGATATAAATGGATATAGATATGAATAGCAAATATGAAAGATTACTAGAATTATTTGAAGAGATTTCTAAAACACCTCGTAAGTCTGGTTCTGAAAAAGAAATTGCATTATTTGTGTGTAATTTTGCAGAAAAACTAGGCTTAGAGCACAGTATGGATAACTATTATAACGTAATTGTAAAAAGACCTGCAGATGAAGGTATGGAAGAAAAGAAAAAGTTAATGTTCCAAGCACATTTAGATATGGTTTGTGAAAAAGTTAGTGATAGTAATCATGATTTTTCTAAAGATCCTATCGATATAATAAAATCTGAAGGATTATATACTGCAAATGGTACGACACTTGGTGCTGATGATGGAATAGGGGTAAGTATTTTGCTTTTATTAATGGAAACTAGTGATATAAAACTTCCTCTTACTTATTTTGTTTTTACTACTCAAGAAGAAACAGGTATGGCTGGCGCTAAGAACATTGATTTTAATGGTGTTGATGTAAATTACTTAATAAACTTAGATAGTGAAGAAGAAAACTCTATAATAGTTGGTTGTGCCGGAGGGGTTACACTTTATTTTGAAAAAGAAAATCATCTTTATGATATAAGTGATCCTGTTTATCAAATTGAAATATCTGGTTTAAAAGGAGGCCATTCTGGCGTTGATATAGATAAAAATAGAGTGAATGCTATTTGTTTATCTGCTAAAATTTTATCTGCTCTTTCAAGTGTTCATTTAATATCGTTTAATGGTGGTACTAAAACTAATGTAATACCTAGTAATTCTACAGTAGTATTTTCTACAAAAAGTGAAAATATGGAAGAAGATATAAATTCTGTCATTAATAATATTGATTTTTGTCCTGAAGATAAAGATTTAAGTATCAGTGTTAAGAAATTAGAAGGAGAATTTCAAGGATTATCTGAACTTGCTTCTAAAGAGATTATTTCTTTACTTTTAGATTTGCAACAAGGTGTTATCTCTAAAGCTGATATTGTAGAAACTTCTGGTAATATCGCTATTATAGAAATGAATGGTGAAATTGTTAAACTTTGTGAATCTATGAGATCAAATGTAAGTGAACAACTAGTTAATTATAGAGATATGAATATCACTTTAGCGGATTCTTTAGGATTTATAATAAAAGCTGGTGAAGAGTATCCTGGTTGGGATTATAATCCTAAATCAAATCTAATTGATTTATATGTATCTGCTTATCAAACTGTTCATAATGGTGAAAAACCTATTATTTCTTCAATACATGCTGGACTAGAATGTGGTCTTTTAAAAGATAAACTTTCTGATGTTGATATTATTTCAATAGGGCCAGATGTAAAAGATGTACATACTCCAAATGAAAGATTACATTTAGATTCATGTAAAAAACTTATTTCTACGATAATAGAATTTATTACTAAAATTGATTAACGAACTATAAAAGTTCGTTTTTGTATGATAAAATATTAGTGTTGGTGGTTTTATGAATTATTATGAATTATTAGGAGTAAAAACTACTGCTACAGCAGAAGAGATAAAAAAAGCGTATAAAATTCAAATGAAAAAATGGCATCCTGATATAAATAAAAATGAAGATGCTGTTTCTATGTCTATGAGAATTAATGAAGCTAAAGATGTTTTATTAGATGAGACAAAGAGAATGGAATACGATAGGCTTTTAAAAGAAAAAGATAATGTTACATATAAGAAATATTCAAATCCTCAGAATAGTAGATATGATGAGCGTAAATACGAAAGACAAATGGTAACGAAATGGGAATATTTTAGGGATTATTTATCTAGTAAAAATATCGGATTATTTAATAAGATTATTTCTACAATATTAGTTTCTTTAGAGACAATTATCTGTTTTATATTAAAGTGGTTAATCATTACTATTTCTTTTATGTGTTTTGTACTTAGTGATGTTATTATATCTCTTTTCTATTATGCTTTTCCTATTATTGGACTTTTATTATTAATAGTTATATATAAATTAGTATCTGGTACTAATGGAACTAGCTTTGTAGAATTTAAAGGTTTAATAGTATGCCTTGTTGTTTATTTATCTAGTTATTTATTTATATTTATTGGGAAGAAACTTATTTCTCAGAATGTGTTTAATTTTTTATATAATAAATTAGATATTTATTTGTTTAAAAAAGCAGTATTTTATAAATAGTTTAAGGAGGTTATTATGAAAGGTAAATTAATTGTTATTGAAGGTGCTTGTGATGGTATAGGTAAAACTACTCAGTTTGAACTTTTAAAGAAAAGGTTAGGTAATGATTATAGTATAGTTAGTCATCACTTTCCGACTTATAATACTGATCAAGGTTTATTAGTTGAAAATTATTTAAAAGGAAAATATGGGAATATAAGTGATGTTTCACCATATTTTGTTAATAGTTTATATGCTGTTGATAGAGCAGTTACTTGGATAACAGAACTTAAAAAAGTTTATGAATCTGGTGGTATTGTTCTATTGGATAGATATACAACTTCTAGTTTAATATATCAGACTGCTATGATTGATGATCTTGATGAAAGAAAAAAGTTTATAGACTATGTTGTTGATTTTGAATATGAGAAAATGGGTATTCAAAAACCAGATAATGTTATATTCTTATATGCTTCTTTTGACTTAGTAACTGATATGCGAAAGAATAGAACTGATAATGATGGTGTTCAGAACGATATACATGAAAAAGATATTGATTTTATGAGAAAAGTTTATGATAATGCTATGTTTGTGGCTGACTATTTAGGTTGGAATATGATTAAATGTGATATTGATGATAAAATGAGGGCTATTGAAGATATTCATGAGGAGATATACAATTTGATAAAATAGCCCTCTTTTCTTGACTTTTTTCATGTTTTATTGTATAATCTTAGACATTCAAGAGGGGGATGTATATGGGTGATAAATATATAAGAATTTTAGAAGAAACTCTTAAAGGAATGGATGTTAGTGCAGATGATGCAATGAAAATTATTAAGTATCCTGCAATTGCTAATGAATTAAAAAAAGTAGTTGAAAAAGGTAATATTAAAGATATTGAACAATTAAACAATCTTAACTGTAGTGATCTTGTTAAGAATTTAATTGAAGCGTATATATCTGAAAGTACTGCTAATAGAATTGATTATAATGCTTTTTTTAGTTCTCCTAAAAGTAAGTATTTTGATTCTGTTGTTACTCAGTATTATGATGACATAAGTAAAATTCCTTTATTTAATTATGATGAAGAAAAAGAAGCTTTTATAAAATATGGGAATGCTACGTCTGAAGAAGAAAAAATAAAATATAGAAATGATATAATTGCTGCTAATCTGCGTTTAGTGGTATCTATTGCAAGAAGATATAAAGATCGTGGATTAGAAATGTCAGATTTGATACAAGAAGGTAATTTAGGTTTGATAAAGGCTATAGAAAAATTTGATCTTTCTAAAGGTTATAAGTTTTCTACTTATGCAACTTGGTGGATAAGACAAAATATAACTCGTGCTATTGCGGATAAATCTAATGCTATTCGTATCCCTGTTCATGCTTATGAAGCATTTAATAAAATAAAAGCCATTAGGCGTCAGTATTATACAGAAAATGCTGAAGAAATGCCACTTACTGAAGAAAATAAAGTGTTTTTGGCAGAAAGGGCAAAAATATCACGTGAAATGTTGGATTCACTTTTATTCTTACAAAATCCTGTAAGTTTAGATCAACCGATTAATAATGATAGTGATGATACTAATTTTTTAGGAGATTTTATATGTGATACTACTATTAATCCACAAGATGCTGCAATAGAGTCAATACAAAGAAGAGAAGTTAGAACTGTTCTTGAAGAAAGTAATCTAACAGAACGTGAAAAACTTGTTGTAAGACTACGTTGTGGTATTGATGTGGATCATCCAATGACTTTAGAAGAAGTAGGTAAGATTTTAGGGGTTACACGTGAAAGAGTTAGACAAATCGAACAAAAAGCATTTAGAAAATTGAGACATCCGTCAAGAAGTGGAAAATTAAGAGGTATAGATCTTTAGATAATGGTTTAAGGTGGGGGTTTTATGTGTACAAATATTGAAGAATCTTTAAGCCAAGAATTATTATGTAAGTTAGAAGATAAAAGAAACTATGTAGCGTTATTAAATGATACAGATGTAAGATCAGAGTTAGATTCACTGGTTGATAATTATGATATACGTGATATTGATCAGTTATATGATTTACCTTTAAGTGATAATTTATTATCTTTATTAGAATTATACTTCTTAGATAGATCTAAACGTAACAAGAGACATAGTTATAAAGGAGACTCTTTTGGACTATATATTCGCTCTATAGCTAAATATCCGGTATTAACAAGAGAAGAAGAAGTAGAGTTGTTTACTAAGTATAGTGAATGTTCTGATCCTGCCCAAAAAGAAGAATTAAAAGAGAAAATAATTAAGTCTAATCTGAGACTAGTAGTAAGTATTGCTAAAGATTATTTACATCGTGGTTTTACTTTTTTAGAATTAATATCTGAAGGTAATATAGGTTTAATTGTAAGTATTGATAGATTTGATTATACTAAGGGTTATAAGTTTTCTACATATGCTGATTTTTGGATTAGACAAGCAATAACTAGTTCATTAGCAAATGATGCGAGAATTATTAGATTACCAGTTCATTTACAACAAAATGTTACTAAAGTAAAGTATTATTTAAATAATTATTATGAATGTAATGGAAGAGAAATGACACTAGATGAAGATAATATAAAAAAGATTGCTCAAGAATTAAGTCTTAGTGTGTATGCGGTAAGAGTTGCAATTAACTATAAAGAGGTTACGAGTTTAGATCAAATGATATTTATGGAAGATAGTGATAAACCATTTTCAGATGCTGTTCCAAGTTCTGATGTAAATCCTGAGGATGAAATATTCTATGGCAAGCAATTGGAAGAAATAGCAGTTATAGTAGATAAATGTTTGACTGATAAAGAAAAACGTGTTTTATATTATCGCTATGGTTTTTACGATGGAGAACCTAAGACATTAAAAGAAATTAGTGTTATTATGAATGTTACTGGTGAATATATAAGACAACTTGAGATAAAGGCTATAAAAAAAATACGTGCACAACTAAATATACAAGATATGAAATTTAAATCAAGAATAAATAGAGGACTATAGTAAAGTAGTCTTTTATTTTTGTGAAAATTATTGTGTTAAAAGTTTAAAAATACTATAATTAATAGTAGGTGGTAATATGTTGAGAGAAATAAAAAAATTAGAAGAAAAGCAAAAATTGTCATATAAAGAACTTGATACTATATTTTCTGGTTATTTAAATAAGAAAATAGATGATGATGAGATGACTAAAGTTTTAAAACTTATTTGTAAAAATGGTCTTTCTGAAGAAGAAACAATCAATCTTACTGATATTTTTATAAATAGTGGTGCAAAATTTCCTATGAATATTTCATTTGTTGATAAACATTCTACTGGTGGTGTTGGAGATAAAACAACTTTAATAGTTCTTCCCATACTTGCTAGTTTGGGGGTTAGAATTTCTAAGATGAGCGGTAAAGCTTTAGGATATACTGGTGGTACTATTGATAAACTTAACAGTATTGGAGTTAAGACTAATCTTACTAAAAAAGAGTTTTATACGGCAATAGATAAAACTAATATGGTAATATCTAGCCAAACAGAGAATCTTTGTCCTATGGATAAAAAAGTTTATGCTTTGCGTGATGTTACTGGTACTACTAAATCTATTCCTCTTATTGCTGCAAGTATTATGAGTAAAAAAATAGCAAGTGGAGCGGGTAAAATACTTATTGATATAAAAGTTGGAAAAGGAGCTTTAATAGAAAATAAAAAACAAGCTATGGAGCTTGCTGCTTTAATGATAAAAATAGGTAAAAAATATGATAGAAAAGTAATCTGTATGTTAACTAGAATGGATAATCCACTAGGAGATAATGTAGGTAATAAGATAGAAGTTCAAGAAGTTATAGATATATTAAAAAATAAAAAGAAAGGTAATTTAACAAATCTTTGTGTAGAAATGGCAACACTAATGTATACCTTAACTAAAGATATATCTAAAGAAAAAGCAAGAAGTATGGTAAAAGAAGTACTTAATAATGGTGAAGCATATAAAAAGTTTGAATCATATGTCAAACTTGAAGGTGGTTCTTTGGAAGATATTGATACTGAATGCGCAGATTTAGTCAGTTTAAAAAGTGGTTATATAAAGAGTATAAACAGTAGAGTAATTGGTGAAACTTCTATGCTTTTAGGAGCTGGAAGAGTTAAGAAAACAGATAGTATTAATTATGATGCTGGAGTAGTATTAGTTAAGAATGTGGGCTCTAAAGTTAAAAAAGGCGATGTAATTTGTAAATTATATGGTAAGAGTATTAACTATGATCCTGTATATAAAGCGTTTAGTTATTCTAAATTAAAACCTTCAATAAAAGGTATTATAATAAATGTAGTAGAGTAATTGTAAATATTTAAAGGATATGATATAATTAGCCCAAGAGGAGTTGATAAGTATGAAATATTGTACAAATTGTGGAGCAGAAATAAAAGACGGTGTAGCATTTTGCCCAAAATGTGGTACTAAAGTTGGTGCTAAAGGGCCAGCAGTTGGAACTGTTGTTAATGGAACTGTGGTTCAACCTAAATCAAAAATGGCTGCAGGTTTATTAGGAATATTCTTAGGATGTTTTGGAGTTCATAATTTCTATTTAGGATATAATGGAAAAGCAGTTGCTCAACTTTTAATTACTATGCTATCTTGTTTTGTTTTATCACCAGTATCTGCAATATGGGGACTTGTTGAAGGAATATGTATTTTAACTGGTTCAATAAATGTAGATGCAGAAGGTAATCCATTAGGTGAATAATAAAAAACTAATAGTTTTAATAAGCATTATACTACTTGTATTTGGAATACTAGTAGTTTTTGTTTTTGATGTTAATTGTGTTTTTAAAAGTGTGATAGGTATTCCTTGCCCTGGATGTGGTCTTACAAGAGGTTTTAGGGAGTTATTCTCTGGGCATTTAATAAGAGCAGAAATGTATAATATTTTAACAATACCAATATTTTTATTTTTATTAGTATTTGTTTTATTATTAATATATGATTTATGTTTTAAGAAAAATAAGATGGATATATTTTTAAAGATAATTGTTGATAATTATAAATTATTAATTCTATTGGTATTTATTTCTTGGATTATAAATATTATAAGAGGCATTTAGTTTATTCTAAATGTTTTTTTGTGGAATAGATAAAAAAGTAATAATTGTTATAATGCTACCTATTATATAAACAGATGTTTTTAATACTATAGTTAAGTTATAATTTTTAAATATAAATATACTTGTAATAGGTATTACAAGTGCTATTAAATATGTTAGCTTTTTTTGGTTTTTATTTTTTATTAAATTTCTTTTTATGTAGTAAATTAAATATGATGCTTGTACAAAGAATACTGTTATGATTTGTATGCCTGCAAAGTTTTCTATTCTTTCTATGAAGCCAAGAATCTGTATTTTTTTAAATAAAGCATATACTGGATATGTTAAAATTGTTGATAATTCTATTCCGTATATTGATAGCAAAAAGAATAAAAATATTGCAATAATTAGGTATGATGTAATATAACCTATAACAATAGTTTTTTCAAAGTTTTCTTTATCTGTTGTTATATGTTTTAAATCTAATATATAAATAAGAGGCATTGTTATATAAACAGTATTAATAATAGAACTTTTTATTATTTTATTTGTAGTTACATCGATGTATGGTTTTAAATTACTGAGATTAATATAAGGTATTAGACATATCCATAAGGCTATCATAATAATTGATATTAGTATAAACAAAACAAAAACAGTTCTTGAGGTAGTTTCTATTCCTTTATTTACTATGTAAGCAATGATTGTAAAAAATAGTATTGCTATAAAGTAGTATGAAGTTCTGGTTAAAAACTGACTAATAATAAAATCTATAATAAGCCAGGAATTTATAAATAAGATAAAAATTGCTATTGTTATCAATATAATGTTTAGTATTTTACCTAGTATTCCTAGTTTTTTAATTATATATTCTTTTAGTGATTCAGTTTTTATATTCTTACTTATTTTTATAATCATAAATAAAGGAATTGTTCCAATAAGTATAGCTATTAATACTGATAATAATGATGCATTTTTTGATGTGTTTAGTATTAAAGTATTAGCTATACCTGGAAATAGGGCAGTAATTAAACCAATTTCAATGGCTAGTACTTCGTTGCTCTTTATTTTTTTGTTCATTAAAACTCTCCTTTATTTATACTTCCTGATCTATATATTTTTGTTTTTATATTTATTTTTATGTTTGATTCAGTATATAGATTTAGATTTTTATAGTTTTTATACTCTTTATAATAGTTTTTATAAATTATATTTTTAAGACCTAAGATATCACTATCTGTTTCTTTACAGTAATTGATTAGACTTTGAATATAGTCTTCTAATTCTTTTTTTATTATTTGTTCTAATTCTTTTTGAGTTCTTTTGTTATTTGGATTTATTTTTTGATTTAATTCATTTGCTTTTGCTTCTATTGTTATATTAATATTAGTAATTATTTTATTGTTTTTTATTTTTGTTTTTATTTTAGATTTTGGATTATAAAGAATAATACCTATAGTATTATTTTTATATTCTGGAGTTATTACTATATCATCATAATTATTATTAATAGTGTTATAAGCAATAGATTGTTTTTCATCTAATTCTTTTTCAATTTTATTGTTTTTTAGAGGTGCTAAATGTGTGATAATAGTATTGCTTGTTTCATCTTTGTTTTTGCCAATTCTTATAATTGGTATTACTGGGTCAATTCCTTTTTGTAAATATTCTTGTATAAATTCTTCGAATGTTATCATTTTTACTGTTCCTGTTCTTTTAGTAGCATTTTCTAAAGAACTTTTTATTTGTTCTGTTGCAAAACTGTTTTCTTTTTCGTTTTTAGGATTTAGAGTTTCTTTTGCGGATTGATATTTATTAACCAATATATTTCCAGTTGATCTAACTTCCGGTGATCTAATTAAGAAATCAAAAGTATCATTTGTTTTTTCTTCAGCTATTTCTTTTCCTAATATTATTATTTCTAGGTGTCCTAAATATATAGTTTTGGGATATTTTTCTGATAAATTTCTTATGGCTTTTCCAATAGTTTTTCCTTCAGCTTCATATATTATTGATTTTTGACTCATGTCACCGTTTGTTGTTTTCTGAATATCCATTACTTGAGCAGTAATCTCATACTTATTATCTTTATAATCAATTCCTAGTGCTGATACAATTGCTAATTTGTTTAACTCCATATAATTACATCCTGTTAAGGGAATAATTATCAGTATTAATAGTAATATTTTTATTTTTTTCATAGGTTACTCCTTGTATAGTTTTTATCTGTTAATACAGGCATTCTTTTATTCTCTTTTTTTATATTCTTTTTTATTATTACTTCTTTAAGAAATCTTTTATTAAAAGGTGCTAAGGGATATAAATATGGTTTTTCTCCACTTTTTAAACTACTTAAATGTCCAATTAAAAGGAAAGATGCAAAAAAAATACCAATTATTCCTGCGATACCTGCGAATATTATGAAGAATATTCTCCAGAATCTTATGGCATTGACCATTCCTACGTTTGAAAACATAAGTGATGATATTGCAGATAGAGCAATTACAATAACCATAATTGGTGATACGATACCTGCTGCTACAGCGGCGTCTCCTAAAACGATGGCACCAAGAATAGAAATAGCGGTCCCAGATAGGTGAGGCATTCTAATATCGCTTTCTCTTAATAGTTCAAATACTAAAGTTAATCCTAAGGCTTCAGCAATTAAGGGGAATGGTACTCCTTCACGTTGAGCAGCAAAGTTTACTAATAAAGTAACTGGTATTGCTTCGTGATCATAAGTTGTTATAGCAACGTGTAAAGCAGGTAAGATTATAGCTATTAAAAATGCTGTATATCTAATTATTCTAGTAAAAGTAACATTAATGGAATTTTGATAATTATCTTCAACAGCATGAAATAAATCACTAAAAAATGTGGGTATTATTAGCCCATATGGAGAGTTTTCTGTTAGGATGCATATTTTCCCTTCTAAAAGACTAATTGAGGCTGTATCAGGACGTTCTGTTGTTATTATTGTTGGAAATGGGCTTTGATTGTTTTCTAATATCTCTTTTATATAAGTACTATCTAATATAGCATCGATATCTATATGATTAAGTTTTTCTTCAATGGTTTTTAATAGATTAGGTTCTATTATGTTATTCATATATAGTATGGCTACTTTTGTTTTTGATTGCTTTCCAATAGTTTTTTCTTTAATACCTAGTTTATTTGTTTTTATTCTTTTTCTAATTAATCCAATATTGGTTTGATAATTTTCTGTAAAGGCATCTTTTGGACCACTTATTGATTGTTCTGTTAATGGTTCTGTAATTCCTCTTGATAAGTTTTCTTTTGTTTCAATAGCAAAGGGTTTTTGTTTTTCTATAATTACAATAGTAAAACCTGATTCTATTTTTGTATATAAATCATTTTTATCTTTTATGTCTTGTATTACATTTTCAGGTATTATATTTGAGAGATGATTATATATATTTTTATTAGTTATTCTTTTTTTTAGGGTTGTTAGTTTTTCTAAAATAAATTCATTTATATTATTACTATTTGTTAATGTTATATTGTATATTAGCAGTATTTTTTTATTTCTTATTTTTATTTTTCTAAAGACTATATCTGGAGAGTTTTTAAAGTCTTTTTTTATTTTTTGTTCTATTTTTTCAATCATATAATCACCTTATCTATAGTGTGCTTAAAAATAGTTTTATAATACTGTAAAGTGATATATTTCTAGTGTCAACTTGCTATAATTATAATGGGAATCATGTTATAATTATTAAAGGTGGAGTATATGTTAGAAAACTTAAACGATATGCAAATTAAAGCAGCTAAACATAAAGATGGACCTTTATTAATCTTAGCAGGAGCAGGTTCTGGTAAGACTAAAGTACTTACTACTAGAATTGCTTATTTAATTGATCAAGGTGTTTCATCTTCAAATATACTGGCTATTACTTTTACTAATAAAGCTGCAAAGGAAATGAAAGAAAGAATTGAAAGACTTGTTGGAAGAACTTCTTTATGGGCTTCGACATTTCATTCTTTTGGAGTTAGAATACTTCGTGAAAACTATGATAAACTTGGATACAAAAATAATTTTGTAATCATGGATAGTGATGACAGTTTAATACTTGTTAAAAAAATATTAAAGGATTTAGGTTATGATCCTAAAAGAATTAGTCCTTATATGATAAGAAATAAAATATCTAGTAATAAAAGTGAGTTTATAAGTCCCTCTGAGTATAAAAAATTTGTACATGGAGAAGAAGATGATATTGTTTATAAAGTTTATAAGAAATATCAAGAACTCTTGTTTAAAAATAATTCTGTAGATTTTGATGATTTACTTATATTACCAGTTCGTTTATTTAAAGAGAATCCTGAAGTATTAGATTTTTATCAAGAAAAGTTTAAATATATTTTAGTAGATGAGTATCAAGATACTAATCATGCACAGTATTTGATGATTAAATTACTAGCCTCTAAATATAGAAATATTGCTTGTGTCGGAGATAATGATCAAAGTATTTATATGTTCCGTGGTGCAAACTATAAGAACATTTTAAACTTTGAGAAAGATTATCCTGATGCTGAAGTAATTATGCTTGAACAAAACTATAGATCTACTAAAATGATACTTGAAGCTGCAAATAGTGTTATTAAGAATAATACTTTTCGTAAAGATAAGAATTTATGGAGTGATAAAGAAGAAGGAGAAAAAATTACTTTTTATAAGGCATATGATGAAACAGACGAAGTATTTTATATTATTCGTAAAATAAAAGAACTTATAAGTAGTGGTGCTTCTTATGCTGATATAGCAATTCTTTATAGAACTAATGCTCAGTCTCGTATATTTGAACAAGAAATGTTAAGACAAAATTTACCATTTAAGATAGTTGGTAGTTTTTACTTTTATAGTAGAAAAGAAATAAAAGATTTACTTGCTTATTTAAGACTTATTCACAATACAGATGATAATGTTAGTTTAGAACGTGCTATAAATACTCCGAAGAGAGGAATTGGTCCAAAAACAATTAGTGAAATTGAAGCTAGTGCTAGTTTTTATAATACTAGTATGTTTGATGCTATTACTAGTGGTAAGGCTTTAGAGTTTAAGAATATAATACTTGGTTTAAGGGAAGAACTTGGTTCTTGCTCACTTACTGAATTTATTGATAAAGTTTTGGATAAAAGTGGGATGAAAGCCGCTTTAAAAGCAGAGAGAAGTTTGGAAGCTGATATTCGTTTAGAAAACTTAGAAGAGTTTAAATCAGTTACTAAAGAGTTTGAAGAACGTATCGGAGAAATATCTCTTGAGGAATTCTTACTTGAAATAAGTTTAGTATCTGATATTGAAGAATATAAAGATGATCCAAATAGGGTAACTTTAATGACAGTTCACTCTGTAAAAGGACTTGAATATCCTTATGTTTTTGTAGCAGGTATGGAAGAAGGGTTGTTTCCTCATAAAAACTGTTATAGTCCAGATGAAATGGAAGAGGAAAGAAGACTTATGTATGTAGCAATTACACGTGCTATGAAAAAACTGTTTATAACTGCTACAAAAAAGAGAATGATTTATGGTACAGAGAGTCCTTCAGTTTTATCTAGGTTTGTTAAGGAAATAGATCCTGATTTAATAGATGAACCTGATAATGATCAAAAACAAGTAATTAAAAAAGAGAACAAGATGCATTCAACTGATCAAATATATAATTATGGTGATAAAGTAGAACATGATACTTATGGTCTTGGAGTAGTAATTGAAGTTACTAATACGATAATAACGGTTGCTTTTGATAAAAAATATGGTATAAAAAAACTTATGAAGAATCATAAGAGTATAAAGAAGGTGTAATTATGAAAAAGACTTTAGTAGTTATGGCTGCAGGTATGGGTTCTAGATTTGGAGGTCTTAAACAGATTGAACCTGTTGGCCCAAGTGGAGAATATATAATAGATTATTCTATTTATGATGCTATAAGATGTGGATTTAATAAAATAGTGTTTATTATAAAAGAAGAAAACTTAGATATTTTTAGACAAACTATCGGTAAGAGAATAGAAGGTAGTACTGATGTAGAAATTGCTTATGCTTTTCAAAAAATAAGTGATATTCCAATTAATATAGATTTTGGTGATAGAGAAAAGCCTTTAGGTACTGGTCATGCTATATATTGTGCAAGAAATGATATCGAAGGTAATTTTGCAGTAATAAATGCTGATGATTTCTATGGGTATACTTCGTTTGAAAAACTTTCAAGATTTTTGGAGGAAGAAGCAAATGATAATACATATGCTCTTGTAGGGTATAAGTTAAAGAATACTGTTACAGATAATGGTTCTGTAAAAAGAGGTGTGTGTTTTGGCACTGATAAATTAGAAAGAATAGATGAAAGTTTAATTGAAAAAGTTGATAATAGATATATTAGAACATCTTTAGAATCTAAGAAAAAAGAAGAAGTATCTGGTGATGTTTTTGTATCGATGAATTTGCTTGCTTTTTCTAAAGGATTTCTTAAGTATATATCTACATCTTTAGAAGAGTTTTTATCAAATCCTGAAACTGATTTAACTACTGGGGAATTTGGTATACCTACTGTTATTGAAGATGTTCTTGAAAACAATTTGGCAACTGTTAAAATAATAGAAACAGATGAAAAATGGTATGGCATCACTTATAAGGAAGATAAGCAAATGGTAGTTGATGCTATTAATAAAATGATAGAGTCTGGTATTTATAAGAAAAATTTGTGGGAAAAGTAGTAAAATGCTAGACAAAGTTATATTTTTGTGTTAATATTAATAACGTTAATTAAGCAATCCGCTGAAAGATTTCATGATTGTTAAGTAAGGAGGAATAGTGATGGATTTAGCAGAAAAAGTATCAGCTAAACAACTAAAAAGTGATATTCCTGAATTCAGAGTTGGAGATACTGTTCGTGTTGATGTAAAAATCATCGAAGGTAAAAAAGAACGTATTCAAGCATTCGAAGGAATAGTCACATCTCGTAAAGGTGGAGGAATAAACGAAACATTTACAGTTAGAAAAATCTCTTATGGAGTTGGGGTAAACAGAATTTTTCCTGTTCACTCACCAAAAATAGCAAAAATTACTGTAGTTAAAAGTGGTAAAGTAAGACGTGCTAAGTTAAACTTCTTAAAAGATCGTGTTAGTGGATACAGAATTAAAGAAAGAGGAAATAAGGCAGGTAAATAAGCCTTATTTTTTTGAGTTATGAGTAAAGATAATAATAAAGATACTACTAAAGAGTATTTTATATATGTTTGTATAATACTGTTAATAGTATTTATAAGAAGTTTTATAGTGACTCCTGTTAGAGTTAATGGAGATAGTATGTATCCAACATTAAAAGATGGGGAAATAATGCTTTTGAACAAAATTAACTATCGTTTTAATGATATTAAGAGATTTGATATTGTAGTTGTTAATACTAAAGATGAAAAAATAATAAAAAGAGTTATTGGATTACCTGGTGAAACTTTGGAGATAAAAGATAATGTTTTATATATTAATGGTAAAGAAGTTAAAGAAGACTTTTTAAAAGAAGAAACTCGTGATTTTGATATGGAAGCATATGGTATGGGCAAAAGAATACCTGATGATAGTTATTTTGTAATGGGTGATAATAGAGACAATTCTATGGATAGTAGAATAATAGGACCAGTTAAAAAAAGTCAAATAACTGGTAGAACAAGACTTGTAGTTTTTCCATTTAAAGCAAAAGGATATAGAAATTAATCTATATCCTTTTTATAATAGGTCTTTGTATTTATCATATAAAATTAAAATATTGTAATATGTTTCGTCATTTATAGTTCCTTTTAGTTTTTTTATATAGCTTATAGGATTATTAAAAAACACATTGTAATATTTTTTTATATGATTATATATTGTCATTTTATCTTCTTCTGAAATAGTAATATTATTCTTTTTTGTAAATTCAGTTATATCATTAATAGTCATATTTTTGGCATAATTAATGATTAAGTTTTTATACATATTATCACCTAAAAAATTATATGTAATTTTTATTATATTTTGATACAAAATAATAATATGATAAGTATAACTAAGAATAAAAAGTACAATTCTTTTTTTTATTATGATTCAAGAATTAAGATTATTCTTGTTTTTACTGTTATTTGTTTTTTTATTATTTTGTTAAGAATAGTCTATTTAAATATATTTATGGGCAGTTATTATAAAATGATGCTTAACAAATCTACTGTTAATTATATATATGGAGAAAGTGTTCCAAGAGGAAGGATACTAGATAGAAATGGTAAAGTTTTAGTAGATAATAAAGTAGTAAAGACGATATATTATAAAAAACCTAGTGATATTACTGCAGAAGAAGAGATTAAGATTGCATATAAAATATCTAAGATATTAAGTCTTGATTATAGTAATGTTTCTAATAGAAGTTTAAAAGAGTTTTATGTTCTTTTGCACGAAGAAGAAGTTAATAAACTTATTACTTCTACGGAATATGAGAAATTAAAAAATAGAAAACTTTCTCTTGATGATATATATGAACTTAAAATATCTAGAATAAAAAAGAATAAGATTAAAAAGATGAAAGAAGTTGATAAAAGGGCAGCGTATGTATATTATTTAATGAATAAAGGGTACTCGTATCAGGAGAAGATTATAAAGAATAAAAATGTTTCTGACAAAGAATATGTATATTTTTCTGAAAATACTTCTTTAAGAGGGTTTAGTACTAAACTAGAGTGGGAAAGATTTTATCCATATGGTGATACTTTACGCGTTATTTTGGGAAATGTATCGAGTTATGAAAGTGGTATTCCAAAAGAAGATGCAGATGATTATTTAAACAAAGGGTACAGTTTAAATGATAGAGTTGGTATAAGTGGTTTAGAGAAGTATTATGAAGATATATTGCACGGTGAAAAGGCAAAGTATAAATTAGATGATCACAATAATTATGTTTTAGTAGAGGAAGGTAAAAAAGGTCTTGACATAAAACTGTCTATTGACATTGATTTACAAATATCTATTGACAACATGTTAGAAAAAGAACTTATGAAAGCTAAGCGTGAGGCAAATACTGAGTATTTTAATAGAAGTTATGTAATAATACAAAATCCCAATACTGGAGAAATACTTTCTATGTCTGGCAAAAAACTAATTAATAAAGACGGAGTATATAAAGCATATGATATTAGTGAAGGTAATTTTTTATCAACTATTACTCCAGGTAGTGTAGTAAAAGGTGCTAGTATAATGGTAGGCTATAATACTGGTAAATTAAAAATAGGAGATTATAAACAAGATTCTTGTATATATTTGTATAACCTGCCTGAAAAGTGTTCTTGGAAAACTTTAGGGTATATAAACGATATAGATGCACTTGCTCTTTCATCAAATGTATATCAGTATAAAATAGCAATGGATGTGGGAGGTTTTGATTACTATCCTGGCAAACAATTGAAAATAAAACAAAAAGCTTTTGACACATATCGTAATATGTTTTATAGATTTGGTCTTGGTGTAAAAACAGGTATAGATTATCCTAAAGAAGAAGATGGATATAAAAGTGATAATCGTTCTGGAGATTTACTCATTAATTTTGCTATAGGTCAATATGATACCTATACACCGCTTCAACTTTCACAATATGTTTCTACTATTGCTAATGGAGGTAAGCGATATAAAACTCATTTTTTAAAGTCTGTTATGTCTGATAATAAAAAGCTTTATGATGTTAAACCTAATGTTTTAAATACTTTAGGTGTTGATAAAAAATATATAAATAGAGTAAGACTTGGCTTTAAAAATGTTATGACTCGAGGAACGGGTGTTGGGTATATGAATAGTGCTCCTAATCCTTCTGGTAAAACGGGTACTAGTGAGTCATTTGTAGATTTAGATGATGATGGTGATATAGATGTTCCAAGTATCAGTAATAATTTCGTAGGATATGCTCCAACAGATAAACCTACCATGTCAATTGCAGCAGCTTTTCCTGATATTCAGAATCCTCGTGGAGGTAAATATAAAAGCTATGCAAATCAAATGATTGTGTCCAAAGCCACAACTATTTATTTTTCACTATATGATAAAAATGGAAAAAAGAGATAAAAAGCAAAAAAACTTTTGCTTTTTTTTAAAAATCTGATATAATACTTATGGAAATGAGGAGGGATTATCATGGCAAAAGTAGGAAATAGACAATACAAGACATTTACTTGCACTGAATGCAAGACATATAGTTATCGTATGGATAAAAATGTAAAGAACACTCCAGAACGTTTAGAACTAAGTAAATATTGTCCTAAATGTAAAAAACATACTAACTTTAAAGAAGAAAAATAAAGGTGAGTGATTTAAATGATTAATGTTAATGATTTTAAAACAGGAATGACTATAAAACTAGATGATAACATTTATACAGTACTTGAATTTCAACATGTAAAACCAGGTAAAGGTGCTGCATTTGTTAGAACTAAATTAAAGAATTTAAGAACTGGTTCTACAATTGAGTATACATTTAACTCTGGTGTAAAAGTTGAAACTGCTAGAATTGAAAAGAAACCAATGCAATATTTATATAACACTGGTGATGATTATACTTTTATGAATATGCAAGATTATTCTCAAGTTGATCTTAATAAGAAAACTATTGGTGATGATGTTAAATTTTTAAAAGAAAATCAAGATTTAGATATAACTTTTTATGAAGGAGAAGTTTTAGGACTTTCACTTCCTGATAAGATAGAATTAGAAATTATACATACTGAACCAGCAGTAAAAGGTAATACGTCACAAAGTGCCACTAAAGACGCAACTCTTGAAACTGGTTATGAAATAAGAGTACCTTTGTTTATTAACGAAGGGGAAAAAATAATTGTTTCTACAAAAGATGGCAAATATGTATCTAGAGCATAAGCTCTTTTTTTGAGGAAGAAAGGAATGTTTATATGAACGATGTAGTTGAATCATATGTAATAGGTAAGCAAGAAGGATATTTTAATGTTAGACTTGAGTATTCTATACTGGAAGAAGATCAACAATGTAGAGAATTTTTTGTCAGTGGTTATCGTTCTGGTAAAAAGGCAAGACAAAGAGAAGCTTCTAAAGAAAGTGATTCTAGAAAAAAGAAGTTCAATAGTATTAGAAAATCTTATATTACAATAATGGGTTATAAAGCTGCTAAAGAAAATTATACAGTAGATTCTTTACTATTGAAGGGTGATGATAATACTGCTTTTGAAGAAGGTTATCAAATTGGTTTATTATGTAAACTAGGAAAAAATGATGCATTAAACGGTGAAGAATTAGATACATATGTAATGATTACAGGGTATGAAACTACTAAAGAAGGTTATGCTGTTTATCTAGATATGTTGAAGGGTAAAGCTGGTGAAATGTTTGAATTAGGATACAAAGTTAAAACATTATGTGATGATATTAAAGAATCCGCTATTGAGGAACTGAATAATAAACAATTAGATATAATGATGAGTAATAAAAGAAAGATGAATTAATCATCTTTTTTTGTATTATTTATAAAAACAATTCATATACTTTACCAGGAGGAAAATATATGATAAATAAACAAGGATTATGGTTTTTAACATTATTTAGTTTAATACTAGTATTAAGTGTATATTATATTACTATGCCAAATGAAATATTTAAAAATGAAGATATTGTTACTGAAAGTGATAAAGAGGAAACTTCAGAAGTTAGTAAACAGAATATAAGTTATGTTGAGACTTTAAAGGTTGAACTTGATTCAGAAAGAGCAGAGATATTAGATACGTTGCAGGCTGTTTTAAATGATGATACTAAAACTAGTGAAGAAAAAAATAGAGCGTATGAAGAGATGAAAGAAATTAATGATAATAAAGCATCGGAAGAAGCAATTAGTAAAAAGATAAAGGATGAGTATTCATTAGAAGCCTATGTTAAGCAGGATGATTCTAAAGTAGAGGTAGTAGTTGAAGGAAAGGAACATGATATAAAACTTGCAAATAAAATAATGAGAACAGTACAGGCTCAGTTTAGTGATCCTATGAGTATATCAGTAAAATTCTCCTGATTCTTTCACACAATTGGGGATACTTTCATAAAATAATATGAGCAATATAAGCCACCCAACTTGGAAAGTGAGGGAATTGTACAAAATGATACTTACAAAAAGAGAAAGAGAAGTGTTCGAATTATTAGTGAAAAATAAAACTACTAAAGATATAGCTAATGAATTAATGATAAGTGAAAAAACTGTTAGAAATCATATATCTAACGTCATGCAAAAGTTAGGGGTTAAAGGTAGAGCTTCTGCAGTAGTTGAATTATTAAAATTAAATGAGATAACACTTTAAGACATGTTATAAAAAAGCATGTCTTTTCATATTAATTAATAAGGAGATATTATGTTAAAAAGAAAAGCTTTTAATAAAGTATTTATTACTACTGTAGTGTTTTTTATTGTGTTTACTCTCTGTAATATAAAAGTAATATCTTTTAATGAAAAGATAAAAGAAGAGGATACTGAAAAAGAAACAATATATACTTTAAATCAAGATAATTATGTGGCTAAGACTGAAGTATATGTTGGTAAGTTTTTTACTTTAGAAGATAAAATAAAAGAAAAACTAGAGATTATGGTGAAAGAAAATAATAAAAATGCTCTTTTACCGAGCTATTTTAAACCGATACTCCCAGAAAATACTAAAATACTTGATGTAATTGTTGAAGATTCATTAGTTAAAATATACTTTTCTCGTGAACTAATTAATATAAGTGATGAACAAGCAGAGAAAATGATAGAAGCTATTATTTATACTATAACTGATGAAAACATACTAGGTATTGAAATATATGTAGATGGAAAACTATTAAGATATGTTCCACATACAAAAAAAGAATTACCTGTTGTTTTAACTAAAGATTTCGGTATAAATAAAAAATATGAAATAAATAATACTAATGATATAGTTAAAGTAGTTATGACATATTTTATGGAATGTGATGATTTGTTTTGTGAAGTTCCTGTTACTAAATATACTAATGATACTAGAGAAAAACTAGAGATTATATTTGATGATTTATATTCTCCTGTTCTAGATAAATCTTTGATAAGTTTGATTGATGGAGTTAGACTGATAGATTATAGAATAGATAAAAAAACTATTACTGTTAATCTAAATCAGGATATAGATGAAGATGAGATTCATTTGATAACCTCTTCAATTACTAATAATTATGATTTAGATAAGATAATAATACTTGTTAATAATAATAAAAAATTAGTAAAAACTATTGAAAAATAAAAAAATATAGTGTATAATTAAAGGGCATTGGAAGAGAGATGCTCAGTTGTTCTGGTAGCTCAGCTGGATAGAGCAACGGCCTTCTAAGCCGTGGGTCAGGGGTTCAAATCCCTTCCAGAACGCCATATATCGGGAAGTGGCTCAACTTGGTAGAGCATTTGGTTTGGGACCAAGGGGTTGCAGGTTCAAATCCTGTCTTCCCGACCATTTATGTATATTGCCCTTATTTTATAAGGGTTTTCTTTTGCAAAAATAGTTTTATGTCTTAAATATGTCTTAATTTTATAAATATTTTTTCATTTTCTCATTTAAAATATCTATTTTTTCGTCAGTAACGATAGTTAAAATATCGTCATTATACGTTGGGAATAAGTGAGCATATGTTCTTCTAATAACCTCTACCGTATCTCCAAGTCTTTTGGCGATAGCTTGATCCGTTACACCTAACGATATTAGTAAACTAGCGTGTGAGTGTCTACCAAACTGATGTATAGTTAATCTTGTTATATTTTCTTTTGGGTATAATTTTTCTAATATATCATAATAATATTTTTTTACATTATCTATAGTTGTATTAGCGTAATAAGTAGTATTTCCAAATAAAAACCAGTCCTCCGAGAAGTTTTTATAATTTTTGTTATGATTACACCACTCAAGCAAAATAGGTCTTAATTGGGGTAATAATGCAATTATACGAGTTTTTCTATTTTTTGTGTTAGTTATTTTATAACCACCACCTTTTATTTTGTTAGATAGGTTTTTGTTTATTATAATTAAGTTATTATCAAAATCTATATCTTTAAATGTAATAGCTTGTATTTCTCCTTTTCGACACCCTGTCCAGTATAAGAAACTAAACCAAACTTTCCAGTTAAACTTGTCTACGACATCAATAAATCTTTCAAACTCTAAAGGTGTTTGGTATAGTAGATCCTCATTTTTGGATACAACCTCGTCGTTTTTGTGTTTAAAGTTACCATATCTTTTAGCTACGTTTTCGCGTATATATCCCATAGATACAGCATATTCTAAAACACAAGATAATAAACTATGAACTTTAGTTTTAAATTGGTATGAGTATAACTTATTATTCTTATATGTTTTTTTATTCATATAATCTTGAAATCTTCTTATATCAAGTAATGATAATTTTTTAATATCACATTTTCCTAAAATAGGGGATATATGATTATTGTAATTTATATAATCACTATAGTTGGAGCTATCTTTGTTTTTAACACTTGTTCTATATTTTTCATACTCATTAAACAAATCGTCTAACGTTATTCTAATAGTTGGCTCTTTATTTCCATAATCATTTTCATTTAAAAACTTTCGTTGTTCTTCTTCGGCTATTTTTTGTTTACTATAGCGACCTGAATTGTATTGTTTTCTATTACCGTATAGATCCGTATAATATACTCTAAAACACCACGATTTTTTATCTTTAGTATATATAACTTTACCGTTTTTATCTTTCTTTTGAAAAATTGCCATTTTTAACATCTCCCTTATTGCATTTTGTTTAAATATTTAGTACAATAAAGGTACACAAAAAGAATTGTCTTGACTGATATTTTTATTTGTGTACGCATTATTGCGTTTTGGGTTAGTGTTACCGCACTAACTCTTTTTTTTACATTTTCAAATATTGTACTAATTTGTTATAATCAGCTGAATTATTTTTTACTATTTTGGTCTCCCTATGACCGTCTTCATATTCTATTAAAAATGTAGTAGAACTTTGAACTTTATTCTTACCGCTCATAGCCCCTCCTGCTATACCAGCAACACCAACGAGAGGGTTAATAGCACTACCAACAGCTCCTACTATACCACCTCTAACAACTGAACTACCTACTTTTTTTCTACTATCATTTATATTATTTAGGATCATTGTACATCTTATAGTATTTTTCATTTTCTTATTTTCTTTGTTTGTTTTAATATTAGCTTTAGCTTGCTCGTTTATAGTTTTAGCTGAACTTACAACTGACGCCCAAAAATCATTTTCTTTTTGAACTTGCTTCCCGCATTTATAACAAAACTTATCGTCAGCACTAAGCTCAGTATTACAATTAGAACAAAATACTTGATTATTCATTTTTTAAGTCTCCTTTATTTTCAGTGTCTTTAACAATGATATTAGCCACCATTTCTTTAAACTGATTATCAATATCTTTTTTATTTTCTTCCATTAAATATTTTAATCGCTTAAACTCTTCTTCGGTAATAATATTATTTTCTAACTTTTCTCCTAGTTTTTCTAATTCTTTATTATCTTTTTTATATTGGTCATTTAAAAAGATTAAACCTTTGATCAATGTCATTAAATCTTTTGTTTTTATTTTATTACCTTTTTTAATACCCGCTTTTTCTATATCCATAGGCATTACAAGATAATCTTCTTTTTCAAGTATTTTTAAATCGGGGCTATCCGTTACATTATATCCCATAAGCCATATTTCGTTAGTGTCAAGTGCTTCGGCTAATGCTTTTAGCTTTTTTTGCGACGGCTCGACTTTACCAGTTACGTATTGGCTGAGATCATTACTACCCATTTTAATATTGTATTTTTCGCATAAAGGTTGTATACGATTAAGTATATCAACTTGCTTAAGTCCCTTTTTATTCATAGCTTCTTTAAGACGCTGGGACGTGTTACTTACTTTCATAACTACCACCTCACAACCTTATTATACCACGGTTTACAAAAAAATCAACAAAAAAACTCAAAAAAATTGAACTTTTATGTTGACAAGGGAAACGCAACGTGCTATGATTAAATTAACTCAAAGGTATTGAGTTTTGAGTTAGAGAGGAGGTATAAGATGTATGAGTATGACTATTCCAAGCTACTTGGTAGAATAAAAGAGAAGAGCGATAGTAATGCTGTGTTTTCTACCAAATTGGGTATATCCGAGCGAACACTAAGCTGTAAATTGAACAACAAAGTAGACTTTAAACAAAATGAAATAACAAAAAGCTGTGAAATCTTGGAAATACCTGACGAAGAAATTGGAATTTATTTTTTTACTCTAAAAACTCAAAGAAATTGAGTATCAGTCAAGACAAGGAGGAAACTATGGAAAAATTAACAGCTAACGAAACACTAGATCTATTAAATAAACAATGGGCTGATACTAATGACATAAAGAAATTAGCTTGTTGTGGAACTAATAGAGCTGGTCTTATAAAACAAGAAATTAAACAGCAACTAGGCGATAAGTATTTTTTACCAAAAGGACTTGTTCCAATGGATAAACTATTTGATTATCTAAATATAAATATAAATTATTTAAGAAAAATATCTAAAAATTAAGGAGGATATATGAAAAAGATTAAGTGGATAAACGTTTTAAAACTAATTACTTTTATGGCTTGTATATGTGTAATACTACACGATATTTATATATTAACTATAAAAATGGTTATTACAGGAAACTTATACGGCTTCACTTGGTTTGGTTTTATCACGTTTTTATTAGTTTGTGGAGTTGCAACCTTAATATATGCTGATTTTGAAGAGCAAACAAAAAGCACTATTTCCGCCACCGACCAAAGTATTAGAAATAGTACACGTAAATAATATAGATCATTATTTACATTTATATTGTATCACAAAATGAGAGAAAAAAATATTGAAAACAAAATCAAAGCATATTTAAAGTCTAAAGGAGCATATTACGTTAAGTATTTTGGTAATCAATTTAGTCAAGTTGGTGTACCTGATATATTGGCTTGTTATAAAGGTAGATTTATAGGTATAGAGGTTAAAAACGAAAAAGGTAAAACATCTCCGCTACAAGATTATAATATCGAGGCTATTAAAAAAGCTGGTGGTATAAGTTTAGTGGCTAGGAGTGTTGAGGACGTAAGTAAAGAAATTGATAACATTATATAAATATCAAGAAGAATATTTTAAACACGTAAAACCTAATTATATCTATGATATGGATACTGGAACAGGTAAAACAATAATGGGACTAGAACACCACCAAAAATATTTTAAAGATAAAAAGTTAGTTATAGTGGCTCCAGCTTCTAAGATCAATGAGGGTGGCTGGCAACGTACTATTGCTGAACATTATCCTCAAATAAAATATGAAACTTGCACTTACAATATGCTTAATAAAAACTATAAAAATTATGAAAATTATTTTGTAATATTTGACGAGTGTCATAGATTAAAAAACTCAACTGGTGTTTGGGGTAAGGCTGGATATAATCTTACTAAAATATGTAGTGGTTTTATATTACTAAGTGCAACACCAATACCAAACGGGTGGGAAGATAGCATTAACTATTTTAAAATGTTTGGACTTACCAAAAATAAAACTCAATTTATAAGAAACAATGCTATTACATCTATGGAGTATGGATACTTGGAAATTATAGGCTGGCAAAACGAAACAAAACTTACTAATATGTGGAAATCAATATCAAGACGTTTAAGTAAAGACGAAGCTACCGATCTACCGCAACTAGTATTTGAAGATATACATTTTAAAGCAAGTTTAATATATAAAGTAATTAAAAAAAATCGAATATATGACGGGATCCTATATGATAATCAAATGAAATTAAGACACGGTTTAAGACTTAACGTTAATTTAAAAACAAAAATTGAATATATCAAAGAGTTTGTTGAAAACACAAACGACAATATAATTATTTTTTACAATTATGACGAAGAGTTTAAACTATTAAAAGAAAACATAGCTAAAACAACTTATGTTTGCAACGGTGCTATAAAAGATTATCCAAAAAAAGAAGAGTGGGACAATATAAAAAATACTGTTACACTTGCTAATTATAAAAGTGGAAGCGAAGCGGTTGAGTTTACTTATGCTAATATTATTGTTTATTTTAGCCCAACTGAAAGCTACACGGAGTTTTATCAAAGTTACGGAAGATGTTATCGTAACGGACAAACACAAAAAGTAACAGCTTATAAGTTTGTTACTGATAGTACTATTGAGGCTGATATATATAAAGCTTTAGATAGTAAACAAGATTTTAATTATAATTTATGGGAAAAGGAGAAATTAAATAATGGATAAAGATTTAAAGGAATTATTAGATAATTTAAAAGATAAACTAATGGAAGAAATGGATAATAAATTAAATGAGGCAAAAAATATACCTTGTGAAATTAGTGTTAAAACTAATAAAAAGGGCGGGGCTGAAGTTAAAGTAAAAGGTAACAAAGTATCATTACTTATTGCTTTAGCTGGTCTTGAAAATAGTGTTTTAAAACAATTAAAAACTAGTGAAAACGAGTTTAAAATGTTTAAAAGTATCGTAAATACTGAGGAAGAAATAGAGGTGTTATAATGGCTAACCCTAACGTAACAGTAGATAGACATAAATACGTTGGTGGTAGCGATCTACCAAGTATCTTAGGTCTTAACGCCAAATATGGTGTAAATATATTTGATTTTGCAAAACAAAAAGCTGGTATCATACCAAACACCTTTACAGGTAATCAATTTACTAAATATGGGCAAGTAATGGAGCCTATTATCAGAGATTATATAAATGCTAAATATGATGTTAATTATTTAGAGGATACTATCGTTGATACTGAACGTGGATATAGAGGTAATACTGACGGAATAGATAGAGACGCTGACATACCAATACTTGAGGTAAAAACTTTTGGAGAAGAGTTAGACGTCGAGTATTATATGGCACAATGTCAATTTTATATGGAAACCTTTAACGAGCCAAAATGTAGACTTGTAGGATATAAAAGACCTGAAAACTTTTATACAGGTGTTGATTATGAACTTGAAGACGAAGATGTTTATTTTAATTTTGAGTTTGACGAAACTAGACTTGTAGAACACGTTATTGAAAGAGATCCAAAATTATGGGAAAAAATCGAAAAACGCATTAACGCATTTAAACAAGCTGTAGAAGCATTAAAAAACAACCCTGATATGAGTGAGGAAGAGTTTAATAATATATTTTATGGTAATGAACTTATAGCATTAAGTGATAAAGTAGCTATGTTAGAAAGAGCACTTGCTGATTATAAAAATACTGAAAAAGAATATAAAGATATTAAAGAAAAAATCTATAAAATGTTTGAAGAAAAAGGTCTAATTAGCGTTGATTTTGGTAATACAAAAATAACAAAAGTAGCTCCAACTAGTTATGACACAGTTAGTGTTGATAGTAAAAAGCTACAAGACGAAGAGCCAAAAATATACGAAAAATATAAAGTAGTAAAAACAACTAATCGTAAAGGATATGTCCTAATAACTACTAAGGAGGACAAATAATGAGAGAAGAACTCGAAAAGATACAATTAGAAAATAATATCAATATAGATTTACTTAATATACTTGAGGAACACTTTGAGAGTGGCTACAAAGATAATGAAAAATGGGACTATTACTCTAAAACTAGATTATGGAGTGAGTATACCAGTTTACTTTATCAAATTATTAAAAACGCCAATATCATTGATAAAAAATTAAATAAGATCGTAAGCGAATTATATCATAGTAAGGAGGAAGATAAAAATGTTATTACCAGCAAATAAACCTAAGGTAAAAGATATTACACCTAAAGTATTCTTTATATGGGGACAAAGTATGAGCGGTAAAACATACTTGGCTCGACAATTTCCAAGTCCAGTAATAATAAATACTGACGGAAACGCTAAAAAAGTTGATACCCCAAGTGTTGAGGTATACGACTTTGAGACTTTTGTAAAAGTTTTAAAAGAAATTGAAGAGGGAAAACACGATTTTAAAACAATAATTATCGATCTAGTAGACGATGTTAAAACAATGTTACAAAACTATGTATGTAAAAAATATGGTGTAGACGACGAGGGCGAGGTACCTTATGGTAAAGGTTATCGTGATGTAAAAATGACTTGGCAAAAGTTAATGGTAAGATTAAATCAATTACCATACAACGTAATATTTATATCACATATTACTGAAATAAGCGAAAATAATCAAACAATAGAAAGACCTAGCCTAGAACAAAAATACTACAATATGTGTATGGGACGATGTGATATGTCTATCAAATGTAGAAAAGTAGGACAAACGTATTTACAAATATGTGATAGTAAACGCGACAATTATATTGAGGCTGACGTTAAGGATAAAAACGTACTAGCCATACTTAAAAATATTAAAGGAGTTTTTGATACCCCAGTTAAAACTGGACAAACTACATTAAAAACTATAAAAAAGGAGGATAAATAATGAACGTATTTGAGTTTATATTATATCTAATTATGACTTTATTAGCATTTTTTACAATACTAGTTATGGTAGTTGTTAAAAGTGATTATGGAAAATTAAACGAAGAAAATAAAAAGTTAAAAGAAGACTTGCATAAAGCAAGAAAAAGAAAAATGGAAAAGGGAGAGTAAGTAGGTATGGATAAAGAAAACTGTTTTGCTTATATAGATAAGACTACTTGCGGAGCTTTAATTAAAAAAGACTGTGAAAACTGTAGTTTTTACAAAAATAAAAAAGTAGAGGACGATCCTACTACAAAATATCTTATACAAAAAACAAAAGAAGAAATTAAAGAAAAGGAGAGTAAATAATTATGGACGATTTATTAAATATTGCGACTAAAACAATGGAACATTTTGATCCAGCTACTGATAAAGTAGACGATTTTGAGGAAATAGCTGACGGAGAATATACTTGCTTACTTGAAAAAGTAACTAATAAAAAAAGTGAAAAAGGGACAGCTTGGATAAGCTTAGACTTTAGTATGTTAGATAATGAAGATAATAGACATATTTTTGTATCATATTTCTTTACTGAAAAAACTATTGAACGAAGCATTAAAGCTATAAATAAACTTGCTTATGATTTTGGTTATCAATTACCAGTTGAAAGTTTTACTGATTTAGAAACTTTAGCTGATACTTTAAATGGTATGGCTGGAAATCAAGCTATAGTTAGTAAAAAAACAAGTGGTAGCGGTTTTGTAAATTATAAAGTAACGCCACTTAGTTAAGTGAGGTGTTGCTATGATAATCACGTACGATATTGAGGTCTTAAAATATGACTGGATAATGGTTTTTAAAGAGGGCGAAGATTATCGGGTAATACATAATAATAAAAAAGAACTAGAGGCTTATATAGATAGCCTTAACAAATCTAAGGCTATCTTGGTAGGCTTTAATAACTATCATTATGACGACGTTGTACTTGCGGGGGTACTTTTAGGTAAAGATCCATACGAAATAAGTAAAAAACTTATTGTAGATAATGAGAGAGTTAATTATAAGTTAAATATGATAACTCTTGATGTTATACAAGAGTTACCACTTGGGGTAGGTTTAAAATCAAGTCAAGCTAACTTAGGTATGTCTATTGTAGAAACACCTATTGACTTTAATTTAGATAGACCTTGCACAAAGGAAGAACTTGAACTACTTATTAAATATTGTAAGAACGACGTTAAAGACACTGAGTTATTGTTTAAAAAACGTGCTGATTATTTTCAAGCCAAGTTTGAGATAGTCAATGAGTTTGGCTTAGATATACCAAATGTTAAAAAAACAAGAGCTATTTTAGCTAGTAAAGTATTACAATGTCAAAAAACTGATATACCAAGAGACAGGCTACATATAGATTATGATCCTAATATTAACTGGGATATTATACCTAATGAAATACAAGATTTTTTTAAAAAATGTGAATATGACTATAGGTGTGGTGGAGATTATAAAGAAATAGAAACTCGTAAATTAAAACTAAATGTTGCTGGTGTTCCTCACGTATACGCTTTTGGTGGGATACACGGTGCAATAGAAAAATACAATGAAAGTGGTAACTTTCTACATATTGACGTATCAAGTTACTATCCCAGTTTAATTATTGTTGATAATTATATGAGTAGAGCAAGTAAGGAGCCTCAAACTTTTACACATTTAAGAGATATGCGTTATAAACTCAAAGCTCAAAAGGATCCTAAAAACAAAATATATAAAATCTTAATTAACGCTACTTTTGGGGCTATGAAAAGTGAGTATAATATGCTTTTTGATCCTAAACAAGCTAACAATATATGTATCAACGGACAAATAATATTAACACAACTAATATTAGAATTAAAAGACTACTGTCAGCTTATACAGTCCAACACTGACGGACTAGTAGTTAAATATGATCCTAAGAATTATCAAACAATAGTTGATATAGTTACTGATTTTGGTAAAAGGTTTGGACTAACTTTTGATATAGATAAAATAATTAAAATAGCTCAACGTGATGTTAATAATTATGCTATACAGTTTGAAGACGGGCATATTGAAGCTAAAGGTCGTTTTAGTAAGTTTGAGGGTGGCAATTATATGCAAAACTCACTAACTATTATTGATAGAGCTTTAGTGAATTATTACATTTTTGGTAAAAGTGTTGCTGATACAGTTATTGAAACATATAAAAACAACGATTTAGCCCCTTTTCAAATCGTTTGTAAAATGGGTAGCACATATAACGGTATGTATTATGAGTATGGCGAAGAGGGGGATACCAAACTCATACCAACACAAAAAGTTAATCGTGTATTTGCTACTAATAATAAAAAATATTGGGGTATATACAAGCGTAAGGGGGATAGTTATCAAAAAATAGCTAATACAAGTGAGCATAACATAATACACAACGGAGATATTAAAGAGTTTGATAAATCAAAACTAGACTTAAATTATTATATAAATCTATGTAAGAAAAATCTATATTAAGGAGGATATAACAAATGTTAAAATATTTAGAATTAAACGACGAGAAACAACCCGTTACTAATTTTGATACAACTTATACCTCTTTAGATAAATTAAATAACGCTGGTTTATTACTTAATAATAAAGTTGTAGTTGTAGATTTTGATAACGATAACGCCAATGAAGAAGAAATAATTAACTATTTTAAACAACACTACCCAACCCTTACAATTAAGACAACTAGAGGTATACATTTCTATTACTCTAAACCCGAGGGCATAAATATAAAAAATGGAGCTGACAAAATAACAATAGGTGGTTTTCAAGTAGATTATAAAACAGGAACTAAATCTTACGCTATTGTTAAGCATAAAGGTAAAGAACGTGAACGAAGCGGAGAATTAACTCTTAAGGCTCTACCAGTTTTACCTACTTTAATGTATCCGCTTCCTAAAGCCAAAAATATTAGTGGACTTGAAGAGGGAGACGGAAGAAATAACGCTTTATTCTATCATTTAAGGTTAATACGAGAGCAATATAAAGAACTAGATGTTGTAGAAATAGGTAACTTTATAAATGATGTAATATTAGCCGATAAATTAAAGAAAAAGGAACTTAGTACTTTAATTGAAAGTGTAAGCTCACTAGAAACTAACGCAAATGGTCAATATAATGGCGATCCTAAAGATATGATAAGTTTTGCTGAGTTTATAGTTAAAGAACTAGATATTAAAATATACAATTATAGTTTATATTTTAGAGACGGTCTTAATTATTCTAAAGATAGAATTAAATTAAACAAAGCAATTAACAAATATCTTAAACTTAGGCGTAGTCAAATGACCGAATTAGAGGCTCAATTGTATATTTATGCTGAACTAATTGATAAAAAGAATAAGTTTTTAGTCAAACTAAGAAACGGAGTTATAGTTGAGGACAATGTTGTTGATTATGATTGTGGTTTTACACCATTTTATTTAGATGTTAGTTATGATCCTGAGGCTTATGACGAAAATGTTGATAACTTTTTAAACTTTATATGTTGTAACCGTAAAGATATGAGACTTGTTATTGAGGAGATTTTGGGACACATTTTACTTGTTGACCGTTTTCCTCACAAAATATTTTTCTTAACTGGTAGTGGAGCCAATGGTAAAAGTACTTTTGTTGAAATGATAACTAAGTGGACTGGCGAGTTATCCAGTCATATAGATATTGCTAATTTTGACGACGGTACCTCTCTTACATCTTTAATTGGTAAGATCGTAAATGTTGCTGACGATGTGGACGCTATTTACCTAGAGAAATCTAAAAATCTAAAAACTATGGCTAGTGGTAATACGGTTGGAGCTAGAGCTATTTATAGTCAGCCCATAACACTTAAAAATACAGCAACACTTATATTTACCGCTAATGAGCCACCAGTTTTTAAAGATAAATCTCAAGGTATAGGACGTAGACTACTCATAATACCTTTTGATAATAAAGTTAAATCTCGTGTATATAACTTAGACGATTTACTTAGTAGTGATAAAGCAAAAAGTTATTTACTTAACTTAGGTTTGGCTGGTATCAAAAGAATATATGCTAATAAGTTAGAAATGACTGTTAGTAAAACTATTGAGGAGGCTACTAAACAGTATTATTTAGATAATGATAGTGTACTTGCTTATATAAATGATTATCCAAGTATAAATAATAACCCAGTTGGAACTGTATACGAGGCTTATGAAGAATATTGCGACGATAGTAATCTAAAAGCTGTATCTCTAAATAAGTTTAGTAGACGTTTAAAAGCTCTTGGTTATAATGTAGTTATTAAGAGTATTTTAGGGAAAAATACACGAATTATTGTAAAAAAATAACGCATTTTAACGCATTTTTAAAAAAAGCGTTATCTTGCTAGCCCTTATAAATACTGAAAAAAATAGTAAGCCTAACGCATTAACGATATTTTCTATTATAAATTAAAAAATATAAAAAAATAAATAAATATAAAAAAAATAAAAGTTATATAGCAAAAAATGCGTTAATGCGTTAGAGCAAAATCGCAAACCTTTATAAAATAAAGAAAAAATAACCTAACGCATTTTTTAAAAAGCGTTAGTAAAGGAGAAAAAATGTACGCATTATATCACGGAGACACGTTTATTGATATAGGAACAAAAGAATATTTAGCAAAACTAATAAATGTCAAAGTAAAATCTATAGGGTTTTATATGTCTCCTACATATTTAAAACGAACTAACTATAATAGCTGGATCGTAATTAAAATTGAGGAGGACTAAATGGAAAAAAAGTTAATTGAATTAAGAAACGAGCTAGAAAGCTTGAGCGATGTGTTGGGGGAATTGGAAGAAAAAGTTACTAAGTTTATAAATATTGATGTTTTTTTGGATAAATTAAAAATAGATAATTACAACTTATATGAACAAATAAAACCTTTCGTTGAAGAGTTTATTAAATATTACAATGATTAAAAAAGGAATAAAGATATATAAAAAGGTACAGGGACGTTATGTGATATTACATCTTAGAAAAGTAAAAAAATATCCTCACGGGTTTACATTATATAACGTGTACAAAAATAACGTATTTGTGTATAGGACTTGCTTTACTGATTTATATTTACAAGAAATAAGAAATAAAGGAAATATAATAAACGAGGAGGTATCAGATTTATGTATGTAATTAAAGTTGGAAATTATTATATTAAAGATGTTGAGGTAGCTTTTGGTGGTTTTACAAGTGAAATAGTGTTGTCCAAAGAAATTATGAAAGGTTTTACAAAAGAGGGAGCGGAACGAATAGCTAAAATGGTTAATGGCGATGTTATAAGTATGGTAGATGTTGAAACAAATGACGAGGGTAAATAAAATGGTACTACAAAAACAAATACACCCTTACTGTACTGAACACTTGGTTGAAGAATTAAGAGAAATGGTAGATAATTGGTTAATTAGAGCCGATACAGTTGGTTGTTGTTTACTTATGAATAGTATGACCTATTGGCAATTAAGAAGACAAATATGTCATACTCAATATTATCCTGAGTTTGTATATTATAAGAATGGTAAGATATTTGGTTTAACTATAAAAATAGATAATACTTTACCACCATATAGATTTATGATAAGGGAGGGAGATAAAATGAACGATCACATCTTGGATAGTTTTAGATATATGTGTAATAGTGATAATTTAAGACTACCAAAACACTGGATAATAAACAAAGGTGCTACAATATTATTTTGGAGCGACGGAACTAAAACTATTGTTAAACGTGCTGAGGAAGACGCTCACGATATTGCTAAAAGTTTTTTATGGGCTTATTTTCAAAAACATAGTGGTTTAACAAGAACTAAAGCTAATAAGTACTTAACTAAAATAGTTGAGGATAATCTTGAGGTTGTGTAATGTATGCTATACGAAACTATACAAATACTAAGTGTGAGCTTGAAATGGCTAAAACTCGTTTAAATCTTCTTATGGATAGAAAGGAGAAGCTTTATTGCAAGTATTTTCCTATTACACCGAAGCTAAAAGATATAAATGTTGAGGGTGGTATTAAGAATAATGATAAAATGGCTGATTATGTACACGAACTACACGAAATAGATATTGGTACAGGTAAAAGTCTAGCTGAAGAAATAACTCACGAACAAGCAAATATAAATACATTACAAGCATATCTTGATACTATGACCGATAGTCTAAGTAAAATGACTGGTATTGAGTATCAATTATTTTATGAAATAGTATATAAAGGAGTTAGAATAACTAAAGCCGTTGAAAATATAGCTAATGTTAATGATGTTGAGCCTCAAACAATATGGAAAAATCACTATAGAAAAATAAAATCATACATTAAAAAAATAAAAAAGTTTTCAAATATACAGTGAAAATACAGTAATTTATATGATAAAGTGTATGGTGTAATAAAGGATACCTGTGTGGCGTCCTTTTTTATTATGTAAGGAGGTAATATGAAATACAGTAATGTGTATTATCAAGAGTATTTAGTTGCTATCGGTGGTGTAGAAACGTTTATGTATGAGTTAGCACGTAAATACTGTGATAGAGATCTAACTATTATTTATAGTGGCGGGGATCCTGAACAAATAAAAAGATTAAAAAAGTATGTTAGATGTATTAAATATAATGGGGAGATTATTGAGTGTGATAAAGCCTTTTTTAATTACTCAGTTAAGATAATTGATAATATAAAAGCTAAAGAATACATACAAATAGTACACGCTGATTTTTTGGATAAATCACTATATCCAAAGTATAAACCTATGTTGAGTGATAAAGTACAAACTTATTATGGCGTTAGTAAAAATAATGCTAAGAGTTTTGAAAAACTAACAGGTAGAAAAATAGGTGTTGCATATAACCCAATTACTATAGATCCTCAGCCTAGACTATTGAGACTAATTGCTCCGCAACGTTTAACAAGTGAAAAAGGCGGTAATCGTTTAGAGTATTTAGTTAAGGAGTTAGACAAAAGCGGTTTATTCTATCAATTAGAAATATTTAGTAATGATAAATTAACTATAAATAGTCCTAATGTTATATATAGAGAGCCAACACTTGATATAAGACGTCATATAGCCAATAGTGATTATCTCGTTTTACTTAGTGATACTGAGGGCTTTTGTTATGGGTTGTATGAAGCTTTAAATATGGGAGTACCAGTTATATGTACTAATTTACCTATATTAAATGAAATGGGAGTTACTAAAGATAACGGTATAGTAGTTGAGTTTGATATGAGTAATTTAGATGTAAACGAAATATATGATAAAGCTGGTAAGTTTAAGTTTGAATATGAGCCTAAAAAAGATATATGGGGCGAATTATTAACAAAAGAGAAATCAACTTATAAGGAGGAGTTAAATATGAAATATAAAGTTGAAGCATTAAAAGCATACGAGGAGTTTAACATAACTGATAATGAGTTAGGTTATGTACCTAAAGAGGGAGAAACATTTACAGTAACTAAACAAAGACTAGATGTTTTACTCGGAGAAAACAAAGATCATAGAGTATATGTTAAAGTCCTTGAAGAAATCAAGCCAAAAGAAACAAAAAAGAAAACAACTACAAAGAAAAAAGGAGGTAAATAATATGACTAATGTTATAAAAGTTAAACCCGATAAAAACGGTAAAATATTTATCACTTTATTTGGTACTAAATATCAAATAGTGGTTGAAGAAGAACAGCCAGTTAAAACTACTAAAAAAGAGAAATAATATAAGGAGGTGGTAGTTTATGGCTAGAAATTATAAACCTTATAAGAAAGGCGATAAACTTACTCCTAAACAAGAGCGTTGGATAGACGAGTATATAAAATGTAACGATTATACTACAGCCTCTCGTAATGCTGGTTATAGTGGTAGTAATGATAATCTTAGAGCTATTGGTTATCAAAATAGTCTTAAGTTTAAGGATCTATTAAATGAAAGAAGACAAGAGTTATCCAAAGAGATTAAAAACGATACTATAGCTAGTCTTGAGGAAATATTTGAGTTTTGGACTGAGATGTTTAAAAACGAGTGTAATAAAGACGCCGATAGAATAAAAGCTAGTGAGTTATTAGCTAAGGCTAAAGGTGGGTTTATTGAAAAGGTTGAGGTTAAAAAAGTTAATACTGACTGGTTTATAGACGAGGAGGATAATGTCTAGACGATTAAACCCTGCTATTTTTAATGAGTGGGTTTATAAAGATATAAGCGACTATTCACATCGTATTGAGGTGTATGTGGGTGGTGCTGGTAGTGGTAAGAGTTATGGTGCCACGCAAAAGGTATTATTAAAAGCCTTAAAATATAAACGTACAATACTCGTAATAAGAAAAATACAACGTACAATAAAACACTCTATTTGGTCATTGTTCTTAACACATTTAAGAAACAGTGGTTATTATGACGAGTGTCGTATAAATCGTAGTGATTTTGAGATAGAGCTACCCAATGGCTCTATTTTTATATTTAAAGGACTAGATGACGAAGAAAAGATTAAGTCTATTGACGGTATAACGGATATAGTTGTTGAGGAAGCAACTGAACTAACTGAGGACGAGTTTACACAACTTAATTTACGTCTTAGAGCTTTAGTAGATTTTCCTCAAATATATCTTATGTTTAACCCAATATCTAAAAAGAATTGGGTATATAACTATTTCTTTGTTGGCGAGTTACCTCTAAATGTAAAAGTAATTAAAACTACATATAAGGATAACAAGTTTTTAAGTGTTGAGTATATAAATGAACTTGAGCGGTTGCAATATAGAAACCCAGCTTATTATCGTATATATACTTTAGGCGAGTTTGCTACACTAGATAAATTAGTCTTTGGTACATATACAACAAAAATAATAAGTAAAAAAGAAACCGAGGGCTTAAAACGTTGGATAGGACTAGACTTTGGTTATATCAATGATCCGTCGGCTCTAGTTTGGGGATATATAGATACGATAAGTAAAAAGATATATGTAGTTGGAGAATATGTACGTAAAGGTATGAAGAACGACGAGATAGCTGAAACAATGTTTGATCTAGGACTTGCTAAAGATAAATCTTATGGCGATAGTGCTGAACGTAAGAGTATAGACGAGATAAAGGATAAAGGTATAAATATAGAGCCTACCGAAAAAGGTAAAGGATCAATTATACACGGGATCCAATGGATACAACAATATGAGTTAATAGTAGACGAACGTTGTTATAAAGTTATTGAGGAGTTAGAAAACTATACGTGGAAAAAAGATAAGAAGACTGGAGAATATATTAACGAGCCAGTTGATACGTTTAATCATACTATAGACGCTATTAGATATGGTTTAAACAAATATATAAAAGGAACAAAAACGCCAAAGGTTTATGTTAAACCTATTGGACTATAAGGAGGTGTAAGGTATGTATACATTACCAAAAGATACAAAAATAACAAATAAGATAATCAATGATGTTATAAATTATAACGAAAAGTATAAAAAACGTTATCAACGTTTAGGTAATTATTATATGGGTAAACACGATATATTTGAGCGTAAAAAAGACGAGGTACTTATGAATAATAAAGTAATGGTAAATCACGCTAAATATATCACGGATACCAATGTAGGATATTTACTTGGTAACCCAGTAGATTATCAAGTTGGAACAAACGAAAACGGCGAGCCTAGTTATGATATACAGCCATTATTAGACGCGTATAAAAAGCAAACAATAAATGACTTGGATACTGAAATAGCTAAAGATGTATCTATATATGGTTTGCAATATGAGTATGTGTATGCTAATGAGGAAGCTGAGCCTCGTAGTTGTGAGGTAGATAATGAAAATACAATTATCGTATATGACGATACTGTAGAACATAAAAAGCTATTTGGTATTAACTATAGGGCTATTTATGAGGGAGAAACTTTTAAACATTATGAAATCATATACGCTGACAATAAGGTAAAAAGAACATACAAATCTACAAGCAAGAGTTTAACTCAAACAGCAAAAGAAGAAGCTCACGCTTTTGGAGATGTACCATTTATTGAGTATAAAAATAACCCTGAGTTTTTAGGAGATTTTGAGCCAGTTATTAGTTTAATAGACGCATATAACTTATTACAAAGTGATAGAGTTAATGATAAAGAACAATTAGTTGACGCTATTCTTTGTATGTATGGTTTTGATTTTGACGATGATCAAGCCGAACAATTAAAAACAAGTCGTATGTTAGCTAATATTCCAGCTGACGGTAGGGCTGAATATCTAATTAAAACATTACAAGAAAATGATGTTGATGTATTAAGGCAAACACTAGAAAAAGATATACATAAAATATCAATGACGCCAAATATGAGCGACGAAAACTTTGTTGGTAACTCAAGTGGTGTTGCTATTAGGTATAAATTACTAGCGTTTGAACAAAATATTAAAAATAAAGAGCGTTATATGGAAAAAGGTCTAATGGAACGTTTTAAATTATATAATCATTTCTTAGTTACTAAATCAAAAATGGAAGAGATACCTATTGAAGAGGTTGACGCTGTATTTAAACGTAATTTACCAAGTAATGATTTTGAAATATCACAAATGATAAATAATTTAAGTGATATGTTATCAGCTGAAACTTTAGTTAGTCAATTATCCTTTGTAAAAGACGCTAGCGAAGAGGTAGAAATAAAAAGAAAAGAGGACGAAGCTAAGCCAAGTGATCCTTATGAGGACGCTTTTAAAAGCAATGAAATAGGGGACGCTAATATTGAAGAGGATCTTGAAGAAAATAATACAAGTGATAAAGTGGTTACTGATAACGTTGTAAAGTAGGTGGTGTTGTTTTATGAAAACATCGACTTACTGGGATAAAAGAGCGTTAAGACGATTAACCGAAGCCGAAAAAATAAGCGAGGCTTATATAAATAGAGTAAAAGCTATTTATGCTCAAGCTCAAAAGGATATTGATAAGCAATTAGAGAGTATTTATAGAAACTACTCTAATGAAACAGGTCTTGATACTCAAAAATTGAAAGAACTACTTACTCGTAGCGAAACAAAAAAGACTTGGGACGAAATGAAACGCCAAGGTCTAGATAAATATATTAAAGACAATTACAAATCTCGTATATCACGACTAGAACAAATACAAGCTCAAATATATGCTAAAGCAAAACAAATATATCCAAAAGAAGAATTAGTAAATCAAATGTGTTACAAAGGTGTAATACACAACAGTTATTATAAAACAATGTATGATACACAAAGAGGTACTGGATATGATTTTAATTTTTCTACAGTTGACGATAATATGATAAAAGCATTATTAAAGGATCCTTGGAGTGGTAAGAATTATAGCCAACGTATATGGGGTAATACTGATATATTAGCCAATAATTTAAGTGAAATACTTGGAGGCGGTTTACTAAGTGGTCAAAGTATGACACTAACCGCTAAACAAATAAGAGATAGGTTTAATGTTGGTAAGTATTATGCTGAACGACTTATTAGAACTGAGACAAATCACTTTAATAATGAAGCTGACGCTATGGCTTTTGAAGAATTAGGTCTTAAAAAGTATGTATTTGTTGCTACTTTAGATAGTAGGACTAGTGAAATATGTCAGTTTATGGATAATAAGGTATTTGAGTTTGATAAACGTGAGGAGGGTGTTAATTTTCCACCTCTACACCCAAATTGTAGATCAAAAACAAGAGCATATTTAGGGGAAGAAGAGGAAAAAAATATACAACGTAGAGCTAGAAACCCAATAACAGGAAAAACTGAATTAGTTGATAACATTAGTTATAAAGACTGGTATAAAAATAACGTCGTGTACTCAAAAGGTACTCAATATCCATTAAAAACTGATATGAATACTATAGTAAATAGGACAAGACTTATTACTTCTGATAAATTACAACAAAAAACTAAAGGTGTTAAGTTAAAAAGGGATAACACCATTAAACATAGTTACTTTGATCGTAGCAAGAATAAAATAGTATTGGGTGCAAATGCCAATGAGTATACTTTAATACACGAATTAGGACATAAATTGCAAACAACCTTTACAAAACAAGAGCAACAAGATTATAATAAACTTATTACTCAAAAGTTTGCTAAATATACAAAAGACGACTTTAAGAAAGTTAAAGGATCCAGTAAAACAAAATATTGGGTTTTAAAAGATAGTAATGATTTTGTAAGTCAATATCAAACGAGAATATATAAAAGTCTTTTTGCTTTTAAAAATAATATACCAAACGTGGAATATGCTCAAGAGTATTTATCTGAGGGGCTTAAATATTATTATAAAAACCCAACATTATTATATAAAAAAGATAGGAAACTTTATGAGTTTATAGAGGGAGTTGTAGAATAATGGATAATAGTATATTGGATAGATTATTGTTGACAACTAATGAAGACGATTTTATGGAAATTATATATCAACAAAAAGAAGACTATCAACACGATAGGAGCCTTTGGAGTGAGGAAATGATAAATCACTTTTTATCAATTAGTGATTATACTAGAGAAGAGTTTGAGTGGAACTTTACTTTAGAGCCACCAGTAGACGATTTTGATGAATAGACGCTAAATAAAGCGTCTTTTGTTTTGGAAATCTCGCCGTATGAACTATTGCCTCTTTTACTTAAAATAATAGTATGAACAGGGGCGAGACGCGTAGCTTATGTGGGGTTTAGGAGCTATTCCCATAAATTATTGGAATTAAGACGCGACGGCGTCTTTTTTCATACAAAAATAGCCGAGAGGCGTAAAACCGAGAAAGGAGGTATCTTTATGAAAGATACTAAAGAAACTACTCAACCAGTAAATACAGCTGATACTGGTACAAACGAGGATAATAAAGCTGGAACAAAAACCTTTACTCAAGCTGATATGGATAATTTAGCTGGTAAGATCCGAGGCGAAGAAAAAGCTAAAAATGATCAAGCCATTAAAGACGCTGTCGCTTTAGCTATAGCCGAAGAAAGACGTCAAGCTAAATTAACTGAGGAAGAAAGAGAAAAGGAAGCTAAGAGTAAACGTGAGGCTGAACTTAAAGAACGTGAAGAAAATATTACTTTACGTGAAAATAGAGTTAAGGCTCAAGAGCTGTTAGTAAAAAAGAATATCCCTATTGAATTAGTGGACTTTGTAGTTGATTTAGACGCTACTAAAATGGAGGATAAAATTGATACACTAGCTAAAACATACAGTAAAAGTGTAGAGACTGGGGTAACTGATAAATTAAAAGGAAACCCACCAAAAGATTTTTCTAATGATAATAGTAGTGGCGACAAACCAAAATATACTGGTACAGTCGCTTTTTAAATGCCAAAAATTATTTATAAAGGAGTGATGTGTTTATGGCAAGAACTGACGCAAGAAATATTTACGTTGATAATAGTACTTTAGATAAGTTGGCTGAAACTTACGGAGAAGTAATTGAAGCTGTACAAAAAGGTGCTATAAGTGAACAAATTAAAAATAAAAACTATAGTGGAGATCCTAAATCTGGATCAGTAGAAATTGATAGATTTAAAAATGCTACTGTTGACGATTTAGGAACAGCTAGAACAGCTGGAGCTGGTAAAGGGTTAAAAAATACTGGTAAAGTAACAGTTAACGTTGATACTGATAAAGAAATAGTTGAAGAATTAGCTAAAAAAGATGTTAGATTATATGGTCTTGACGGTATGGCTGAAAAGAGAAAAGGAAATCATACTAAACGTATGATAGCTTACCTTGATAATCAATTCTTTGCTCAAGCTGAAACAGCTGGTACAGGTGTTGATTTATCTAGTTATTCTACTATTGCTGAAAAACTAGAAGCTCTTATCCAAAGCGTTGAAACTACTCAAAATGACTGGGTAGACGGAGTAGATAGAGATTTACTAGTTGTTACTGTTAAACCTAGTATTTATGGAGCTATATTAAACTATATTGATAGTGTACCTAACTCTTTAACAGGCTTAAAAGAAGACTTTTTCCATAAAGTAAGATTATTCTCTAATCATAGACAAACTAAAGATATGATATGTATGATAGACGGAGCTATCGCTCAACCAGTTGTTACTGACCAATATGACGCTGAAAAGATCCCACTAAGTAATGATATTGCTTTAGAGTTATTCTTCTCTAAAGGTACAAAGGCTGTTATGCCTGACTTAATTAAATACTCAAATAACACAGTTAGCGGAACTGTTTAGAAAATCTTAACAAGTCTCTACTAATAAGGAGGTGTAAGTATGGACAATGAACAAATCGCTAGAATAAAAGCATATATACATATAATTAACCCAACTTTACAAATAGAGGGTAATAATTTACTTACTTTTTGTATTGAAGAGGTTGGGGATAGAGTGCAACTTTACTTGAACAGCGATACTATACCTACTAAAATTGAGCGTATACTCGCTAATATAGTTAATACTGGGTTAAAGAAATGCCTTAAAGAGATAGAAATATCTAGCGAGGGTACTAACGCTGTTGACCAAGCTATTAGTGGTATTAGCGATAATGGACAGTCTATATCCTACGCCAACGAGGTAACGAAATACTTTACTACAGCAAGCGACGAAGAGTTGTTTACTGGGTTTGGTAGTTTGTTAAGTAGATATAGGAGGGTTAAAGTTGTATATCCCAAAATCAATGAAGACCAAAATAGCTAATACTTTTTATGATAAAACAGTTGAAATAATGGATAAAGAAAACATTATTGACGCTGAGGGTGGCGTAATAAGTAGAGGTTTAACGGTAGTTGATAGCTTTAACGGTAATGTAAGTTTTTCAAACTGTAAAAAGATACAAGAGGAGTACGGACTTGACTACGAGATAGATATATCAATAACAGCTGATAATGAAACAAATATTAGTATTAACGATATGATTAAATACAATAATATTGTTTACAATGTTACTGATGTGTTACCTACTGATAGTCATATCCTTATTGTAGCTGTTAAATGGCGTCAATAACTATTAAAGGTATTGAAAGCTTAACAAGAAAACTTAATAATATCTCTCAAACTGAGAAAGTAAAAGAAACAATGAATAACGCCGTATTATTAGTACACGCACAAGCTAAAACGTTAGCCCCAGTGGATAAAGGAGCTTTAGCTGGTAGCATAAGACCTAAAGTAATAACTGAGGGTAAAAAAATAATAGGTAAAGTTTATACAAATCTTAGCTATGCTCCGTTTGTAGAGTTTGGTACAGGTATAAAAGGTACTGGTACTTATCCTAATAAAAATGTAACTTTGACGTATAGATCTACGCCGTGGGTATATACACCTGACGACGGAGAAACGTTTTACTATACTGAGGGACAAGTTGCTCAACCTTATATGTATCCAGCTATCAAACGTAATGAGAGAAAGATTAAGACTATGTTTAAAGAGGCTCTACATACCGATTTAAAAAATAATAGTAAATAAGGAGGTAAATGTTATGTACTTACCTAAAAGTGATATTTATACAAGTTTGAGAACACTTAATTACTATGTATCACAAACTCAGCCAACTACGTTTAATGAGTTGCCAGCTATTATATTTAGCGTTGGTAATAATGGTGTAAATGTAGATCTTGATAATAGTATAATTAGTCAAGATATAGAAATAAATATTGATATATGGGCTGAGGATAGTGTTACAGCTAGTAGAGTTTTAGCCGAGGTTGAGGAAATAATGCGTAGAAATAACTACATAATGTCGTTTAGTAACGACGTACCAAATATTGGTAATCTATATCATATTGCTAATAGATTTACTACAATAGCATAGACCTATAAGGTCTTTTTATTATATAAGGAGGTAATAATATGAACGGACAAGCTACTCGTACAATGGGTACTACTTTGAAAAAAATTAAAAGTGGTAGTGAAGCTAGTGATACAACTATCGCTAACTTAACATCTATTGGAGAAATAGGTGTTGAAAGTGAAGAAATTGACGCTACTGATTTAGATAGTCCAAACAACTATAAAGAGTTTATAGCTGGATCTAAGGACGCTGGAGAGGTATCTATTGGCGGAAATATTAAGAGTGAGGCTAACGTTGAAAAAATGCTTGCTTTAGCTGAAAGCCAAAGCTTAGAAAGCTGGGTTGTTACTTATCCAAGTGGTGCTACTTGGACTTTTACCGCTTTTGTTAAATCTTTCAAAGACGGCGAAAAAACACCAGACGGCTTAGCTACATTTACAGCAAGTTTACGTATAAGCGGAAAACCAACTTATACACCAGCGTCAGCTAGCGTTTAATAACAATGGGAGGTCGGTTTTTTTAACTGGTCTCCCGCTTTTTTATTATATAAGTCCACTAATATAGTGGAAATCTAAAGAAATAGGAGGATATTAAAATGAAATTAAACTTAAAATATAATGCTACAAAAGTAGACGAAATAGAACACGCTAGAAACTTACCAATAGAAAACTGTATTGGAGATACAAGTGTAAATATGCTTGCAACTTTCTTAATGAAAGGACTAATTGACGATAACGGAGTACACGGAGTAAGTAGATCCGTTGCTTTAGATGTTATTGATAAATATTTAGAAGAAAATGATAAAAACGACTTAGTTTTAGAAATTATGGAGGCTTTAGTTAACGGTGGTTTTTTATCAAGGGAGCTGGACGTGGAGACAGTGAAGAAAGCGAAAGCGTCAAAGATAGCTCAAGCGAACGAAGAATTACAAAATGCAATTTAAAAGAATATGAGTATTTTGGCGATATGTGGCGAGATATGGAGGAGGACGCTATAAAAATAGGTCTTAACCTCCATTATTTTTGGTCGCTAGATGTTAAACAATATATAAAACACGTTAAAGTTTTCAATGAAAAACAAAAAGAAAAATATAAAGAAAAAGACGGCTTGAATTATATGTTAGGACAATATATAGCTTTTGCCTTTAATGATCCTAAACATTATCCTACTAAGCCGTTTACCGAAAAAGACACCGAACTTAAGCCAATGAGCGACGACGAAATGGAAAAGCAAGGTCGTCGTAACACAATTAAAATGGGAGGTGTTATAAATGACAGTTGAAGAGTTACAAGTCTTAATTACAGCGGATACTAATAAGTTGCGTAAAGAAATACAGCAAACTAATAGTTTAGTAGCTGGTTTACAAAAGCAAGCAACTAAAGCTAGTGGATCCATTTTTGGAGCTGTACTTAAAGGTAATATAGCTACAGGTTTATTGGCTAAGGGTATATCTTTGCTTACCCAAAATACTGATAGTGCAATAGATAGACTAGACGCTCTTAATAATTTTCCTAGAGTTATGAGTAATTTAGGAATAGGTGCGGAAGACGCTGAGGCTTCAATGAAAAGATTAAGCGACGCTCTAATAGGTCTACCTACTAGACTAGACGAAGCTACTTTATCAGTACAAAGGTTTACAAGTGCTAATGGTAACGTAAAAGCCAGTACTGAGATGTTTTTGGCTTTAAACAATGCTATTTTAGCTGGTGGAGCTTCGGCTCAAGTACAAAGCTCAGCACTAGAACAACTTTCTCAAGCTTATGCTAAAGGTAAACCCGATATGATGGAGTGGCGTACAGCTATGACAGCTATGCCAGCTCAATTAAAGCAAGTTGCTATAGCTATGGGATATGTTAACGCCAGTCAACTTGGAGAAGATTTACGTAAGGGTAATGTATCAATGAACGAGTTTATGAAAAAGATTATAGAATTAAATCAAAGTGGTGCCAACGGCTTTAAATCTTTTGAAGAACAAGCTCGTAATAGTACTGGTGGTGTACGTACATCTATAATCAACGTAAAAACAGCTTTAACTAGAGGACTAGCTGATATTATGAACGCAATAGGACAAAGTAATATTGCTGGTTTCTTTCAAGGTATAGCTAGAGCTATAAGTGCCGTTGTACCTTACGTAGTTGCTGTTGTTAAAGTAATAGCTACAGCGGTAAGTTTTATTAGTAGTCTTTTTGGAGGTGTAAAAAAAGTTTCCCCTGCAATAAAGAAAACAACAAGTTCTTTGGGTAATTTAGGTAGTGCTGGAGCCTCTTCGTCTAAAGGTTTAGATAAGGCTACAGGATCAGCTAAAAAACTTAAAAAAGAACTTAACGGCTTGGCTAGCTTTGACGAAATGAACGTTTTGCAAGAGCCAACCGATAACTCGGGTGGTGGAGGATCCGACGACAGCGGAGGAGATGTAGGAGATCTTAGCGGTATAGATTTAAGTGCTTTCGATACATCTATTGATACGGCTAATACAAAAGTAGACGAATTATATGAGAAAATGCTCAATGCTCTTAAATGGTTTACTAGTGATATGAACTTTCAACCGTTAGTAGATAGTTTTTATAATTTAGCTGACGCTATTAGTTATTTACTTAATGGCGTTGGTGGACTATTGGGAGATTTTATAACTAATTATCTTAAACCTTTAGCTACTTATGTAATAAATGACGCTTTACCTCATTTTTTCAATTCAACAGCCGACGCTATTAAAAGTATCAATTTTGATAAAATCTCTAATGCTCTAAATAAATTATGGGGAGCCTTAGAGCCATTTACTGAAACAGTAGGAGAGGGCTTACTATGGTTTTATGATCACGCTGTTATACCTATGAGTAAAATAGTTATAAACGATTTATTACCTGGGTTTTTAACTTTATTAGCTGGAGCTATCAATATTGTAAATAAAGCAATAAATGAGGTTAAGCCAATATTTGAGTGGTTATGGACAAGTTTTTTAGAGCCTATTGTTACCTGGACAGGTGGAGTTATTGGAGATGTATTAACAGCAATAGGAGACGCTTTAAGTTGGATAGCTAGTAATGAAGTAGCCGTAGCATTATTAGAGGGCTTAGCTATTACCCTTGGAGTTTTTGCAGTGGCTATGAACGCTGTTAATATTGCTATTGGTATATGGAATGTTATAGGTGCTGTAGCCACAGCCGTTACTACAGCTTTTGGTGTTGCTATGGCTATATTAACAAGCCCTATTACCCTTGTAATTGCAGCTATTGCCGCTGTGGTTGCTGGAGTAATTTTATTAGTAAAACACTGGGACGAGGTAAAAGCCGTAGCTCAAAAAGTATGGGATAAAATCAAAGAAATATGGGGAGTTGTAGCTGACTGGTTTAAAGAACATATAGTTGAGCCATTGAAGCAATTATTTGCTCCTTTAGTAGAGTTCTACAAGAACATATTTCAAACGGCTATCGATAATGTAAAAATAATTTTTGAAAATCTTATTGCTATAGCTAAGTTTGTATGGGACGGTATAAAGACTGTATTTAGCGTTGTTGGTAATTGGTTTAAAGAAAAATGGAATAATGCGGTAACGCTTATTAAAAATGTATTTACCCCAATAGTTAATTTTTATATGAATATATGGGAAAAAATCAAAGGTGCATTTAGTACAGTTGGTACTTTCTTTAAAAATACATTTACCACAGCTTATAACACAGTTAAAAATGTGTTTAACCCAATAGTATCATTTTTTGAGGGTATCTTCACAAAAATAAAAAATATTTTCAAAAAAATTGGTACAACTGTAGGACAAGTTATATCGGGTGCCTTTAAAGGTGTAGTAAACGGAATACTAAGCACTATAGAAAATGTATTAAACTCTCCAATTAGAGCTGTTAATAGTTTAATTGGTGTAATAAATAAAGTGCCTGGTGTTAATTTAAGCAAGTTAAATACGTTTAATTTACCAAGGTTAGCAAGAGGTGGTATTATCGATAAGCCTACGCTAGCTCAAGTGGGAGAAAATGGTAAAGAAGCAATAATGCCACTTGAACGTAATACAAACTGGATAACTGACTTAGCTGAAAAAATCGACGAACGTAGAGGAGGATCTAATGGTCAACCCATACAGTTAGTAGTAAAAATAGGGGAAGATACTTTACTTGATAAAGTAATAGACGGAATACAAGATAAAAACTTTGAAACAAACGGAGGTGTTTTTAATCTATGATTTATAGCGGAGATTTAGTAAAAATAAACGGTACAACTGTACCTCATATCGTCAATTATAAAATTGGACGTGCTAAACTTTGGAAAAATGCTGATCGTAATATGTCGGGAGATGTTAGAGCTTCCCTTATAGGTGTATTCCCAAAAATTATAATGAAAGTAGGTATACTTACTCAAGCACAAATGGCTAACTTAACGGCTTTGCTTGATCAAGATTATTTTACTGTTACTTGGTTTGATGTAAGAATACAAGCCACTATAAGTACTCAGTATTATGCTAGTGATTATGAGGTAGACCTTTTGAGTAAATCAAAAGGTCTTTATCAACCTTTTGAGGTCAGTTTAGTACCAGTATCTAAAAGGAGGTATTAGTTATGATAGCTGTAAGTAGTGATTTTAAAAATGCTATGAAACAGCCAGTAAAAGAGCTACAGGCTTTTATAACTGGAGACGATATAGAAATTAGCGACGAAACTGATCTAATAGAGTTTAAAATAAGTGCTGATAGTGGACTATGTAAAACAACTATGCGAAAACTAGAGGCTAAGATACTAGGTAATTATAACCTATTAGGACAATGGGTACACGTCGGGTTTAGCGTAAAGCTTCCCGACGGTACTTTTGAGCCTTTAGATTATGGTAGTTTTTTAATAACTGAAACTACTAGCGTCAAAGATACTGAGGTAACTACGATAACTGGATATGATAAAATGATAAATGCTATGACACCATACGGTCCATTAAATATTGTATATCCAATTACATTGTTTAATTACACTGAGGCGTTATGTAATGCCTGTGGTCTATCGTTAGAAAATGAAACGTTACCAGCTATGAATAATTGGTCAATAACTAAAGAACTATGGGAAAATATAGACGGAATAACTTATCGTGATATATTTGAACAAATAGCTCAAGTTACAGGATCAACAGTAATTATTACTGACGAAGATAAGATTTATTTTAAACCTTTAACTGATACTGGAGAAGAATTAACTTACGACAATATGTTTAAATTAAAATTAGAGCCTAAATATGGAGAAATCAACAGTGTAGTTTTATCTCGTACGCCTCAGGAAGATAATATTTACAAACAAGACGAACAAAGTATTGAAGATAACGGACTAACTGAGTGGAAAATAGAAAATAACGAGATAATAGACAAAGATCGTGATAATGCGTTAGTACCAATATATAACGCTATGCACGGTATAGAGTTTTATCCTTTTGAAATAACTACTGAGGGCTTAGGCTGGTATGAAATAGGCGATAGTTTTGATATTATAAATGAATATGGAGATGTGTTTAATACATCTTTGTTTAATTTTAGTATCACTATTGACGGTGGTATTAAAGAAACATTAAAGACAGTAGCTGAGACTAAAACTAAAACTCAATACCAATATGCTACATCTATAACTAAACGTATTAAAAATACTGAAATTATAGTCGATAAGCAAGAACAAAACATACAAAGTTTAGTTACTGATATGTATGATGAAAACGGTAAAATAAACGAAAAGTTTACGAAAGTTTACCAAGATATCGATAATATCATTAACTCAGTACAAAGTAGCGGTGGTGCTAACTTAATACAAAATAGTGTAATGTTTGCTTATGACAATGAGGGAGTACCTAATAATTGGGAGGTTACAGGAAACGGAACACTAGAAATTAAATCAAGTAGTGAGGCTATGAGTAATGGTAGTTTAAGTGGTCATATTTTTACTTTAAATAATAAAACAGTTAGACAAACTATAAAAGTAAGAGCAAATGACGAAACTGATCCAAATAAAACATATTATAGTTTTAGTACAAAAATAAAGAAAAATGCTACAGGTACTTGTTATGTTAGACTATATAACTCAAACGAGGAATATAGAATTGATATACCAGCTGGAGAAAGTGTTTTTTATGAGGAGTATGAAATATCTAAATTATTACCAAAAGACGATTATTATATTATAGAGTTTTACGGTAGTGCCGATAGCGACGCAACCTTTACTGATAATATGTTCTCTATTGGAGACTATAAAAGTCAATGGACGCAAGCTAACGGCGAGGTAATGAATACTCAAGTAAATATTAACTTAGACGGTATTTTAATTAAATCTAGTGTATACTTAGGAGATTATACGGTTGTATCGCCTCTTGAGTTTGCTGGATACTCTAATATCAATGGAACAATTACCAAAGTATTTAGTTTAAATAAAGATACTACCTTAGTTAAAAAACTAGGTGCTGAGGAGGAAATCGCTATGCCTCCAATAAAAATAGTACCTAGAACTGAGGGAGATTTACAAGGCTGGGCTTTTGTGCCTACAGTAGAGGAGGTGTAGGATATGGCTAGTAGTGGATCTTTTAATACTACGAATTATGAGGGGCGTTATTTAAAGTTTTCTTGGAGTATTAAATCTCAAAGTACGTCTTCGAATAAAACAGTTATTAACTGGAGTTTAAAAGGAGCTGGTAGTGCTGTATCTACTTGGTATATGGCTGGACCATTTAAAGTTGTAGTAAATGGTAGTACTGTTTATAGCTCCTCTTCAAGGATAACCTTATATGACGGTACTACTGTAGCAAGTGGTACAGCTACTATATCGCATAATAACGACGGTACTAAGACGTTTAGTGCTAGTGCTAAAGGAGCTATATATAGTAGTTCGTATAATTGTAGTGGTAGTGGTAGTTGGGCTTTAACTTCAATACCAAGATATGCTACAATTAGTAATTTTAAAGTCTCGCAACGAGACGAGACTAGTGTAACATATAGTTATAGTACTGACGCTACGTGTGATAGTGCGTGGTATAGATATAAATTAAACTCTTCAAGCTCTTGGGGATCGTGGACAAGCTTACCTAGTAATAAAATAATTACTGGACTAACGGCTGGTACTAAATATGATTTTCAAGTTAGAGTAAGAAGACAAGACAGCCAGTTAACTACTGATAGTGGTACAGTATCACAAACGCCTTATGATTATCCAAAACCTACATCGTTAAATGATTTTGTTATTGGCGAGGGTGCTAGTGTAAATGTATATAACCCGTTAGGTAGAACATACACATTAAATATAATTAGTGATAATGATAACTCAGTTATTGGAACTTACACAGGTACATACGCTGGAATAATAAACAATGAGTTTAAAACAGCTGAGGCTATTGACGCTCAGTATGAGAGTATACCAAACTCAAACAGTGGTACATATCACGCTGAGGTTATTTATGGATCTAGTACAAAAACTTTGGGTACAGGAACATATAGTACTAATACAACTGACTGTAGTCCAAGTTTTAGTACTTTTACATATAAAGATAATAATAGTAGTGTTACTAATATAACTGGTAATAATCAAGTGTTTGTTAAAGGTTTGAGTATAATAAGTGTTAGTATAGCAAGTGCTAATAAAATGACCACTCAAAAATATGCTACACCAGTAAGCTATACAGCAAGTTGTGAAAACTTAAATAAAAGTATAGCGTATAGTGAAAACAATATCACTAATGAGGATATTGGAGTTATAAATACCAGTGGTTTAAAAAGATTAAATATAAGAGCTTATGATAGTAGAGGTAATAGTGCTTTAGCATATCAAGATATTACTATTTATGATTATGTTAAACCCACTGTTAATGTTACTTTAAAACGTTTAAATGATTTTGAAGAACAAACTACTTTAAAAGTAAGTGGTACTTATACTAGATTAACAATAGATAATACTGATAAAAATAATATTATGACAGTACAATATAGATATAGAGAAAAAGGCGGTACTTGGGGATCTTGGACTAATATGTCAGTTACCAATAACGCTGGTAATTATACGTGTACTGATGTAGTATTAGCGTTAGATAATGAAAAAGCTTTTGAGTTTGAAATAAAAGCTACGGATAAGTTTGATAATAATACAGGTACAGGAATAGTAAACGTTGGAGTACCTATATTTTTTATAAGTAATAATCAAAAGACGTGTTACATCAACGGAAAAGAAATAATAATGTATGATGTAATAGACACGTGGTAAAGGAGGTAAAACAAGTGAAACCCTTGATGTTCTATATATATATATATATTCGTACATTATACAAAAGAAAGGAGGGAAGCTTTATTTAAGCTTTTCTCCTTTTGTAATCTCCAAAGAAAAGGAGGTTACAATTTAGGTGGTGGTCTAAATGGCTAGTAAGGCTATTAAAATGAAAGATCATAGCGGAAATCTTATTTATCCGTGTCCTTACTATCCAGTAGGATCAATTTATTTATCCATTAACAATGTAAACCCAACTAATTTTTTTGGCGGTGTTTGGGAGCAAATAAAAGACACGTTCTTATTAGCGTGTGGAGATACGTACTCCAATGGTGCTACTGGTGGGGAAGCAACACATACTTTAACTACTGACGAAATGCCCTCACATAGCCATAAGCATAACCCGAATGATAATACAACAATAATAGGAACATTTCAAAGTGGCGTTGCGATTAGAGGACGATATGCGAGTGGTACAAGTGGTAATTATACTTTTAACTCTTCTAGCCAGTCCCACCTTATTTGGGGTACAACAAGTACTGATACAACTGGTAGTGGAAATGCTCATAATAATATGCCACCATATTTAGCGGTTTATATGTGGAAAAGAACAGCCTAAATAGAAGATATGAGTAAAAGTTTAAAATTAACAAATGATAATTATTTAGATAGTCAAAGCGTGGCTCATAATAGAGAATTACTAAGTGTTGTTTTAGAAACAATAAAAGAAACAATAATTGATATGAAAGAAACGGTCTTATATGACAACCAAAGTGGATCAAATGGTACCATAACGTTGAGTGATAGTGTAGAAAATTATACTTATTTAGAGATATATTATAGACCAAACGATACTAGTTCGTACCAAGGTTTTACAAAAGTATATTCTCCAAATAATAAGTATTGTAGTTTAGAATATTCTTTAGTAACTTTAAGCGGAGATGAACTATACACTAAATATAGAAATATTTATATAAGAAACAACACAATAACTAGTCAAGATCAAAGATATGCAGAAGTAAGGGAAACAAGAAGCACTGTAACTAGTAACAACTATATTTATATAACAAGGGTTGTGGGATATAAATAATTATCATAAATAAAGCGACATAAATGTCAAAATCAATAAAACTAAAAGACGACACTTATATTGATAGTACAGGTGTCGTACACAATAGAGATTTATTAAGTGATATTTTAGAAAACATAAATAATCACTTAAACACTATAGATAGTAGTTTGGAAACAAACGCTATGACTATATGTTTAAGTGCAAACAAAAGTATAGGGGTATCCTCAACGTGGACTTATTATTATATGCAATTTGATACAGTAGATCTACGTCTTGGAGATAAATTAAGTTTTGAGGGCTATTCTGTAAAAATTGGTGCTGGTGTCCACCACGTTAGAGTAAGTGCAAATATTATGTTTGAGGGAATAAACGGCTATTGTGTAGCTGGTGTAAGAAAAGGCTCTAATTGGATATCGGAAGGATACTATAGGCAAAATACAACCGCCTATGGTATCGTTAGTTTATCTCCTAAGATAATAAGTGTAAATCAAGGAGACTTAATCAATATGGGTTTTGGAGCCAGTGCGACAGGAACAATGGTTGTAGCTGGTGGACCATATACGTATTTACACGTTGAGGTTATTGATTAAATGAAAGGAGTAAGCCTATGAGAGATATTACTAAACTAATGATAGCAAAATACAAATTGCTAGAGTTGAAATATGATTTTATGGGCTATGAGTTTAAAAAAGAAAAAGAGTTATCGTTCCACCACTTAATAATACCCAAGAGGTTGTGTAAAGTGCAAAATATCCCTGAGGACGGTTATGTTGAGTGGAACGGAGCTATTTTAAATCAAAAGACAGCTCATAATTATTTACATATTATTGAGAGATATGATCCTGAAATGTTTGGTTATATAACAAGTGAAATGATAGACGAAAACATACAGGGTTATATTAGTATAAAAAACATCAAAAATATAGACGATGTTTTATGTGTTTTTGAAAGGGAGTACTCGGGTGCTAGAACAAAACACGGAGATCCTTTGATAAAAGAAGAATATACTAGACGACTAGTAAGGAGGAGGTAAAAGTGAAAAATATAATTAGTTTTATTACAGGAACACTGGCTACTTGGTTAGTGTATTTTTTAGGTGGTTGGGATATTGCATTACAAGTTTTAATCGTTATAGTTATATTAGATTATGTTAGCGGTTTATGTAATGCTATGTACCATAAGAAATTATCTAGTGCTATAGGCTTAAAAGGAATAATAAAAAAAGTTGGTTATTTTGTAATAGTAGCACTTTCGGTAATATTAGATAGAATAATGGGAAATACTGGAGCATTACGCACTTTAGTAATTTATTTCTTTGTAGCTAACGAGGGCATATCAATATTAGAAAACTGGGGAGGTATGGGTTTACCATTACCCCAAAAATTATTTGATGTATTAGAACAATTAAAAAATGATCCTGAAAATGAGGAGGTAGAATAATGACTAAAATATGGGGTATAGATATATCCACTTGGCAACGAGGATATCCTTACGCTAAAGCAAAAAAAGAGGGTGTCAAGTTTGCTATATTAAGAGCTGGTTTTAGTGAAACAAAAGATAATATGTTTGAAACACATTATAAAAACGCTAAAGCCCAAGGTTGGGGTGTTGGTGCTTATTGGTACACTTACGCTAAAACAGTATCTCAAGCAAATAGAGAAGCAAAAGCATTTATAAAAGCCATTAAAGGTAAAAAGTTTGAGTATCCTATATATCTTGATATTGAAGACAAAAGTATTAGAAAAGCTGGAAGAACAACTTTAAATAATATTGTTAAAGAGTTTAATAAAGTTATAAATGGTGCTGGTTATTATTTTGGAGTATATAGTAATGTAGACTGGTATAGAAATGTAATAAGTGGATCTACATTAAATAAAAGTTATGACTGGTGGATAGCAAGTTGGACATCAACTAAGCCAAGTGGAGTAAATGCTGGTTTATGGCAATTCGGCGGAAGCTCAAACGCTATACGAAGCCCAAGAGTTGCTGGTGTTGTAACCGATCAAAACTATGCTTACAAAGATTATCCAGCAATAATGAAAAATAAAGGTTTAAATGGCTATGGTAAAACTCCAGTTAAACCTAAAAATAAATATACAGGTATTTTTCCTACATTACCAAAAAGAGGTTATTTCTTTAAAGGAGATAAAGGACAGCAAGTAAAATATTTACAAATGTTCCTTAATTGGGCTTTAGATACTAAACTTGTTGTAGACGGAATACTTGGAGATAAAACATTTTTGGCTATTAAACAATTCCAAAACAAAGTTAATATTACTATTGACGGTTTATTTGGAAAAGTTAGTTTGGCTAAAGCTAAAAGTTTTGCAAAGTAAAAGAGTAAGGTTAACGGTACTTAATGGTACTTAACGCCTTACTCTTTTTTATTTTCTATAATATAAATTGTTTTCGTTCCAATTTGGATATTTAGATCTAAGATACTTTTTAACTTTATTTTTTCCAATACCGTATTCGTCAAACTTATAATGACAGTCATTTTCGGTTAGACGGGTACAAGCTGTAAATACATTTTCTTCTATACCAAGACCGCCTTTAGCTCTTGATATGTAATGAGCGTTGGGCATAACATTATAATTGTTACCGCATATAACACAACAACCGTTATCACGCTCCCATACTTTTTGTTTAACTTTTTGTGGTATGTCAGTTGCTTTCGAACGTTTGCTTTTCATATCAACACCTCCTAACGTTTTATATCTTAAAAATGTCTTATTTTTTCAAACATAAACTATTTTTGAAGATACACAAACGTTTAGAAACGTTGATATATAAGAGTTTTTATATACCTATAAATAGTTGGAATAGGGGTATTTAGTCCCTGTCTTCCCGACCATTATGATGATTAACTTAGGATTATCCTAAGTTTTTTTGTTAAAAATTTTTTTATTAATAATTTATCTTGAATATTTTTTTTGCTTTTGTTATACTTAAAATAGGTGGTAGAAGATGAAAATAAAAAGAATAATTATTGGTATATTTGCAACAGTGTATTTATTAGTGGCAGTTTTTTTAACTGCATGTTTGTTAACTTATAATGATTATAAGATTTCTGTGTTTGGAGATAAGTCTTTTATAATTGTTAAAAATGATGAATTTGAACCTAGTTATAAAAAGGGTACTTTGATTATCGTTAAAAAGAATAAAAACGATGATATAAAAGTTAATGATGAAATATTTTTCTATAATACATATAAAAATCAAATTGCTGTTAGTTTCAGTAAAGTTTTAAAAACTCAAAAAGTAACTGATACTCAAACTACATATACTATTACTGGAAATTATGAACTTTCTAGTGATTATGTAATTGGTAAAGCAGATACTGCAAAAGTTATAAACAATGTTGGAGGTATATTAGCTGTTTTAGAATCTAGATGGGGATTCTTGTTAATGATAGTATTTCCAATATCAGTAATTTTCCTTTACGAAATTTATGCTGTTGTTAAAGAAATTGTAAGACCTGAAGACGAAGGAAAAGAAAAAGAAGTTAATAAAGAAGAGCCTGCTGGTGATGATGATAAACCTGTAGAAAAGAGTGAAGAAGAAGAAAAACCAGTTGTGGTGGAAGAAAAAGAAAAAGAAGTAGAAAAAGAAGAAGTTGTTCAAACTAACGAAGAAGAAATTCAAGAGAATAAAGTTGAAGAACAAGAAGAAAAGTCAAACGAAAACGAATCAGCTGAATAATGAAAAGAATATTTTATATATCTAGTTTAGTTCTTGGAATAGTTTTAATCGTTGGTATATTATATGCTTTTTCTCTTTTGCAATCTGATACTACAAGGGTAGTGCAAAATGGCCTTGGGCAATGGACAATTTTAGTTAATGAAGTTGATGTAACATCTGAAGCAGTGGATTTTGATATAGATACTATCAATTATGATTCAGATGTAAATGTTAAAACTGGAAGATTAGCCCCAGGTTTAGGTGGGTATTTTGATATTGCCATAGATCCTAGTGGTACAGAAGTATCAGTGAGGTATGATATAACTTTTGATTATAGCAATCTTGAAGATTCAGAGACTTCTATTGCGGTTTCTAGCGTTAGAGAAACTTCAGGTAAAAGAATAATTCAAACAGGTCCTAGTACATATACTGGGATTATTACACTTGATGAAATTGAACTGGATCAAGTGGATACTATAAGAACTACAATTAGTTGGCCTAATGTTGAGGCTAATAATGATAAAGATTATGAATTGGGGAAAACTGAGAATGCAACTATAGAAATTCCTGTAAATGTATTATTAACTCAGTATAATGGAGAACAAGTTGTCCAATATGAAGGAGAGTAGCGTGATATTACAATGAAAAAAAAGATTGAAATAGTTACTAAGTATTTTTTAAGTTTATTAACAGGACTTGTAATTGTTTCTATCTTTTTTGCGTTATATGGACTTTTCCAAGTTGCTGTATTAGATAAAAACTATGCTAGTTATTTTGGATATAGTTTGTTTGAAGTAGAAAGTGGAAGTATGTCTCCTACAATTAATGTTAAAGATATGGTTGTAGTAAAAGAGACTAAAGATGTAAAAAAAGATGACATAATAACATATAACATAGATGGAAGTTTTGTAACTCATAGAGTAGTAGATGTTCAAGACACTAAAATTATTGCTAAAGGTGATTTTAATAAATTTGAAGATAAGACTATTCCTAGAGATTGTGTTATTGGGAAAGTTATAACAGTTTTTCCTAAATTTGGCGTATGGAAAAAAATAATGTTATCACCGGTAGTATTGATTGCTATATTCTTTACTATGTTATTATTTGGATTAGGTCTATCGTATGAAGATAAAAAGGCTGCGGATAAAAGAGGATTATTTAAAAAGAGAAAACAAGAAGAACTTGATAATAAGTCTAAGAGTTGGTTTGAAAAAGTTCATGATTTAATGTTTCCTTCTAAGAATAAAAAAATAGAAGAAAAAACTGATAGTGAACCGGTTACTCAAGTTAAAGAAGTTACAGAAACTGTTGAGGATGCTTTATCTAGAGAAACTGTTGATATTCATGTTAAAAAAGAATGGGCTGACAATGATAATCAGGATGGTATTAGACCAAAATCAATAACAGTAAAAGTTATGAATGGAGATATTGTTGTAGAGTCTAAAGAAATAACTGAAAATGACAATTGGAGTTATACTTTTAAAGGTTTATGTAAGTACGAAGATAATTATGAAAATGATTCTTCACATGTAATAAAATACTCTGTAGATGAGGTTATGGTTCCAGGTTATAAAAAGAATGTTTCTGGGTTTACTATAACTAATACTCATAATTTTAAAAAGATTAATGTATCTGGAAAAGTAATATGGAATGACAATGATGAAGTAAATTCAAGACCAAAAGAAGTTGTTGTTAAGCTGATTAAAAATGGTGAACTTGTTGAAAGTAAAAAAGTTTCAAAAGAAAATGATTGGAAATATACGTTTATAAATCTGTATAAATACGATAAAGGTGAACTAGCAAAATATACTGTTGAAGAAGAACCTATATCTGGATATACTAGCAGTGTTTCAGAGTACATTATTACAAATAATAAAAATACAAAGCAGGGGTAGTTTATGAAAAGGTTGATTAATGAAATAATTCGTCCTAATGTAGACGGATTCATGACACATCTTAATAAAAAAAGATTCAAATCAATTGCGTTTGGGTCTCTTATGATTGTGTTGCTAGTTGTAACAATATTTTTAATACCTACGACATTATCTAGGTATTCTACTTCTACTGATTCTAGTGCTGAGACACAAGTGGCTTTTTACCTATTAAAAGCTACTTATCAAACTAGTACAGTTTTGCTTGAAGAGATTACTCCCAGAAATACGCCATACACGTATAGCTTTGCTATTTCCAATACTAATGGTACTAATAGAGCAGAAACTAATTTACAGTATGATCTATCTATAAGAACTACTACTAATTTACCACTTACGTATGAACTCTATTTAAATAGTGTATATACTGATAATAATGCAGATGAGATAATAACTAGTAGTGCTACTACTCAAGATGATGATGGCACATATTTTAATATATTTTCTACTGATACGGAGTATTTTAGTCATCAGTATAATCAGACTAATAATTATCAATTAGTTGTATATTTTCCTTCAAATTATGTTGATGAGATGTATCAAGATATTATTGAATTAATAGAAATTAGAATAGAATCACAACAAGTTTTAACTTGATTTTTGGTTTTTTAGTCTCAAAAACGTAAAATTTTACAAAAAAAAAAGATTTTTATTGCATTAAGTATTGATGTCATGATATACTTAAAATGTGAATATTATAGTAAGGAGTTAATATTATGAAAGAAAGAGAAGTTGAACAAGTTCAAGAACAACAACAAGAACAACAAGTACAACAAAGACAAGAACAAGTTCAAGAAAAAGTAGAAACAAATAATAGTAATATTGATAGATCTAAAAAGAGAAGAAAAAGACTATTTTTATTGCTTTTACTATTGCTAGTTACTGGTATTATGCTAGGAACAGCAACATTTGCATGGTTTACTGCAAATAAGACAGTATCTGTTAATGATATTCAAGTAAACGTTGCTGCTCAAAATGGTATTCAAATTTCAGTAGATGGAACTAGTTGGAAATCAATAGTACAAACTTCTGATCTTTTGGGAGCTACTACAACTTATTCCGCTGCTGTTAACCAAATACCAAGTTCTGCAAACAGTTTAGCACCGGTATCTACGATTGGTGCAATTGATTCAACTGGTAAAATGGAAATGTATTTAGGTACAGTTGAAGCAGATTCTACTACTGGTAATTATATGATAACAGCAGTAAGGTCAACTGAAACTGCAGGAGCTACTACTGGGGCATTTATAGCATTTGATATATTCTTAAAGGTAGATGCAAATACACCAATTTATTTCACACCAAATACAAGAGTTGTTGCTAGTGATGCAAACGATACAGGAATTAAAAATGCAACTCGTATGGGATTTGTAATTCTTGGAAATACTACTTCAGGTGATACTCTTGCTAATATTCAAGCATTAAATGCTGGTACAAGTGCAGTAAAATATATTTATGAACCAAATTATGATGTACATACTGCAGCAGCTGTTAACCATGCATATGACGTGTATGGAATAACAACTACAACGACTGGTGGAAGTTTATTACCATATTCTGGTGTTAAGGCAGCAATTCCTGCTAGTGCATCAATACCTGAAAAAGTTTCAGGAAGTACAACACATGCTGCTTCATATAGTACTTATTTCGGAGCTGTTACAGTAGATTACTATACAGCAGCAGGATTTAGTACTAACTTCTCAGGATTTACATTAAGTGCTGGTATAACAAAAGTAAGAGTATACATGTGGATAGAAGGACAAGATGTTGACTGTGAAAATAGCGCTTCTGGTGGTAATATTACATATGGTCTTCAAATAACTACTGAAAATACTCCTTCTGGAGGATCTGGTGGTGGAGGAACTAATCCATAAAATAATTAATAGTTTATAAAAGGAACAAAAAGTTCCTTTTTTTTGTCTTTTTTTAGATAAAAATATAGTATTTGAAAAAAAACTATGATATAATTTATAATAGGTGATAATATGAAGAAAATAGTTGTTCGAGTTTTGGTTGGAATATTTGCTTTAGTTGCAATTCTTGTAACTATTAATTTACTTGCTTATAATGATTATGAAGTTGCAGAATTTGGCAGCAAATCGTTTGTTTTAGTTGACGAACATATGCAAGATTATGGTTATAAGAAAGGAGATTTACTTGTAACAAACAAAAATACTCTTGAAAATGTAAAAGCAGGAGATGAAATTATTTATTATGATATCTATACTGCAAATGTTACAGTAAACAAGGGATCTGTTGTTGAAATAAGTGAAGATGGATCTCAATTATATCTAGATAATAATCTTCGTTCAGTAGCTAGAAGAAATGTACTTGGAACTACTGAAGGTGCTAAAACATATTCAAAAATTGGAGGAGTTTTGCAAGTTCTTGAATCTAGAGTTGGTTATTTATTAATCATTCTTCTTCCTACATTAGGAATATTTGCATATTTATTCAGAAAGATTGTTGTTGAATTAAAAAAAGAAGATAAGAAAAACTAGTTTTATGAAAAAAAAGTATTTATTAGTGAAAAAGAAGGCAATAAACAGTATTAATAAAATTTATAAAATATATAAAAGTTCAAGATATAAAGGTTTTATTATTTTATTGATTTTATTGCCACTTTTTTTGATAAGTGGTACTGCTGGTAGATATATGTATGTTGAAATTAGGGATTTTTACTTACTTAGTAAAAATTTCTATTTTAATAGTGATAAGTTAGATAATCCTATTGCACGTTATCAAATTGATAACTGGTCTGCTGCTGATGATTATCCTATAATTTTTAATATGAACAGTTATAATAATAACGAAAAGTATGCAAAAACAGATATTACATATACTGTTACATATAGATGTTCTACTAATTTAACATGTCAGATATCTGGTAATTATGGGACTATTCCTGCTTCTAGACATACTGATTCATTTACTGTTACAATAACACCACAAGGTACTTTTCATGATGGAGATGAAGCATGGCTTGAAGTAACGGCATCAGCTACTGCTCCATATACAAAGACGATAAGTGGTAGATTTGTTTTAAAAGTTGGTAAAATGGGTGTTTTCTACGAAATAGTAGATAAGGCTAATCAACCATACTTTGATTTAAATATTACAAATACATTAGATTATTACACTGTTAGAACTGCCTTTGATACTTATGCAGTAGGAGATAGAATAGATATATCTACTTATTTAAGTTTCACTGATGATAAACGTGCAAAATGTGCTTCTACAGTAATGGATTTAGCTTTTAATCCTAATGTTGTTTTACTAGATATGACTAATAGTAATTATTTGAAAGCTGATTCCACGACAACGACAACAATTAATACTTTTAATTATATAAATGGCTTAACCTTTAAAATAGATGCTTTGTCATCTACGATGGTTAGATTTTATAAAGTGGATGCAACACAGAACTATACATATCCATTTGAAAACAATAGTTCAATTATTACAGTTAATTACGATTAAAAGGAGGTTTTTAATGTGAAAAGTGTCAATATAATTGAAGAGTACACTAATTATATTAAAAAGGTTCTAATATCAATATCTAAACTAATACTTGGTAAAAAGTATTCTGAAGAGATCTTTTCACATCTTTTGGATATATATATCAAAGTAAGATATTATGATTCTTTAGAGCGCAAAAATAAAAAACCTTATTCAAATATAAAATTATACATAAAAGATGAACTTGCAAAATTGAAAAGTGATGATAAAACTGAAAATGCTATATTAAGTATATATGCTGAGATACTAAACTTTGAACAAAACAGTTTAAAAGTAAGAGAATTATTAAACAATATACAAAAATACTTAGAGATTTTAAACATTGATGGTGATACATTTAAAGATGAACTTACTAAGTTATACAATGAAATAAATGCTAAGAAAAAAGAAATTAAAAGAGCATTTTTTACTAAAGATTTTGTCTGTTTATACAAAGGCACTAATATTAATAAAACTTATATCGTGTCTTTAGATTATACTTTTTCTATTCCAGATTTATATAGTCAATCAGCAGTAGAGAAAGTATATACTGTTGGTAAGATAAGTGAAGATAAATTATATATAGAATACTATTTAGTTATGTATAGACTTTTAACTGAAATACTTAATTTTGATTTTTCTAACAGTTATATTTTAGAATTTGAGACATCTTTATTTCAAAAAGAAGGTAAACTGAATAGATTTCTTAGTATAATTACTAATGATTTGTGTAAAGAAAAGATGAGTTTGAGAATAAATTATAGTGATTTTTTAACATATAAAGATAAGATTCTAAATTACATAAATGACGGATATAGTTTTGCTATACAAATAGATGATTCTTATGTTGATGAATTAGAAAATAGAAAACTTATTGAATCTGTCTTTAGATATATTATTATCAATTCTAATAGTGAAAATATTTCACTTTTTGAAGATTGTTCAAACCTTATTAAAATAAAATAATGGAGGGAATATATGGATACATTTTTTAGATTTTTATATGAATTTTTGTTCCAATTCTTTAGCGGTATTTTCTCCGTTTTTAAAGGTTTTGGTACTGGTATAAAAGGAATGTTCAATATAAAAGAATATGTTAAAATAATTAACTTTTATAAAGAAGATTTCAGTGGTCCAGAATGGTTGTTAGTAGGTCTTGCAATTCTTTCTATAATTGCTATACTTGCTATAATTGGTTTATTAGCATACTTGTTGATTAGAAAATACATTAGATTTAGAAAGACTATTGTAGAACAAGAATCATTACTTGAAGAAGTTTCTACTCTTAATAATGAAGTATCTAGTCTAATGAAAGAAAAAGAAGATATATTGGCTATGAAAGTATCTCATTTAGGATTGAGACCTGATGAAAGTGATACTGAAGAGGTTGCTTCTTCTTCTGCTGACGGTGAAAAGAAAGAAGATACAATTAATGCTACTGATTCTAGATTTGCAAAGCTTGCTACTATTGATAAAGAATACGCTAACTATAAAATACAAAATTATGGTAATAGTTTCAATTTACAAGAGCTTGTTGAATTGTTTAGAAACTTTGCTGCTTCACAACTTAGACTTTATTATAAGAGTGAATTAATAAGAATATTTATTGCTGGTTTAGCATCTACTAAACTGATAATTTTACAAGGTATTTCTGGTACTGGTAAGACTTCACTTGCGTACGCTTGGGGGAAATTTTTGAAACACGATTCCTGTGTTGCATCAGTACAACCGTCTTGGCGTGATAGAACAGAACTTTTTGGATACTTCAATGAATTTACGAAAAGATTTAATGAAACAGAAATGCTTAAAGAAATGTATGTAGCAGGTTATACTGATGATATACATACAATAATCCTAGATGAAATGAATATCTCACGTGTTGAGTACTATTTCGCTGAAATGTTATCTATTCTAGAAATGCCAAATACAGATGAATGGATTATCGAATTAGTATCATCTGCGTGGGATACCGATCCAAAGTATATAAAAGGTGGAAAATTACATGTACCTGAAAACATGTGGTATATAGGAACAATCAATAACGATGACTCTACCTTTGCCGTAACAGATAAGGTATACGACCGTGCTATGCCTATTGATATCAACGATAAAGGTGAAGTATTTGAACCTATTGATACCCCAGCACAAGATATTAACTACAGTTATGTTCATAAACTATTTACAGACGCAATTGAACAAAATCAAGTTAGTCAAGATTCACTTGATAAGATTGAAGAAATGGATAATTATGTAATTAAACATTTCCGTATTGCGTTTGGTAACCGTATTGTTATGCACATGAAGAAATTTGTACCTGTATATGTAGCTTGTGGTGGAGATGAAGTAGATGGTATAGACTACTTCATAGCTCGTAAGATTTTACGTAAATTTGAGCAATTAAATTTAGCGTATATTCGTGATGAAATAGATGGATATGTTGATTTCTTGAACAAAACATTTGGTCAAGATAAGATGAAGGAATGTATAGAATATTTATTAAGACTTAAAAAGATGGCGTAGGTTGGTGATATTATGGCTGAGCTTAATGTTGTTAATTTATATAATAAAGCTAGTGAAAAACAAGTTGGAAACTTTAACAAAGATATTAATTCACAGCTAAGAATTGTTACTGATTTTGATAAAGTAGAATGTGATTATGAATGGATTGATCTAATGGAAGAAACAATTCCATATATTGATAATATACTTAGATCTCCAAACAGATTTATTGTTAATGAAGAAGATGTAATCAAAGTAGAACTTGCAAAGAGGGTAACAGTTGAAAGTATAAAACATTTAGCTAAAAATACTAATTTAATTGAAGATTTTGATAAAAAAACCGGTGATGTTAGACCTGCCAAAATACTTAATATAACCAAAGAAGAAAGTTATAATACATATGAAAATAGGCTTATTTATTCGCTTATTCAAAACATGAAAATATTTATAGAAATGCATAAAGCAGATGTAGTGGATGAAACAAGCGAAAAGAGTGATAAAAGCTTTGAATATACTGGTACTTCAAGTGTTGGTAATGAAAAAATTGATATAAATATGAACATCAATAGTAAGTATAATAAAAAGCATAAAGAAAAGAATGAAGAAGGTTTGGACTTAAGTGCTAGACTTGAAAAACTTAATAATGATATTGCTATGCTTACTGGTTCTGAAGTGTATAAAATGATAGATAAGTTGCATCTTTCATTAGTAGTACCTCCAATTAAGAAGACCAATCTGATTAGAAAAAATGTTAACTTTCAATATGCTATGAAATTATGGGATTATCTTCATGAAACACATGAAAGTTCTACTACTAGAAAGAAAGACAAAAAAGATTTTATGGATACTGGTGAGTATAAATCACTTGTTGATGAAACGTTTATGCTTAACTATTTGATAATGGATTCTGTAAATAAAAAAGAGATGACTAGTGAAGAAAAGGCTGGAGTTCAAGAAAAAATAGTAGGTAATATGGTTAGTCAAGTGTTAAAACTAGATAGTAATATTTCAGAAGAACAATTAAAAGATATAGTAGGCCAACAATATACTATTGTTAAGTATAGAAGTGTAACTAGTGATAAAGAAATTAGAAATATATTTAGAGAACGTATTGATAGGTACATGAAAAATGTAAATCAATTAAAGATATAGTGGTGATTATATGGAAGAAAATTTAGAAAAAAAAGAAGAGTTAACAAACGAAGAACAAGTAGTAGAGGAGCCTAAAACTGGGGAAGTTGTTGAAGAACGAACTCCTGTTGAAGAAAAGCAAGAAGTTCCTAAAGATGATGAACCTATTGTTCAAGAACCTAAAGAAGAGGCAGTTGTTCAAGAGCCTGCTTCTACAAAGAAGAAAGACAAATTTGGTTTTATAAAATTTTTGTGGAAAATTATTAAAACTATTTTAATAATTGTTTTAGGTTTGGTTTTAGCAGTAATACTTGTTCAAAGAGTTTCTCATAATAAAGCAACTGTTGGAGGCTATGGTATATATACTGTAGTATCTGAAAGTATGGTGCCTGAATACAATATTTGGGATATGTTATTTGCTAAAAAAACAGATCCTGCACTGATTAATATTGGTGATGATGTTGTATATCAAGGTACAGAAGGAGATTTTGTAGATAAGATTGTAACCCATAGGGTTATAAAGAAATCACGTATGGGTAATAGCTATACTTTTGTAACTAAAGGTATTGCTAACGATGCAGAAGACCCTGCTATAACTGGGGATCAAATTTATGGAAAAGTTGTGTTAAAAAGTGTTGTTTTGACTGCAATAAGTAAGACGATAAACACTACTTATGGTTTTTACTTTATAATATTTGTTCCATTCGTAATAGTTGTTACTTTGGAAATTATTGATACTGTAAATGAAAGAAAAAAACTAAAGAAAGAGTTAGAATAATATGAAACAAGAACCACTTATAAAGACAATTGTTAGACGTTTAAAGAAAAGGGTGTCTTTAAGAACTTTATTGATACTTATTTTCACTTTGTCTGCAAATACTTTTGCGTGGTTCATATATACAAATAAAGTATCAGGTGGGGTAGAGGCAACAGTTAAAGCTTGGAATATAAGATTCGAAGTAGAACAAGGACAAGCAGTAGACTATGTAACTATTGATGTTGATGAGTTATATCCTGGTAAAACTTTTTCAAAAGTAATTAATATAACTAATGGTGGAGATACTGATGCTGAATTAACGTATGAAATTGTATCTGTTACATTGTTTGGGACACAGATTTCTTATACTTCAGCACAAAATCAAAATCCTGCAGCATTATTAGCAAGTATTCAAGCAAATTATCCATTTACAATATCTGTATCTTTTTCTGATACTGTGGTACAGGCTGGTACAACTGAGACATTTAATTTTGGTATTAATTGGCCTTTTGAATCGGGTAATGATGCAAGAGATACACAATGGGGTGCACAAGCTTACACTTATTCAAATGCTCATCCGGGAGAACCTCATTTAGAGATGGAGTTTAAGATATCTGCTTCTCAAGCTAATCCACAACAAGTAACTCCAACTCCAAGTCCAACACCATAAAAAAAACGCTTTTTAGCGTTCTTTTTTTATGGTTCACTAGGTTCATTATTACCAGGTTCGTTATTGTTATTAGTATTGTTATTGTTATTGTTTAAACTATTTTCATTTAACTGAGTAAATGATAGATTAACGTCTAGTAATGCGTCATCTCCACTTGCAGTAGCTGCTGTGTCATCATCATTATCCATAGTTGCATATTGTGAATCATCATCCCATTCAATGTATATTCTAAGATTAATTGTTGATGTGTTTGATGATAATAATACTTGGCCAGTTATGTCATCACCTCTAGCAAGTGATACTGTTTGTGCTCCATCAAGTGAATAACCTGTAGCTACTAAGTCTTCAACACTACTATCTTCATTTGGAGTTATATTAATTTCATATTCAAATGATACATCAGCATCAGCACAATTTATAATTATATCAAAGTATCCTGTAGATGTCGGTGCTATTATATTCGAAGCAATATGATTGTTAGAATAAAGATATGGTGTAATAACTTGAGATATATTAGCATTATTTCTTATATCTTGACCATTTACTAGGATTCTCCATCTTGCAACATCAATGTCTGTAGTACCAGTTGCTTCGCTCAAATATTTTGAGTATGTATCAGTTACAACTAGTATTAAAAAGAGTAGGGCAATGCAAGCAATAAGCCTGCCCAAACGCCTGCGGATAGTCAAAAACATCACCTCTTATTTTACTTATAAAAAAAGTATATCATTTTTTGAAAATTTATACAATATTTTTGCTATTTTAGGTCTATGTTTTATTGCATTACTCTCTATAATATGATAAAATTATTATATATAAAATATAATGGAGAAAGTGTGATTATATGGCAATAAAAGAGGTTGAAGTAACTGCTAAGAAAGTCAAAAGAAGAAAGATAACTTTAAAAACGGTTAAAATTGTTGGGTTAGTACTTTTTTTAGTATTGTTTGTTTTATTTCTTATTTTAAGAGTTATATATAATGGTGGTAAATTTACTATTACACTTGATCCAAACTTTGCTTTAAAAACAGGATTAATCATATACGAAGACAAAATAGAAAAAAGGTCACAAAGAAGATTATTTGCTAAAGAATTAGAGTTTATGGATAATGTCGGAGATAATTGGGTTTATCAAAAACTAAAAGAGAATAACCATTTTGAAAAAGATGGTGCACATAATGATGAAAATCTTATGATTTATACTTTTTATACAGAAAATACTGGTCAAAGAACTATTGATTATTGGTATGAAATAGATATAGATGATGTTACTAGACATGTTGATGAAGCTATTAGAATAGTAATATATCGAAATGGTCAAGAAAAAGTATATGCCAAAATTAATGGTGATACAAAAACACCAGAAAAAAGAACAGAAGATTCTAATGTATTAACAACGCCATTTTATTCAGATAAAATAGCAGTTTTGGAACAAAGAGCAAAGATGCCTCCAAATGCTGTTGATAAGTTTATGATTGTTGTTTATTTATCTGGACCAGATCCAGATTGCTTGGATCCTCTTATTGGTGGAGAAATAAAAATGCATATGGATATAATTGAATCTCATATTGAGGGGGTAGATGAAAATGCTACAAAAGAAGGATAAAAATTTAGATTATTTAGAAGACCCAAAATACAAAGAACGTAGAAAAAATAGATTATTATTACTATTTTTTCTCTTAGTATTTACAGGATTTATGCTAAGTGTTTCAACATATGCTTGGTTTACTGCAAACAGGATAGTATCAGTAAATTCTTTGAATGTTCATGTTGAATCGCAAGGTGGTATTGAAATATCTGTAGATGGTCTTAATTGGAAAACAATTATCAACCAAGAAGAATTGGAAGGAGCAGTTTCAACTTATCCTGCCAGTCTTAATCAATTCCCAGATTCATTAATACCAACTTCTACTGTTGGAAGTGTTTCTAGTGGATTTATGACTATGTACCGTGGAGTAATTCTAGGAAATGAAAATGGTGACTATATTATTACCACTGTGAATAGTCCTGAGGCTCGTGGTGATGAAGGAGATTACTTAGCGTTTGATTTCTTCTTAAAAGTTGATAAATCATCTGATGGATATCTAACTCCAAATTCAACAGTTACCTTTACTGGCAATAATAATGCAGGAGTAGAAAATGCTATAAGAATTGCTTTTCTAGAAGAAGGAACAGTTCCTATAGGATCAGCTCAAGGTTCTATTCAATCACTAAGAGGAGGAACTAGTTCTGATTTATATATTTGGGAACCTAATGCAAATACCCATTCTCCAACAGGAATAGCTAATGCTTATTCACTATTTGGACAAACAATAACTGCTAACAACGCTCCACTTAATTATTCTGGAGTATCAAATATAATAAATGAATCTCAAAACATTACATTAGGACAAGCAACTGCTGCTAACTATCCTGCATATTTTTCTAATGTAACTGCTAATTATAAAACATCAACAGGTTTTGCAAGCAACCAACAAATATTTGATTTAAAAGCAGGTATTACAAAATACAGAGTATATATCTGGCTTGAAGGACAAGATGTTGACTGTGAAAATGGTTCTTCATCTGGAGATTTAGAATTCCAATTTCAAATTACAACTAATCCAAGTTAATAAATAAAAAAATAAAAAAGGAGTAATACATGGAAAAATTTAAATTAATACTTAAAACTATTAATTTAAAAGTTAAGCGTGTTCCAAAAACGATACGTTTAGTTTTTCTTGTATCCTTTTTTTTAGTTATACTACTAAATATTATCAGTTTTCTTCCTTCATATGCACTGTTTAGTAGTAAGTTTCCTGGATATGGAAATGAAAATTCAGGAATGACAAGTACAGTGGTATCTGTAGATGATCTTAGAAAAGATTATAATTATTATATGGGTCTTAATTACACTTATAGTAGTAATGGAACACTTCCAAGTGGCTCAAATCAACACATTTATAGTGATGCTAACTTAGTACAAACTGAAGTAATATATGATAGTACAGATGCTGATAATAGTAATTTAATAGGGTATGTATCAAATGATGAAACACAACGTATATATAGATACTATAAAGTTTATCCTGTTAATAATAACGGTACTAATAGTACTAGTGATGATTATATAGAAATAGAACTTATTGATAATCCATTTACAAAAAGGCCGGCAGGTAAAGCATTTAATGGATGGACTACTAATTATCAAGGTGTAACTCTTAGATATGATGCAGGACATTATTTAAGATTTGCAAAAGTTCCTGTTACATATTCTAGTGGTGAACCTGAAGCAATAGAAATAACTTTTAATGCTAACTGGGTAGTAGCTACAAGTACTACTGTTTCTACAAGCAGAAACTGGTCAACAGCTTTTGGAGATTTAAAAGCTAAAGGTATGCAACCACTTGTATCATCAGTTACAGTAGTAGATTCATACTTGCCTTATGATATGGGTGGATATTATGCGCAAGTAATATTAACAAGAGGTCAATCAAGAGTAGGTTACTATAGTAACAGAGGGCAATTATATACTAGTGGTACTTGTAACCAAAATACTTGTACTTATTACAGGCTAATACCTAGTGGTGAATACTATACCGAAGGTAATAATTATTATAGATTAAGAAATAATAGTATGAGTTTAGTTGATCCGGATACTTTACCATTAGTACCTGATCAAACACATGAAGATTATAACGAAGATATCGGTAACAAAAATGTTGCTGGTTATTATAAAGCTCAACACTTTGCTAGAGGTGCTACAGTAGGAGCAAATTTCTATGATGCAGATGGTAACGTCGTTACATCCTGTACTGCTACCAATGGTTGCGATTACTATGAACTTATGCAATACTATGATTCAAATAATAATCCAAACATCGCAGCTAATAATACTACTTATTACTATTTGGTAACAAGAGATACCAATATAATAGTTATGACTAATAGTATGAATACTACTTGGGCTAGTGGTCAAAATAAACCATTTACATTAACAACTGAATATAACGATGGTACTACTAATTATGATTCTAATGCTACCTGGACAGTTGCAACGGTTAGTACAAGTGGTGGTTGGTGGAGTACAACTACTATAAACGGTATTCAAGTAAATGCTTATGCAGATACTACAATTGAAAATATAAGAATAAATTGTAGTTTTGATTTTTATAATCTTGAAGATGATGATATAGAATTTAGTGATGTATCTAATCCTACAAGTAGAAATGGTGGTTTCTATGGAAACTATCACAATGTTAAAATAGGTAGACGAATAACTAGAACAGGTTCAAATGGTAACTTCATAGCAGTAGTTGGAGGTAACTCTAGTAGTAACAGTAACAAAAATTATAAACTTATGATAGAACAAGGTCATTATATGTCTATTTCAAATACTAATACACCATATAACTCTACAAATAATGTACCTACCATAAGTATGGATGGTTTAGTAGAGTATGGCAATGACTATGATAGAGTAGCAAATGATAATACAAAACTTGATGTATATTACTGTGCTTCTGGTACTTGGGGAGGAGCTTACAGTGCTATTAATGGTAAAGAAACATTTATTGAATTAACAGTAAAAAGTGGTAGTTTTGGTGGAGGTAAGATAGACCATACTACTGGTATATATGTAGGTGGTCGTTACGGTGGTACTCATAACGCTGCAAGACAAGCTACAATTCTTGGTGGATATATATATAATTTAATCGGTGGACCACTTACTGCTACTAACAGGGGTAGTGTAAATGATACTTATATTTATCAAAAAGGTGGAACCATCGATATGATAACTGGTGGAGCAGGTACTACTGCTACATATGGTAACAGAATTATTCAACTTACTGGTGGTAAAATAAATTACAGCGTCTTTGGTGGATCAAACGGTTATGATGGTAGTGAAGGTGATGGAACTTTAAGAGGATCTTCACTAGTATATGTTGGCGGCGGAGCAGAAATCGGAGATACTACAATAATGGCAAGCAATAATAACACTATGTGGGGAGCTGAAGCCGGTTCAGTATTTGGTAACGGTAATGGTAAATCAGGGTCTCAAACAATCGGATCAAATGACAATTCTAATGTAATTATAGATGAGGATGCTCTTGTTAATGGTAATGTCTATGGTGGAGGTAATTTCTCGGCTGTAGGGGTTAGTAAAACAAGTGGAACAACAACGACCAATATATGGGTACATGGTGGAACAATAAGTGGTTCTGTCTATGGCGGAGGTAACAACAATGGTTCTGGATCTTCAAGTATTAGTTCTACAGTTAATATTGAAATGACTGGAGGCACAGTATCTGGTGCTGTCTATGGTGGTTCTAATGAAAAAGGAACAATTTATGGAAGCACAAATGTAAATATAGTAAATGGAACTGTTGCTAATGTCTTTGGTGGAGGAAAAGGTGGTTATATAGCTAATGATAATGATCACCCTGGTACTTACGTTACCCAAAACGTTAGAGTAACAATTGGAGATAGCAGTATAAATCCTGGACCTACTATTTCTGGAGAAGTATTCGGAGGTAGTGCTTATGGTACAGTAAATGGTGCTACTAATACTAATACAGTTTCTAGTTATGATACACGAGTAACCGTAAACAAAGGTAACATAGGTTCAGTTTTCGGTGGTGGTAAAGGATCTAGTACTTATACACCATATGTTGAAGGTAATGTATTAGTAACAATAAATGGTGGAGATATTACTAATGTCTTTGGTGGAAACGATGCTGCAGGTACTCCAAATGGTACTGTACAAGTTAAACTATATGGCGGAGATGTGGATTACACTTATGGTGGTGGTAATCAAACTGGTGTACCGGTAACAAGTGTACTTTTAGATGGTGCAAATTGCGGAGAAATATATGGTGGTTCTAATCAATCTGGTAATGTAACAACTTCTAATGTAACTTTAACTAGTGGAAGTGCTACCTATGTATATGGTGGTAATAATGCTGGTGGTGTTACTTCAAGTGCAAATGTTACTTTAAATGGTGCTAGTGCAGGTACTATTTATGGTGGTGGTCGATTAGCTACTACTACTCAAACGTTAGTTACTTTAACAAGCGGAACTGCTACCGATGTATTTGGTGGTGGTAAAAGTGCAAGTATTACGACATCAACAACAGTAAATCAAAATGGTGCTACAGTTAACGGCTCAATATTCGGAGGATCAGATTCCTCTGGAACGGTACCACAAAGTACGGTAAATATTAATGGTGGTAGAGCAACTTCTGTATATGGTGGCAATAATGCAGGTGGTACAACAACTACAACATATGTTAATTTAAACTCTGGAAGAGCTACTTATGTGTACGGTGGTGGTAATCAAGCTACAACTACAACTTCAACTGTAACTTTAGATGGTACGAACACTAGAAGTATATTTGGTGGCGGTAATCAAGCAGGTCTTACAACTTCAAATATAATTTTAAAGAGTGGTACTGCTACAAATGTATTTGGTGGTTCAAATCAATCTGGTACTGTTACAACAAGTCATATAAGTACTGCCCAAACTAATAAAACAACATTTAATAACGAAACAGAAATAGATATGGATATTACTACTAGTGCTGTAGCAGTAGATCCATATTGGCAAGACACAGATTATACTTCTGTGGTAACTGTTAATGTTACTGTTACTAATAATAGTGATAAAACAATAACAGAATGGTCTGGTGTACTTAAGGATCAAGGTTCAACTCTTTATTCAAATTATAGTAATCATGACATAACAGAAGATGACGGAATATATACTTTTAATCAAATAAATAAATATGATGAAAATAATCCATTTGAACTAGCACCTGGTGCTACTCATTCATTTACATTTACTATTTATTCTAATGATCCAGTGGCTAATTTTGAAATGGATGAACAATCTATTGTAGGAATATCATCTTCTGGAGATGCATTTGTACAAAATAGTGAAAACTTAATCGTTTCTAATTTATATGGCGGTAATAACCGTGGTGGTCTTACTGGTACTACTGATATAAATCTTACTAAAGGTTATGTTCACAATGTTTATGGTGGAGGTAACTTAGCACCAGTTAATTATGCAAATATAAATTGTAATGGTGTAGCAATTGGTGGACAATTATACGGTGGTGGTAACCAAGCTGCTGTTAATAATAACACTACTGTAAATTTTGTAAATTCGAGTATAATCGGTTCAATATACGGTGGAGGTAATGCCGGTGTTGTAACTGGAAATACAAATGTATATATTTCTTCATCAACTATTGGAGATAGTGTATATGCCGGTGGTAATGGTTCTGCTGCAGTTGTAAATGGAAATGCTACAGTTACAATAGATGGAACTACAAATGTAGGTAGAAATGTCTTTGGTGGTGGTAATGCCGCTCAAACTGGTATTGAAGCAAATAACAATTCAATAAGTACAGTAAACATTGCGGGTGCAACTATTGGTGGAAATGTTTACGGAGGAGCTAATACCTCAAGAGTATATGGTTATACAAGAGTAAACATCGGTTATAATACTATTCCTAATAATTCTAATTTAGTTCAAGGTGATATTTCAATTGGTGGAACAGTATTTGGTGGTGGTGAAGCCAATGCTTCAGGTAGTGCAAACTACGACTTCTCATTCATCAGTGTAACTAGAGGAATAGATATATATATAGATGCTGCGACACATAATAATTTCAATATTGATGGTTCTATATTTGGTAGTGGTAATGCTTCTTCTACATCAGGTTACAGTTATATAACAATCGATAATTATGGAAGTGCTAATGATATAAAGAGAAACATTTCATTACAAAGAGCAGATAGAGTAATAATTAATAATTCTTGTTTTGAATTATATGGTGCAAAGGATAGAACAAATGATTATGATGATGAAGAATTCTCAATAAGTAGAATTGCAGAATTAAAAATAAAAAATGGAACGACATTATATTTAAAAACAGGTGCTAACTTACTTGAAGAATTTACAAGTGCTGTAGATATAAACAATGTTGAAACACTTGCAGCAGTAGATATTGATGAAGAAAATAAAACAGTTACAAAGAATGTTGATAATAGAGTATATATTCTTGAAGGAAAAGTTTTAAACATTGCCAAAACTCAAAATATATCTGTTCCAGGTGAAGTACATGGAATGACATTCTTTGGAATGTATCAAAGAACAAGAGAAGGAGTTATATCTACAGGATTATATAATGAACAATATGATTATGATGATGTAGTACCTTCAACAGATTTATACATGTATAGTAGAGGTAGTTATGTACTTGGTGAACACTATAGACAAACTCATGATATTACTGTAGATGGATTTTATTCTAACTTTGATTTGGCGGATAATTCTGGAAAGATAAAAGTTGATTATATTACTCCAACGCCAGATGATGCAGATTACTATATGTGGTCTATTGGTGAACAAGTATCATCTTATCCAATGACAATTACAGCATCAAAATACTTGACTCTTGGTACTGTTGATTTACCTTTAGTAATGCATTCTGGACCAAATGCTGTATTCTCTATCGTAGGATTTAATTATGCAGATTTAGCGGATGGTGTTAATCTAGTAGATCCAGAAACAATACCAAGAATTGCTAGTAGTCAACAAGCTGCTGACAATAATATGGGGCTAGCGATAAAGACACCGTCATCAGGTTGGATGAACAATGGTGAAACAGTATTCTTATCTGATCCAGATCATCCTATAAATGGTACGATTAATTATAAACGTGAAAATTCGATAATGACGCCAGTATTACAATTTTACTTGTACCATTCAAAGAACTTGTATACTTCTGGTAATATGGGTGATGTTGTTATCTCACTAGTAGTAGTAACACCAGTAAACGATCTAGAAAGTATAATAGAGAGAGTTAATGTTGAAATACATTTAACTAGAGCACTATTTACTACAAACGATTATGAAGGTACAGCAGCTCCTGGTAAACATTACAGTTTATTTGCAAGTGATGCTATAAATATTACTACAACTGGTAGTTATAGTAATTACTATTCACTATTTGTACAACAACAAAACTTCTATCAAACTGGATGTTATCGTACTTTAGTTTCAGATTATGTTTTACCTGAAAAAACAAAGATAACACTAATAGATTTACATAATCATGCTGATCCAAGTTACTATTACTATATAGTTAGTGCTGCAGATTATGCTGCTGCACAGACAGAGTTTCAACAGAATCAAGAAGTAACTTATGATTTCTCACGGTTTATACGGATGGGTAGTACAAGTCCTACTAACACTTATAGTGATTCTGCTAACAATGTTGCATATTTTGATACAACTAATGATATAGCACAAGAGGAATTCATTGCTATAGTAGATTTCAGTGAAAGTGGTATTAATTCAAATGTAATAGGAAAATCATTACTAATAGAATTAAGAAATAGTGGTGGACAAACTATTGTAGGGGTTTTAGGTTTACAACAAGCAGCAATGCAATACAACTTGATTCATGGTGATGAATCAGTTATAGATGTTACAGGTACTTTAAGTACTAATAATATATATCCTGGTGATGAAGTAAGACTTAATGTAACAACTAATTATGTTCAAAATACATATCAAGGCGTTCCAGTTTACGATACAGCTGCTCTTGAAAGTCAAATGGGTATTAAAATAACAATATTTGATTCTAATAATGATCAAGTAACTGGGGCTAGTTTACTTGGGGTATCATATGAACTAGATGGAGTTTTACATTATCCGAGAGTCGATGGAACAACCAGAATTAAGATTGCTGAAAGGATTTCAAACGTACTTGCAAGAATTAAACTTCATACGACAAAATCTTTGGCTCCTGGTCAGTATACTATGAAAATAGAGTCGTTTAGCTCACCTGATGGTATATATTACGGATTAGTATCTTCGGATTATACTACAATTCCGTTTAATGTACTTGACAGTGTTTACGGATTAGATGTGACATTGCCTGAAAAACAAGTTATAATAGATAAAGATACAGGCAAGAATCTTAATGACAATAACACAGAAGTATTTACATACAAATACAGTTCTATGCTTAGTAATCCACAAATACGTATATCTATGAAAAGAAGAAAATATAATACACCTTTCTCAACAGAGTATGAGTTAGTAGATATACGAGATTATTTCCAAAATCAATTTACAACTACTAGTACACCAAATGAATTCTTATTAACAAGATATCCTGCAAATAATACAAATATATTCTTAACTACTAAGAGTAATTTAGTATCTGGAACATATAGAGTAGTTATATCTCTGTATGATGGAAATAATTATATTGGAGAAGTATATCAATATTTAATAATAAAATAAGGAGTGGTAAAATGGATAATATTAAGGACTTATCTTATGATGAATTATTAGAGGTTTACAAAATAATTGAAGATTATTTAAAATTTTTAACAGGTGAACTTCAAAATGCAAGTGAGCAAGGAGAAGCAAAATGATAGAAGAGTTAAAAAAAGAAATAGAAGTTCAAAAAGAAGTATTATCCACTTTACCTAAAAATAATAAAAAAAATATAGAGAAATATAAAGATAGTATTTCTAAAGAACTAGAAAAGTATAAAGTAAAAGAAGAAGATGTTATAAAAGAAATCAAATCTAGAAAAGAAGCAGTACTTGCTAAATTACCAAAAGAAAAATATGCAGATAAAAGTGAATTAATTAATAAAATAGCTAATGAATATCATTGGTTTAGTAAGTATAATACTTCTTATGAAAAGATGGAATTTGATAAAATGCTTTATATTATGAGTAAAGATAAAGTAACATATGAAGATGTTAATAAAACAATATCTAGTGTGTTATCAATGTATAAAGAAGCAGGAGTTAATTTGCAATTAAGCGATTTCTCATATAGTCCAGTATTTTATGAATATATGAAGATTTTCTTACAAAATAAGGATGATTTAAATAATAGAACTCTGCGTGAAGCATTTGAAAAATTATACTGGAAAGAATCAAATATAATTACTCATATGGAATTAACATTTAAGACTCTTTATTATAAATATCAATCAAATTTTGATAAGTTTTTAGCACTAAAACAACAAAAACTATTAAAAGATTTTAATAATAGTTTAATAAAACAATATCAAAGTTTAAAAGAACTTAATGATAATGAAATTATAAATATATCTAGTGTGTATGATATGTTTATGAATAAAGAACTTAATCCAAATGATTTCACTAAAGAAAAAATAGATAGTGTTATAGGTAGTTATACTGATTTAAATGCTATTGGTGATAATATTGATGGTGTTATTGAAGAGTTTATTAAATTAAAACATACTCTTGAAGAATATTCTTATGTTTTAAAGTATAACTATATCTTAGATGATATGAAAAAGTTATATGATGAAAAAGATAAATATAAAGGTTTAGTAAAAACTAAGTCTGGTGAAATCAAAAAAGCAGAGAGTAAGCTAAGTGATTTATCTAAAAAAGTTTATTTATTAAGTGGTGAAGAACAAGTTAAATTAGGATTAATGTATAAGTTAACTAAAGCTACTTGGGCTTCAAAAAATAAGAAGAATAAAGATGAAGCAATAGATAAACTATATATGGATATAGATAATCAGATAATGGAATTAAAGGGTTTTTATGATGAATTAGATACCGATATTTTCAATGAAAAGTTCTTACTTTTTAATGGTAATAGTGAACTAATATCGTTGTTTAAACTTGCTAATTCATATTACATATATCAAGATAAATTAATAGGTGAGCAAGACCTAAAAACTGATGAAGTAATAGATGAAATAAATAAACTTATACTTAGTCCGTATAACAATATTATAAATAATATAAATATAGAGAATAATAAAGATATAAAACAAGTTATTACTGATAAGTATGAATTAAGCAGTATAAATATTCCTGAAAATTCTTTAGAAGATATTTCTAATATTGATACTATAATAAATGATATAAATAAGATACTATATTATAATGTTATAGAAAAAAGTGATTTTTCTATAGAAGATATAATATATGTTTACACAATAAGTGATATGTTTGATTAAACAAGGATGTAAGTCCTTGTTTTTTTAAAACTATTTATTATATAATTAATTATGAGGAGGGAATATGGAAAAACTTAGACACGTTGCTATTATTGTAGATGGTAATGGTAGATGGGCAAAAAAAAGAGGAAAAATACGAAGTGAAGGTCATTTAGCGGGTTCTAAAATGTTAGAAAGGATAATACTTCATGCTTCTAGAAAGACTGATATAGAGGTACTTAGTTTATATGTTTTTTCAACAGAAAACTTTAAAAGATCAAAAGATGAAGTAGATTACTTAATGAATCTGTTTATGAAATGGTTTAGTGTAAGTAGTAAAAAATATAAAAAAGATGATATAAAAATAATATTTTCAGGTAGGAAAGAACCACTTAGTGATGAAGTTTATTCTTCTATGAAAAAGTTAGAAGAAAGGACTAAAGATCATAAAGGATTAATAGTTAATTTTTGTCTAAACTATGGTGGTAGAGCTGAAATAGTAGATGCTTCAAAGAAAATAGCAAATGAATTAAAAGAAGGATTAATAGAGGAAAAAGATATAACAGAAGAGTATTTTAGTACAAAATTATATAATAAATTACCTGATGTAGATTATGTAATTAGAACGAGTGGAGAACAAAGAATAAGTAATTTCTTATTATGGGAAATATCTTATGCAGAGTTTTTGTTTACACCAGAATATTTTCCAGATTTTGATGAGAAATGTTTTGATAGAGCAATAGAAGAATACTATAACCGAGATAGAAGATTTGGTAATGTAAAAAAATAGATAAATACAGATAAAAAAAGTTTACTTAAACTTTTTTTTGTGTTATTATTAAAGTAGTAAAATATTGCAATTTTTGTTGTGCTGTGATATAATATGGGCGCAAAAAAGGGGCAAACCTTTTAAAAGGAGGAATTGACTATGGACAGAGGTGTACAAGCATTAGAAAATGTTTTAAAGTCAAAAGAAGAACAAAGATTAAAACTAGAAGAAGAAAATAACAAGATTGATGAACAAATTGAGGAAAAAAGAAAAGAATTAGAAGGCATTTTAGAGGAAGATCTTAAAAAAATTGATGAGGAGATAGAACCATTAGATTTAGAATTGCAAAATTTATCTATGGACTTATTTGATTTGCTTTCTAAAAGGGAAACCGCAGAAAGAAGAACAGGTGTTCCAGCTGCAATTAAAAACCCTGCTATAGCTGGTTATGATCGCTTGATAAAAGAAAAAGGTGAAGAAATAAAAAGTGTAACTGCTAAAATTGGACATCTTAAAGAAGAAAAAGATGATAAAGCAAAAAAATTAGAAGAAGAAGTAGCTAGTTTTAGTGAAGGAAAACAAAAAGCAAGAGAATCTTTATTAAATAGAATTAGAATGGCAGATGATGCAATAGCAAGTTACAAAGGTCAAATAGCATCTGTTAAAGCAAGAGCTAATGCTAACGCTCAAAAGAAATTAGAGGAAGAACAATTAAAATATAAAGAAATGGACTTAATTACACAGTTTATATCATCACAAGGTCCTGATTCAGCTGTTTATAATGATTATTCAATGAATAAAGATTTAATGGCTATAAAAAGAAAGTATAGTGCTGAATTTAATGAATTTGTAAAGAATAATACAAAGGCACCAGAACCAGTTGAACCACAAAAGAATAGTGATTCTGGAGATAAAGTAATGACTTTAGATGAACATTTAAAATTACATGATGCTGAATTAGACAGAGTTAAAGGCTTGTCTAGAGACTATTTAAAAGTATTTGAACTTAGAAGTAATAAAATTCTTGATTCATATGACAAAGCTGAGGTTGTTCTTTCAATGGAAAAAGAATCTAGTAGAATTGAGGTTTTAAAGAATTTCAAAGATTTTGGTTTAAATCATGAAGGTATACGTGATATACTATTGACTATTAATGATGATGCATTCAAGCAAGAATTTGTGAATCATGCAAAAGATTATGGTTTGAATGATGAAGATGTAGATAGAATAAAGAGTACTATAAAATCAGATGTTTCGAACTCTGCAAAGTATTTTTATAATGAGGAAGAAATTGAAGAACTTATTAATACTAATGACAAGAATAAAATAATGGAGTATATGTCTAATTACGTATCAAATCATCGTACTAATAAAGAATTACGTGCTGCAGATTTTGTTAGAGTATTAGAGTCTATTAAATATGATGATTTAAAGAACGTAGCTATAGAGGATGCTAAGGCATTTGATTTACGTGATTTTGAAATAGTTCATATAGTGTCAAGTATGAATGATGATAATTATAAACTATCTGTTATTAAAAATGCAGATAAATACAATCTTGGAGAAGATAAAATTATAGAAATTGCTAATTCAATAGATGATGCTAAAGCAAGAGAAGAAACTATAGCAAAAATTAAAGGTACTAATGACGAGGATACTAAAACAGAAGACGATTTAGAGGCTAATAATAATGAATTTAATGTTGATTATGAAACTCAAAGCGGATCTGTACCTGAATCATCTCCTGAGGTTCCTGAAGTTCCTATTGAAGAAGTTAATTCTGCAGTTATAGATGGTAATACAATGGCAGTTGTACGCTCTAAAGTTATAGCTATAAAGGATGGAGTTAACTCAAGAATTAGAGAGTTAGTAGATACAAAAGGTGGTCGTAAACTAGCGGCTACATTAGGTACTCTTGGTCTTGCTGCTGTGGTTCTTACTGGACCAGTTGGTGGTACTGTATTAGGTACAATAGCAGCTGGTGTTGGATCTACTGCCTTTATAGGTGGTGGTGGAGTGCTTACTGCTGCTGCTGTTAAAGAGTTTGAAAAAGGTAGAAAACTTTAAAATATAAAAAAGTTCTGAAAGGGGAATTAATATGACTTTTAAACGATATGATGTAATAACTTTTGAAGGCAATGATAAAGTAGTTGTCTTAGCTGCGCTTCTTCATGAAGGTGAAGAATACGTATTTGTAAACGAAATATTACCTGATGAATCTGATGTAACTGATAATTACAAGGTAATGGTAGTGCATTATGAAGATGGGACTTTAGAAAAAGTTGTAGATCCTGCACTTTTACAAGTTTTATCTCCAAAATTTCAAGAAATATTAGAACAATATGTATAAAATACAGTTTAATAACTGTATTTTTTTTGTTATAATATTGTCAGGTGATATTAATGGGTCTATTTGATAAACTTAAAAAAAGTTTTAAAAAGGATACTTCTAAAGAGGAACAAAAAGAAGTTGAACTTTATGATAAAGGTCTTACTAAGACACGTGATAATTTTGTATCTAAATTAGTTAATTTAACTGATAAGCATCATAAAATAACAGAAGAGTTTTTTATGGATTTAGAAGAAATACTTGTCATGGCAGATCTTGGTGTTAATACAGTTATGAAATTTATGGATAGACTTCGTGATAGAGTAAAAAAAGAACATATTGAAAATACTTCTGACCTTAGGGAGATAATAGTAGATGAACTGTTTATTATTTATGTTAATAATGAAGTATTAGTTAATAAAATTAATTATGCTAAAGAAGGTCCTACTGTTGTTTTATTTGTAGGAGTAAATGGTGTTGGAAAAACTACTACAATTGCTAAAATAGCGGCTCAGGAAATAAAAAAAGGGAAGAAAGTACTTATGGTAGGAGCTGATACTTTTAGGGCAGGAGCTGTTAAACAACTTGCTGAATGGGCTGATAGAACTGGTTCATCTTTTGTAGGTGATGAAAACTTAAAAGATCCAGCATCTGTTGTATTTGATGGTTTAAAAAAGGCTAAAGAAGAGAACTTTGATATTGTTTTAATAGATACTGCAGGTAGACTCCAAAACAAAGTTAATCTAATGAAAGAACTTGAAAAAATAAATAGAGTTATATCTAATTTTATTCCCGAAGCACCACATGAAACATTACTTGTAATAGATGCAACAACTGGACAAAATGGTATCAGTCAAGCCAAAACTTTTAAGGAAGTTACTAGTGTTACAGGCATAGTTCTTACTAAATTAGATGGAACTGCTAAAGGTGGTATTGTACTTGCTATTAAAGATGAAGTTGGTCTTCCTGTAAAATATGTTGGTCTTGGTGAAAAAGAGTCTGATTTAAGTGTATTTGATATAGAAAAGTATATATATGGTTTATTTAAGGATATGATAAAATGAAAGATGTAGTATATTTAACAATTCTTTTTGATTACTATGAAAAGCTTTTGGAAGATAAAGATAGAGAATGTTTTAAAAATTATTATTTTGATAATCTTTCTTTGGGTGAAATATCTGATAATTTAGGTATATCTCGTAATGCTATTCATAAAAGATTAAAAAAGGTTGAAGAAGAGATCCTATCATATGAAAAAGCTATTGGTTTATATGATAAAGAGCAAAAAGTTTTATCTATTATTGACGATGAAAAACTTAAGGAAAAAGTTAAAAAAATATTTGATTAAATTAGTATGTAAAAACAAGTATTATACTTGTTTTTTTGTCATATTTTTGGTATATTTAAATAGTAAGGTAAGATAAGGAGGATAGATATGAAAAAAAGATTACTTACACTGTTTTTTGTGACTATTTTAACTCTTTTTCCAAGCGTTTGTGTATATGCTGAAGGTATAGAGGCAGATAAAGAAAACATAGATGCTAAAGAAATGTTAGAACAGTCAGAGTATAAAGAAGGGGAATTAATTGTTATCTTTAAAGATAATATGTCTAACAGAGCTATAAAATCTGCTGTAAAAAGCGAAGATGCTTCTTGTATAGATATAATTGAAGTTTCTGAAGATAGCAAGGCATCTTTAGTAGAAATTTCTAGTGAAGATACAATGGTTGAGGCTATTGAAAAGTTTAAAGATAATGACAAGGTTGAGTATGTACAACCAAATTATAAGTATAGCTTTTTCGAAAATGATAATGCTGTTTATCAAGGTCCTAAATACCAATATCATTTAGATAATATTAAAGCTAGGGAAGCATGGAGTGTAATTGAAGGACATGGTGGTTATAGTACTACTAAAGTTGCTGTAATTGATACTGGTGTAGATGTTTTACATGAAGATTTACAAGATACTTTAGTAGACACTGAAAAGTATTACTTAACTGTTGGTGGTAACGCTATACCTAAAGATTATGATATTGGAGAACACGGTACTCATGTATCTGGTATAATTGCTGCTTCAAACAATAATTTTGGAGTAACAGGAGTTGCTTCTGGGTCAAATAATGATTTAGTAGATCTAATGGTTGTAGGATCTAGTCCAGATGGAGAATATTTATATACTGCAGACATTATTGATGCTATAAATTTTGCTAAAGATAGTGGCGCAAAAGTAATGAATATGAGTTTTGGTGTAGAAGGAAGAGATAGGGCTATGGAAGCTGCTATAAGAGATGCTTATAATTCAGGTATTGTTATGGTTGCAGCTGCTGGTAATGATGGTACTAATGCATTTTCTTCACCAACTGATTTTAAAGAAGTAATTAGTGTTAATGCTTCAAATAAATATGATAATGCTACTTATTGGTCAGATTATGGTACATATAAAGATATAACTGCACCGGGTAATAATATTTTAAGTACTATACCTGGTGATGATTATGACTATATGAGTGGTACATCTATGGCTTCACCTGTAGTTGCAGGAGTTGTAGCTCTTATGTTAGATGCAAATCCTGATTTAACACCTGCACAAATTTACAATATAATATGTGCTAGTGCTAGTTTAGATAGTTTTGATGAAATGTTGGCTTATGGTGTAGTAAATGCAAAGGCTGCTGTAGAAGCTGCTTATGCTGCAAGCGATTCTGTAAGTGTTACTGAACTTACTATCAAAGATGATAAAGCTACAGTTGATGAAGGTGATAATGTTTATTTAGAAACACTTGTAAGACCTGCTACATCATTAAAGAGTGTTACTTGGTCTAGTGATGATAATTCAATTGCTACAGTTGATTCTGTAACAGGAAAAGTAACTGGAGTTAGTGCTGGTACCACTACTATAAGAGCTACAGTAGATGGTAAAGAAGTTACTTGTCAAGTTACAGTTAATGGAGTAGTTCATCAAACTAGTATTGCTATTCTTGATAAAGAAGATTTAGAAGATGTCAGTATAGGATTCTACACAACATTAAATGTAAGAATTATGCCAGCAGATGCTACAAATCAAGAAGTTTACTATAAAAGTAGTAATAGAAAAGTTGTAGATGTAGATGAAATGGGTTATTTAACTGCAGTTAGTGCTGGAACTGCTACTATAACAGTTAAGAATTTTGATGGTAGTTTAAGTGATAGTGTAGATATCACTGTACATAAAGATGCTAGAAAAGTAAATATTACATCAAGAGCTAGTTATTGGAAACTTCTTGTTGGTGAAGAATTCACATATGAAGCAGAAGCTTTAGATGATGAAGATAATCCTTTAACATTTAATGCAGGTGTAGTATGGAGTAGTACAGATCCTAATGTAGCAACAGTTAATAGTGTTACAGGAAAAGTAACTGCAAAGGCTCCAGGTGTTACATATATAGTTGCTACTGCTAATAATCCATATAGGGATTATAAAGTGAATGCTACTTCTAAACTAACTGTAGGTAAAGCAAGTTATTCTCAAAGTGATTATAATTTGAAAGTTACTAATAATTCATATAATAGTCTTAAATTAACATGGAATAAAATACCAGTTGCTTTATCTTATAGTATTGAAAGATCTACTAGTTTAAATGGAACATATAAACAAATTGCTACTGTAACTACTAATTCTTATACAAATACTAATCTTAACTTTAATACTACTTATTATTATAGAGTTAGAGCAAAATATAAAGCAGTACCTGAAGATATATTCTTTGGATATTCATACAAAAAAGGCGCTAAAACAATTTTGAAAGCACCAACATTAAAGGTTAGTAGCACAAAGAAAGGCATTGTTACTCTATCTTGGGGTAAGATAACAGGTGCTAATGGATATACTATTTATAGATCTACATCTTTAAATGGTAAATATACAGCATTAAAGAGTGTAACTACTAATTCATATAACAATACTGGACTTACTTCTGGTAAGAAGTATTTCTATAAAATAAAAGCTTATAGAACAGTAAATGGTAAGAAAGTATATAGTTCTTATTCTAATACTGTTAATAAGGTAGTAAAGTAGGAGGTTGCAAATGAAAAAGAAATTATTTATATTTACAATTGTTTTATCTTTATTAATTACATTTGCACCTAATACTGTAAATGCCGCAAATAATAAAGTTTTAAATCAAAAAAGAGTTACTGAAAGACAAAAGTTTAAAATAACAAAACCTACTCAAGCACAAATAAAAGCAGTAGGTAGTGAACTTGAATATTATAAACAAATTGCATTAGAAGATGTAGATAGTATATATTTTTCTGCTTCTGAGCGTGAGTATTCTGATGAGATAAGAGCTATAATTGATAGTTATTATAATTATCTATGTGATAAGGTTAATAGCATTGAAAATCAAAGTGATTTAATAGATCAATTATTCTACTTTTTCGGAATGTATATACCAGTTTATAGTGATGAAATGTTCCAAGATTTATATACTCTTGATACTCTTGTTTTGTTTGATAATAATAAAGTTATGGGAGCTACAGTTGACGAATTTAAAGATAATATGCTTGAAATTATTGATCAAGAATTTGGTTGTTATACTAACATAAAGGATCAATATAATGATTATTACTCAAGTATAGTTCAAGGTGATAAAACCACTGTTGAAAATTTAGTTTCCGCTGCTACTGATTGGGAATCTTTAGCAAACGCTTTAGGAATATCAAGAATGATTGCTAGTAATTATGATGAATTATACTCATTTGCGGAATCTTTAGAATCTAGTTATTATTGTTCTTATGAAGATGATTACGATGATGATGACGATGACGATTACTATGATGAAGATGATTATGAAATAATAGAAAGATTAGGCATTAATACTGCTCCTGAGATTTATATAGGACAAGTTATATACACTAAAAAAGAAATTAATAGTATCAAAGAAGGATTAACACTTTATATTCAAAACTATTATAATAGACAACTTGAAGTAGCTAATTATCCAATAGATAGTACTGTTACTAATATAGTTAATAATGCAGTTAATGAAATTTCAAACGCAGTTAATGTAGATGAAATGGTGTCTTTATATGAAAGAACTATCGAAAAACTTGTTAAAACTACAGGAGTAGAGTATAAGGACTATAATTCTGCTAGAAGTAAAAGACTTACTAATAAAATGCAAGCTTTAAAAAAGACATATGCAAGTTATGATTTATATTATGATACTGATGCAGATTATAATGAATACGTAATAGATAGGGCTATTTCATTAATCGATTATTATGAAGTAACTAAAGATGTTGAAGTACCTTCAGATATTATATCAAGATTAACAGAAATACTTGATGAAACACCTACTTATTCACAAAGATTAAAATTAGTTAAGAAAGAATCTGTAGCAGAATTAAATAAATATAAAAATAATAAAAAATACAATCAAAGTAAGGTTGTATCTATAGTTAATAAAGGTATTAGTTTGATAAATAGTTCAACTGATATAGATGAGGTATACAATTTAGTTTATGAATATTCAGAAAAAGCTGAAGCTACCATATATAAGTTTAAAATAACTACTTCTAAAGTTGGAAAAGGTACTATTACAAAAAGTGGTACTGTAAAATATGGAAGAAGTTATACAGTAAATATTAAACCTACTGTTGGTTATAAGATAAGTGCTATATATGTTGATGGTAAGAAAGTAAAACTTACTGAAAAGTATACATTTAAAAATGTAACTAAAAAGCATACTATAAAAGTAATATTTAAATAGAATAATTATGGGAATCACTTTTGTGGTTCCTTTTTGTTGATATGATTGACAAATCAAAGAAAATGTGCTATAATATAGCCCGTAAAAACAAGATGTGGATATTGACATAAAAAGGGGGTTATTTTATGCGTAGCACTATGAAATGTGTTGATAACAAAAGAGAGGTAATAAAGAATAAGCATTATTATGCCAAACTATTTTCAGAAGGTAGAGAGAGTTTAGAAAGACTATTATTAACATCTTATGGAAATGGTACTATGACACGTGCTTGTTGTGCAGGACATATGGAAGAAAGTATAAATGAATCATATATTTATTTTAGATCTACTAAAAAAGATTTAGGTTTATTTTCTACTATTAATAACTATATCAATAATTCTGAACTTAAAGACATTTGTGTATTAAGAGAAGAGATTAAGTTAGGTTTTAGAGATTTAGATAAGTATTTCTTGGCTCTTTATACTCCTTATGATAAAGCAGATTTAGTTTATGATAAAATGTCTAAATTAATTAAAGATAATGCTAATAGTGATAAAGTTTCAACTGAGTATGAAACTATTATTGCTTTAAAACATTCTTTATGTAATCTAAAAAGTCGTCTTGCAACACAACTAAAAAAAGGATATTATGATATTGCTAGTATTGAGGCTGCTCAAATTAATTATCCTTTTGTGGATTATTCTGTATCTAAGCAATTACAAATTATAAAACCATACTATGCTGATATGGATTATAGTGTTAAGGACTTAGAAGAGTTAACAAAAAGAATATATGATAGACAAATATCTGATACTGATTTTGCAGGTATTTATGAATATCAAGATAATAAACAACTTGTAGAATTACAAAGAGTATTAAAAAGATAAAGATATAATTTTATTATATCTTTTTTCTTGTAATAATAATCTTTTTCTATCATAGATTTAAATAGAAAGAGAGTGATTGTGTGGATAAACAAGAGATAATAAAAAATATTGCCTATCGTACTGGAGGAGATATTTATCTTGGAGTAGTAGGAGCTGTTAGAACAGGTAAGTCTACATTTATAAAAAAAGTAGTTGAATCACTTGTTGTTCCAAATATTGAAGATGAGTATGAAAGAAAGAGAACTTTAGATGAAATACCACAGTCTAGTGGTGGTAAGACAATAATGACTATTGAGCCTAAATTTGTTCCTAATAATGTCGCTAAAATTAAAATAGATGATATGGTTTGTAATATGAGATTAGTAGATTGTGTGGGATATGTAATAGATAATGCTAAAGGATATGAAGATGAAAATGGACCTAGAATGGTAAAAACTCCTTGGTATCCAGATGAAATACCTTTTATTGAGGCTGCTGAGATAGGGACAGAGAAAGTAATAAAAGATCATTCTACTATAGGTATTATAATTACTACTGATGGTTCTATTGGAGAGTTTTCTAGAAATGATTATGTTTCTGCTGAAGAGAAAGTAGTTAAAGAACTTGAATCAATTCATAAACCTTATATAATGGTTTTAAATACTACAAAACCTACTGATTCTAGCACGTTACTTTTAGTTAGAGAATTAAAAGATAAATATAAAGTTCCTGTTCTTCCTATAGATGTATTAAATATGAATGAAGTTGAAATTACAAATATACTTCGTGAGGCATTATACGAGTTTCCTGTTTTAGAAGTTAATGTTAATATTCCAGAGTGGATAGGTGTTTTAAAACCAAATCATTATGTTAAAAAGGCTTATATTGATAAAATTAAAGAGAGTGTAGTGGAAGTAGATAAACTTCGAGATGTAGATGGAATAGTTAATCATTTTAGTGATTCTTCATATATATCAAAAGCCTATATGTCTGAGGTTGATCCTAAAACAGGAATTATTACTATAAATCTTGAAGCTCCAAATGATTTATTTGAAGATGTATTAAATGAGATGATAGATATTGATATTTCTAATAAGGCAAATTTGCTCTCTATGTTTCAAGAATATAAAGAATCTAGAGAAGAATACGAACAGTTTAAAACTGCTCTTAAAATGGTTAAAACAACAGGATATGGGGTTGCTAATCCTACGATAAAAGATATGAAACTAGATAAACCTGAGATTACTAAACAAGGTTCTAGATACGGAATTAAATTAAAAGCAAAAGCGCCTTCAATTCATATGATTAGAGTTGATGTAGAGTCTAGTTTTGAACCTATAATAGGTACTGAGTCTCAAAGTAAAGAATTAATTGATCATTTAATGAAAGATAGTAAAGATGATCCAAATAGTATATGGTCTTCTGAAATATTTGGAAGGAGTCTAGATACAATTGTTCAAGAAGGAATTCAATCTAAAATAGCAATGATGCCCGAAAACGTTAGATATAAATTTCAACAGACCATGTCAAAAGTAGTTAATAAAGGTTCTAATAACTTAATAGCAATAGTTATATAACTATTGTTTTTTGTTTTGCTAGTTTGATATAATATATATGATAGAAAAGAGTTGATTTAAATGTCTTTGATAAAATGTCCAGAGTGTAATAAAGAAATAAGTGATAGTATAAAAACATGTATTCATTGTGGTTATAAATTGAATGATAAAGAGGCAAAAAAGTCTAATAATAAATTAACAATAGCAATAGCTTTATTACTTATCTTTGTTGGTGCTTTCATTTATTTTAATATCAGTGATGATGAACCTGATAGTTTAGTTAGTTGTACTGATGGCACTTATTATATTCAAAAATTAAAAAGTGAGTATAGACAACTAAAATATGAATCTGATTGTGCTACATATCCTTTTAGTGGAACAATCTCTGTTAGATGTGGAACTATACAGAAAACTTATAATTGTCAGCAATAACTTAATGACAATAGTTATATAACTATTGTTTTTTGCTTTTTAATAACTTTTGGTTGTTATTTTTCTACATATATTGTATAATTTTATTAAGGTATAGAGGGATGCTTATGAGAAAGATTTTCACTTGTATTGATATTGGAACTGATACTATTAAAGCAGTTACAATGGAAGAGTATAACGAAAAATTTAATGTATTAGCAACTGCTATTTCTCCTTCGAAAGGTGTCAGAAAGGGGTTAATTGTAGATGCAAATGCAATTACTGGCGCTATTAAGAAAGTCATTAAAGAACTTGAAAGTAAGTTAGGGGCTAAAATAGAACAAGTACTTGCCATTGTTCCATCTAATAATAGAGATATAAGTATAGCAACTGGTGATATTAATATTCATTCAGATGATCATATTATAGATGGTGATGTTATATTCAACTGTATGCAAAAATCTGTTAAGAAGAATATTAATGCTTCAACAGAAATAGTTAGTATTATGCCAATTGAATATAAAATAAATGATAATAAAAAAGTAAAAAATCCATTAGGATTACAAGGTGATAAGCTTTCAATAAAATCTGTTGTAGTATCTGTACCTAAAAAGAATGTATATTCAGTTGTAGGAATACTTGAAAATATGGGGATTGAGGTAGTTGATATTATTACTTCTTCAATAGCTAATTATGCAGCAGTATCTGATGAAGAGTTTGATAAAAAGATTGTTGCAATAATCGATATTGGTAAAGAAAAGACTGTATTATCAGTTTTCAATAAAGGGATACTTATAAAAGAGTCAATTGTTTCTATTGGTTCTGATGCTATTGATGAAGCTATTAGTTTCAATTATAAAACTGAAGAGGATAAATCTAAGACAATTAAAGAAGAGTATGGAGTTGCTAATAGAAAATATGCAGATTCAGATGAAAATTATAAAATTGTTAATAGATTAGATCAAGAACTTGAACTTAATCAATACCCTTTAGCAGAAACGATAGAATTTAAAATTATTGAGATGCTTAAAAATGTCAAAAATGATGTAAACAACTTAACAAATCGTGAAATAAGTTATATAATAGTAACAGGAGCATCTACTGCAATGTTAGGGTTTGATGCTCTTGTAAGTGATGTTTATGGTAGTAAGGGTCAAGTCCTTAGTACTAATATAATCGGTATAAGAGATGTTAAGTATGCAACTTGTTATGGTGCTATTAAGTACTTTGTTAATAAACTTAATTTAAGAGAAAAAGAATATACAATGTTTTCAGACGAAAAGGTCGATGATATGCTAAAAGCAAGAAAAAAAATGGGGACAGGCAGCGTACTAGGAAAAATATTTGGAAGGATATTTGAATAAGGAGATGAAGTTATGTTTGATTTAGCAATGGCAGACCAACTAGCTAAGATTAGAGTAGTAGGAGTTGGTGGTGGCGGGGGTAACGCCATTAACAGGATGATAGATGCTGGAGTTAGAGGTGTTGATTTTATTGCGGTTAATACTGATGCTCAAGCGCTTAATGCTTCAAAAGCAGAACATAAGATACAACTAGGTACCCTTGGTGCAGGGGGAAGACCTGAAATTGGTAAAGAAACTGCTATAAAAGCAAAAAAAGAAATAGAAGAAGCCTTAAAAGGTTCTGACATGGTATTTATTACATGTGGTATGGGCGGTGGTACTGGAACTGGTGCTGCTCCAATAATTGCAGAAATTGCTCAGTCTTTAGGAGCACTTACTGTTGGTATAGTAACTCGTCCTTTCTCTTTCGAAGGTAAGAGAAGAATGAATAATGCTATGCAAGGTATTGAAGAACTAAGAGAACATGTAGATACATTAATAGTTATACCTAATGATAGATTAAGAGAAATAATTGATAAATCTACACCAATGCTTGATGCATTTAAAGAAGTAGATAATGTTTTACTTCGTGGTGTACAATCAATTTCAGATCTTATTGCTGTAGTAGGTCTTGTTAACCTAGACTTTGCGGACGTACGTGCAGTAATGGAAAACTCTGGTAATGCTATTATTGGTATCGGTATTGGTATGGGAGAAGATAGAGCTATTGAAGCTGCGAAACAAGCAGTTGCCTCTCCACTTCTTGAAACTTCAATACATGGTGCTACAGATGCTATTATAAATATAACTGGTGGTGCAAATCTTACATTATTTGAAGCAGAACAAGCTGCTGAAGTAGTAAGAGCTGCTGCTAATACGGATATAAATACAATATTTGGATCTGTTATCAATGAAAACTTAACTGATGAAGTAATAGTTACTGTAATTGCTACAGGATTTGATAAGAAGAATAAAAAAGCATTGTATAATCAAGTTAACGCTCCTATTGAAACAAGTTATATAGATGATGATGAAGATGAGGATGATGAAGGTGGTTCATACTTTGAACCTCAAGAAATAGAAATCCCAACATTTATGCATAAAAATTATTAAAAAAAATGACTGCATTTAATGCAGTTTTTTTATTTTTTAAACTTGAAGAAATGTCCTTGATATGGTACTATTATAGTGGGGGAATAATGATGACAGATATAAATAGAGAATTATTAAATTTGATAAAAGAAGAATTATCAACAGATATAATATGTACTAGGTTAGGTATTACTAAGAAAGAATTAAAGAATAGAATTCAAAGCATAAAAAACGAAGGTTTTAATATAACTAATTCTTATAATTACAGTGGTACTAGGAATTATGTATTTAATAAAGAGAATTTAGAGTCAGAACAAATCGTTACTATTAATAACGATATAAATAGAAAAAACTTTAGGGCTTTAGCCGTAGCAGATACTCACATTGGACATGTTAAATATAATATGGGTTATCCTGAATTGATGTATGATTACTGTATTAAACATAATATTAATATAGTTTTTCATTGTGGTGATTTATTGCAAGGAGATAAGCAATGTATATTAACACCTCAAGAACAATTAGAAGAATTAATTGAGAATTATCCAAAGGTAGATGGTATTTTAACCTTTTTAGGTTTTGGCAATCATGAAGAAGCATTTTTACGAGAATATGGTATAAACTTAAAATCAGTAATTGAGAAATATCGTGATGATATAATACCACTTGGATATGGTGAACAAATCATAGGCATTCATACTAAAGATGATATAGTTATATGTCATGCTAGTCATAATTTTGAATCAAATGGAGTACGATTATCTGGGCATTCTCATAGATATAAATTTGTAGCAGATGATTATAATCCTACTGTTACCGTTCCTACATTAAGTGACTTTTTACATACAAATGATTATCCTGGTGCTATAGAATTGCTATTAGAGTCTGAAAACGAAAAAGTTAGAAAATTAGCATTAAATCATTTAATCATTAACGAAAACAATGAAATAAAACAAGTTTCTAGAACTGAACACAAAAGTTTAAAAACTAGGTGTAGAAAATAATAATACCTTAAAACTATAATAATATGTTATAATATATAAGGTATTATTTTTTGTCCTCGTAGCTCAGTAGGATAGAGCAATTGCCTCCTAAGCAATAGGTCGTTGGTTCGATTCCAATCGGGGACGCCATTATGTTTATTAGATAATCAATTAAGATTGTCTTTTTTTATTGAAAAGTTATGTTTTTCTTAGTATACTTATGATGACCGAGGTGTTATTATGGACAAAGATATGTTAATTGATCAATTTATTGATAGATTGGTTCTTTGCTTTGATGAAAATCAAATAGTATCTGACATAATAGATAAAGTTAATGAAATGCGTAATTTTAGAAATGTGAGTGTTAATAAAAACACTATTAAATGTGTTTCTAAGAATCAAACTAGAGATATTAATGTTGATGGTAAAAACGGTAAAATTATTTTTAGAAATTCTGGAGAAAAAACTGATGATTTAAAAAGAGAAAGATTTATAAATGAACTTAGATATATCCAAGATGGTGATAAATCTACATGTACCAAGGATAACGTTCAATACGAGATAACAAATCAAGGCAACAAAGAAGTTGTAGGCAGAATGAGATATTCAAAAGTTAGTAATTATTTCGAAGGTAAATGTATGTATCTGAGAATTGTCAAATCAGGTAAAAAAGCTCTTAGAGATAAAGATGGAAATGCTTCTTTGCTCGAAGGGTATGATGTCAGAACAGAGTTTTATGTTCTTACTAATGGAGATGTTCTTAAAATAGTTAGTAAAGATGGAAAAGAAAAGTATTTTTACTGTGATAGTAGTGTTCTTACTGCTAATCCTAAAAAAGATGATAAGAAAGCAAAATTCAACGTAGAATTATCTTATAGAGAGGCTCAAGATATCCTTAATAATATAGATGATGCCTTTAATCTTATAAATAATGACCTTATATATGGTATAAGGGGTAAAGCATATTAAGGTGTAAAGTTTTCAACAAAAAACTGATAAAGTATTAATAAAATGTCATTTTAGTGATATAATTGACTATAGGCATTTTTTGTTGCCTGAAGGAGTTGTTTTATGGGAAAACGTAAAAACAATAGAAAAAAGAAAATTACTGGCTATAAAGTAGTTGGTATGTTATTCATGATATGTTCAATTATACTTTTAGGAATAGTACTTCTTTCAAATGTTCTTCCTATTAAGTATTTATCTATATTTATAGGAGTACTATTTCTTATAAACCTTATTATAAATTTCTTTTTGTTTAAGAGAAAAATAAGAAAAAAACCTAGAAGATTCTTTACTGTTTTAGCACTTCTATTATGTGTTCTATTCTTAGGAGCTTCATTCTTTATTTATAGGACATTAGGATTGTTAGATGATATGAGTATGGAATATAAAGAATATACTTATAACGTATTAGTAAGATCTGAAAGTGTTTATAAAGATATTGCTGATATTGCAGATAAGAATTTAGGGTATTATAACGATAATAGTGATGCTACTAAGAAAGCACTTAGTACACTTACTAATAAAGTTAAAACTACTAATGTTGGCTATGGAAACTTAGAATCTTTAGCAACAAGTTTATTCAATAGAAAAATTGCAGGAATTTTACTAGAAAGTTCTCAACAAGCAAAATTAGAAAAATCTGGTAATGCATCAATAAAAGGCTTTAGTGATAAAACAAGAGTTTTATATACATTTAAAGTTAAGATGCCTATAAAATCAGATGGCTTAAATGTTACAAAAGATGTATTTAATATTTATATAAGTGGTATGGATCAATATGGCAAAGTAGCAGAGACTTCTAGAAGTGACGTTAATATGGTTATTACTATTAATCCAAAAACTAAGCAAATATTACTGACAAATATTCCAAGAGATTATTATGTACAATTACATGATACTGATGGATATAAAGATAAGCTAACACATGCTGGTATATATGGACTTGATACTTCTGTTGCTACTATTGAAGATTTACTTGGTATTAAAATTAATTATTACTTTAAAGTTAACTTTAGTAGTCTAGTTAATATAGTAGATGCTTTGGGAGGAGTAGATGTATACTCTGAATATGATTTCCAAAGTTGGAATGGTTATAACTTTAGTAAAGGATATAACAGAGTAAATGGTAAGGAAGCATTATCATTTGTACGTGAAAGAAAAACATTTAATGCTGGTGATAATCAAAGAGGTAAGAATCAACAAGCTATGATTGAAGCAATATTTAGAAAATGTACAAAACCTTCAATTATTATTAAATATAATTCATTATTAAACTCTTTAGAGGATAGTATGATTACAGATATGCCTATGAGAAATATAATTAAACTTGCTAAGATGCAACTTAGAGATAATTCTAAATGGACTATTACATCAAATAGTCTAACAGGTACAGGAAGTATGGATTATACATATACTTATCCATATCAAAGTCTTTATGTAACTGTTCCTGATGAAGAATCAATTAAACTTTCTAAAGAAATGATTAAGAAAGTAGTAGATGGAGAAGTATTACAATCTTCATATGATGGTGATGGTAGCAATTCTCATACTGTTACTAAGAGTGCAGTATATAAGTCTACAACTACAAATACTTCTAGTAATGAGAAAAAAGTTACTAAGAAAGTAACTCCTAAGAAAGAAGAAAAGAAAACAACTGAGAAACAAACAACTGAAGAGGTAACTGAGAATACTGAAGAAGTAATTACAAATCCTGAAGAACCTACTGGGGAAGTTGTTACTCCTGGAGATAATCCAGATGATCCTGGCACTTCTACTGGGGGAGAAGCAGATACTACTGAACCTGTTGATGATGTGGGTGAATAAAAGGTGATATTAATCGCCTTTTTATATTTGTATTATATTTACATATTATATGTCAAATTATTACATTTTTATTTCAAAGTGTTTACATTTTTCTTTTAATATATTATATTAGAATTGGAATAATAAGGGAGAGCCTAAACTGGGTAATCTTATTCTGAAAAGCCTGTAAAAAAGGCTTTTCTTTTTTTGTAGAATGTTGTATAATATTTTTAGAATAAGGAAGGTAGGGTAAGTGATGATTAATATAAAAAGTGAAATTAAACCACTAAAGAAAGTATTGTTACATAGACCAGGAAAGGAATTATTAAATTTAACTCCAGATACTTTGGAAAGACTTCTTTTTGATGATATACCATATCTTAAGGTAGCTCAAGAAGAACATGATCAATTTGCAAGGATATTAAAAGATAATGGAGTAGAAGTTGTTTATTTGGAAGACTTAATGACAGAAGTATTAGATTTGGATCCAGAAATAAAAGAAACATTTATAAAACAATACATATACGAGGCTGGTGTAAGAACTCCAAAGTTCAGAGGACTTGTATATGACTTTTTGATGGATATAAAGTCAAGTAGACAATTAGTATTAAAAACAATGGAAGGTATCAATATAAAAGAAATAACTGTAGAAAAAGCAAAAAAAGGTAAATCTTTGATTGATATGATAGAAAGTGATTCTGAGTTTATAGTTGATCCAATGCCAAATCTATATTTTACGAGAGATGATTTTGCTTCTATAGGTAATGGAATAAGTTTAAATAAGATGTATTCTGTAACTAGAAATAGAGAAACAATATATGCAGAGTATATATTTAATCATCATCCAGACTTTAAAGATACTCCAAAATATTTTGATAGATATAATGAGTATAATATTGAAGGTGGAGATATACTTAATCTAAATGATAAAGTATTAGCAATAGGAATATCTCAAAGAACAAGTGCAAATGCTATTGAAACACTTGCTAGAAATATATTTAAAGATCCTGATGCTACAATTGAAACAGTACTTGCATTTAGAATTCCAGAAAGTAGAGCTTTCATGCATTTAGATACAGTATTTACTCAAATAGATGTTGATAAATTCACATATCATCCAGGAATCGTAAGTACTCTTAAAGTATATGAGATAACAAAAGGTGACGAAGATGAAGATGATATAAACGTAAAAGCTAGAAGTGGAATGCTTAATAAAATACTTGAAGAACATTTAGGAAGAGAAATTACATTAATACCATGTGCTGGAGGTGACCCAGTAGCTGCTGAAAGAGAGCAATGGAATGACGGTTCTAATACTTTATGTATAGCTCCTGGAGTGGTAATAGTATATGACAGAAATAATGTTACAAATGATGTTCTTAGAAGATTTGGAATAACTGTATTAGAAATGAGAAGTGCTGAACTTTCTCGTGGAAGAGGTGGACCTCGTTGTATGAGTATGCCACTTATAAGGGAGGATTAATATGAATTTAAGTGGAAGAAATTTCTTAAAGGTTTTAGATTTTACTACTGAAGAATTACAATACTTAATAGATCTTGCTGTAGAGTTAAAAAATCTAAAACATCAAGGAAAGGACCACAGATATTTACTTGGAAAGAATATTGCATGTATTTTTGAAAAAGATTCAACTCGTACTAGGTGTTCTTTTGAAGTAGCATCTTATGATTTAGGAATGCATGTTACGTATTTGGGGCCTACTGGTTCTCAAATGGGTAAAAAAGAAACAATTAAAGATACTGCTAGGGTACTTGGTAGAATGTTTGATGGTATTGAGTATCGTGGCTTTGAACAAAGCAAAGTTGAAGAACTTGCAGAGTACAGTGGAGTTCCAGTGTGGAATGGATTAACAAATGAATTTCATCCTACTCAAATGCTTGCAGATTTTATGACTATGCTTGAACATTTTGGCCATTTAAAAGGACTTAATCTTGTATATTTTGGAGATGCTAGATTTAATACTGGTAATTCACTTATGATAATGAGTGCTAAAATGGGAGTTAATTTTACATGTTGCGCTCCAAAAGAACTTTGGCCAAGTGAAGAGTTAATAAATACTGCTAAAATTATTGCAAGTGAAAATAACTGTACAATTACTTTGACAGAAGATGTTAATGAAGGTGCTGCAGGTAAAGATGTAGTTTATACAGATGTATGGGTATCTATGGGAGAACCTGATGAAGTTTGGGCTGAAAGAATTAATCTTCTTACACCATATAGAGTTACTACTGAATTAATGAATATGACTAGTGAAAACTCTATATTCTTACATTGTTTACCATCTTTCCATAATACAGATACTACAATTGGTAAAGATATTGCAGAAAAGTTTGGAGTAACTGAAATGGAAGTTACTGATGAAGTATTTGAATCTGCTAAATCAAAAGTTTTTGAAGAAGCTGAAAATAGGATGCATACTATAAAAGCTGTTATGTATGCTACATTAAAATGAAAAAAATAGTAATTGCTCTTGGTGGTAATGCTTTAGGCAATACTAATGAAGAACAGTTAAAACAAGTAAAAAATGTTTCAAAGAAAATAGTAGATTTAGTAGAAAATGGATATAGTGTAGTTATAACTCATGGAAATGGGCCTCAAGTAGGCATGATAAATAGTGCACTTGATAATGGCGATAATAAAATACCTTTTCCAGAGTGTAATGCAATGAGCCAAGGTTATATAGGTTATCATTTAGGACAATCTATAACTAATGAATTAAAAAGAAGAAATATAAAGAAAACATGTGTATCAGTTACTACTCAAGTAGTAGTATCCAAAGATGATGAAGCATTTAATAATCCTACGAAACCTATTGGTAATTTTTTAAGAGAAAAAGAAGCAAAGGCTCTTGAAAAAGAAAAAGGGTATGTTTTCAAAGAATATATGAACAAAAGTTATAGGAGAGTAGTTCCTTCTCCAAAACCACAAGAAATAGTTGAAATAGATGCAATTAAAAAGATAATAGATGAAGGTAATATAGTAATTGCATGTGGTGGTGGAGGAATTCCTGTAGTACGGACTAGAGATAGATTAGTAGGTGTTGATGCAGTAATAGATAAAGATTTATCAAGTTCATTACTTGCTAAAGAGATAAAGGCAGATAAATTTATAATTTTAACTAATGTTGATTATGCATATTTAAATTATGGTAAAAAGAATCAACAAAGGATTAGATATTTAGATGAAAAATTAATTAATGAATATATGTCTTCTTCTGAGTTTGCAGAAGGTAGTATGCTACCTAAGATAAAAGCATGTTTAAAGTTTTCGGTAGAAACAAATAAGGATTCTGTTATTACTTCCTTAAACAAAGTACTTGATGCTGTAAGAGGTAATACTGGAACTGTTATTTGTTCTGAAATAAAGGAGGATAGAAAGATGGCTAATAAAAAAGAAGCCAAAAAGAAAAACCTAAAATTTGGGTTATCAGCATTTTCAATTATTTTACTTCTTATAATTATTCTTGGCATTATTACTTATTTCTTACCACAAGCTCGTTTTGTTGATGATGAAATAGTAAATGGTTCAGGAGTAGTAAGAGCAAAATTATCAGATATACTGATGGCTCCAATTCTAGGATTTGAGAATGCCATAGATGTGGGTATTTTCATATTTGTTTTAGGAGGGTTCCTAAACATTGTATCAGCAAGTGGAGCTTTAGAAAATGGTATACAAGCTCTAGTGCAAAAACTAAAAGGGCGTGAATTAATACTTATTCCAATCCTTATGTTTATCTTCTCAATTGGAGGTACAACATATGGTATGCTTGAAGAAACAGTAGGATTCTATGCACTTTTAGCAGCAACTATGGTAGTTGCAGGTATGGATACTATTGTTGCATCAGCAGTAGTATTATTAGGGGCAGGTTCTGGGGTTCTAGGATCTACAGTTAACCCATTTGCAACAGGAGCAGCGATAGCAGCACTTCCTGAAGGGTTAGCAGTTAATCAAGGTATAATCATGGTAGTTGGTGTAGCATTATGGTTAGTATCTCTTGGTATTTCCGTTGCATTTGTTATGGCTTATGCTGCTAAGGTAAAGAAAGATAAAGGATCTACATTCTTATCATTACAAGAACAAAAAGTAATGGAAAAGAAATATGGTAAGGAAGAAAAGAATCCAGAAAAAGTTAGTTTAACTGGTAGACAAAAAGCTACATTATGGATATTTGCTTTCACATTCTTAGTAATGGTATTTGGATTCATTCCTTGGGGAGAATTTGTAGATACTAAATGGTTATCATTCTCTTCATTCTTAACAGGAGCAGCTCTTGGCGATTGGTGGTTCTTTGACGCTGCATTATGGTTCTTTATATCAGCAATTATAATTGGAATCATTAATAAGCAAGGTGAAAAAGGAATTGTAGATAACTTTGTAGCTGGTGCTTCTGATATATTAAGTGTTGTGCTTATAATTGCTGTAGCTCGTGGAGTTACAATACTTATGGGAGTTACACATTTAGATAACTACATAATATATAATGCTGCAGAAGGATTAAAAGGAATGCCAGTATTACTATTTACACCACTTAACTATTTATTACATGTAGGATTATCATTCTTAGTTCCATCTTCTAGTGGACTTGCAGCAATATCTGCACCAATTATTGGACCTCTTGCTGCACAACTTAACTACAATGTAGAATCAAGTATAATGACTATAGTTGCTGCTAATGGATTAGTTAATCTATTTACACCAACTTGTGGTGCTATAATGGCTGGTCTTGCTTTAGCAGGTGTAGAATATACTACTTGGTTAAAATGGGTATTAAAAGTAATACTATCTCTTGCTCTTGCATCAGTAATAATACTTTGCATGGCTATGTTAATATTCTAATATAAAAATTAAGTACACTTCGGTGTACTTTTTATGTGTTTTGATTATACAGTATTTATCCTTTTGAATAGTATACACTAGATAGGAGGATATATAATGTTTGATAATGCTAATCAAAATCCATTTATGATGCCTGGTCAAGATGGTGCAATTGATATTACTAACAATAGTGGTACTATTGATATTGATTTTGAACAAGGCCAAAATTTAAATAATGGTCCAATGAGTTTCGGAGGTGTAAGTACTGGGACTCCAATTATTGAACCTATGAGAGAAAGAGTTGTAAATAGGACTTTTGAACATATAGTTCCACATGTTTGTCCAATTAGAACTAAAATAATCAATCATCATATTTTTAAACATACTTATAGACCAGATTACTCATGTTGTGAAGAAAATGTATGTACTAATGTAGATTGTGGTTCTTGTTGTAATTATTAATAAAGACTGCTTTAGCAGTTTTTATTTTTTATATGTAAAGTATGTCTCTCTACTATAAACAAAACATAGAAATAGTGTTATAATGTTAGAGAGGTGATATTGTGAAAAGAGCTTTAGTACTGTCTGGTGGAGGAGCCAAAGGTTCTTATGAGCTTGGTGTTTATAAAGCTTTGATGAGACTTGGTATAAAAATTGATATCATTACTGGTACATCTATCGGAGCATTAAATGGTGCTGTGTTATGTACTGGAGATTACCGAAGAGCTAAAAAACTATGGCTTAAAATGTCCTCAAATGAAGTGTTTAATTATACATTTAAAAAAACTAAAGAGTATCCAAAAATTGCAAAGGATATTATTAAGAATAAAGGATTAAAGTTTGATAAAGCAGAAGCTATTCTAAGTAGTGTATTAGATGAAAATAGAATTCGTAAATCAAAAATAGATTTTGGATTAGTCACATTTAATTTAAAAAATAGAGTTCCTAAGGCTTTAACAAAAGATCAAATTCCAAAAGGTAAATTAGTTCCTTATATAATAGCATCTGCCACATGTTTTCCTATGGTTGAAGTTAAAAAAATAGATGGTGAAGCATATGTTGATGGTGGTTATTATGACAATTTACCAATTAATTTGGCAATAGATATGGGAGCCGATGAAATAATAGCAGTTGATTTATCAGCAATAGGTCTTAAACAAAAAGTAAAAGATGAAGATATTAAAATAGATTACATAAAAAAAGATAATAAAAGTGAGTTTATTTTAGATTTTGATCCTGAAAGTGCAAAAAGAAATATTAAAGTTGGTTATAACGATACTATGAAGCACTTTAAAAAAATGGATGGGAATAAATATACATTTAAAAAAGGACATCTAACTAAGAATTATAACAATATTAGTGATTATTATATTAAACTGTTAAAAAAGATATTAATATCAGATGAATCTAAGATTAAACTTACTAATATTCTTAAAAATAGAAGATATCAAAATATATTTTTGAATATTAAGCAAGGTAAAAGTTTAGAAAAAGAAGTAAACTCTTCTTTAGAATATTTAGGGTCATTATTTGATCTTGATACTGATTGTGTATATAGTATTGAGAAGTTTAATAGAAAACTAATTCGAGAAGCAAAGAGTTTGAATTATATTACTTTAGATAAAAACTTAAAAGGTAAGATGCTTATTGGATACATATATAATAAATATATGGATTCTACTAATAAAGATTCTGTTTATAAGAGATTATTCAATATTGCTTTAATATTTCAAAAAGACTTTTTAGCAGCACTTTACTTAATAGCTATATCAAATAGATATCCTATTACTTTAAAAAGTGATAAATTCTTTGATGAAATTTTAAATAGCATAAAAAAAGATGTAAAATAGTGTCTAATTTTGACAAAAAGGTTGTAAAGCAATTAATTGTATTATATTCTTAAATTAGGGAGTGTGATACAATGATATATCCATCAATTGATAAGTTGTTACAACATGTGGACTCAAAATATCGTTTAGTTCATATAGTAGCTCAAAGAAGTAATGAAATTAAAGACACAGGGCATTTACAAATGCCACAAGACTCTTATGTTTCTGCTAAGAACATAGGAAAAGCACTTGAAGAAGTTGAAAAAGATCTAATTGAAATTCATAAAAATTAGTTCTTTTTCTTTAAGGAGAAAAATATGAAAATAGAAAAGTATAAATATTTAGGAAATGGTAAATACAAAGTAACAATTGAAGATGAAAACTATATAATATATGAAGATATTATACTTAAACATAATATACTTAGTAAAAATGATATCAGTAAAAGTGAATTAGATCTTTATTTAAAAGATAATGAGTTTTTTGAAGCATATTATAAGGCTATTTCATATATAAATATTAGACTTAGATGTGCTAGTGAAATAAAAAAATACTTAAGTAAAGATTTTTCTTTGAAGACAGTCGATAGTGTTATTGATAGATTAAAACAAGATGGTTATTTAGATGAATCAGTTTATGTTCAAGCATTTGTATATGATCAAATTAATTTAAAGACAGTAGGACCACTTAAAATAAAAAATGATCTTTTAATGCTTAAATTACCAGAGTCGTTAATTGATGAATCTTTAGAAACTTTTACTGAAGAGTTACAACGTGAAAAAATAAAAAAAGTAGTTGAAAAAGAACTACGTTTAAATAGAAATAAATCATCTTTAATGATAAAAAATAAAATACTTAAATCTTTAATAGATAAAGGTTTCTATAAGGAAGACATAGTTTATTGTTTAGAAAACTATGATATTGATGAATCTGATGCTTATAATGCTGAATATGAAAAAATTAAAAAGAAACTGTCTTCTAAGTATAGTGGTAAAGAACTTGAATATAAAATAAAAGAAAAATTATATCAAAAAGGTTTTAGAAATTAAAAAAGATCGTTTTATACGATCTTTTATTGTGCACTACTAGTTGCTTGTGATTTTTGATTTTGAACATATTTAGTATAAGCTTTTTTAAGGTCATCATCTTCAAATTTTAGACCAGCATTTTTTCTTATATTATCAAGTGCTGTGTAGTATAATGCTTTATCTTTTTCTAGTTTTTCTTTTACAAGAGCATCAACTATAGTTTTTTTAGAATCTTTTAACGTAGGTTTTTTCTTTTCATCAACTTTGTAGATAATATGATATCCATATGTTGTCTTTACTGGGGTTTTTGTATATGTTCCTTTTTTAAGTTTAAATGCTGCTTCATCAAATTCTGCAACCATATCTCCTGTAGAAAACCAACCTAAATCCCCACCTTTTTTAGCAGTAGCTGAATCATCAGAATACTTCTTAGCTAGTTTGCTGAAGTCTTCTTTTTTATCTAATTTTTTGATGATATCTTCTGCTTGTTTCTTAGCTTTATTTTCTGCTTCTTCTTTTTGTTCAGTAGTCATGTCACTTGTAGTATTTGGTGATATTAAAATGTGTTTTGCTTTTATATCACCATATATATTTTTATCATAGTATGATTTAATTTCTTTGTCACTTAACATTTTTGAAACATAATCATTAACTGCTTGTTTCCTTCTATATGATAATCTTAAATAATCTTTTAAACTTTTTTCATTTTCAAATCCATAATATGAAAGTATTTGTTCATAAGTGACATTGTTTTCTTTAGCAGATTTCTTTAATTCTTCGATTTGTGAGTTAATATTTTCTTTTTCTGTAGTTGTTTCTTTATATTTTTGATTTAGTATTTCAGTATCTAATAAATCAATAAATTCTTGTGCTCCATATTTAGTTTTCATCTTTTCATATAGGGCATCTGCTGAAATACCATCTTTTTTAAGTGATGCTACTTTTTGTTCTCCGTTTTTTAGTGTGGGAACAGCTCCACAACCTACTACTGTAAGCATTATTAGTGATAATATAACTATTTTTTTTATGTTCTTCATATTCTCCTCCTTCAAAGTTATATGACTATAATAACAGAAATATTAAAAGTTGACAATAAAATAGGTTTAAATAATCACAAAAATGATATATATTCCATAAAATAATCTAGAACAAGAAAAAAGGAGGAATAAATATGAATTACGGTCAATCATCAGCAATTGTTTTAGTTTTATTTATCTTACTAATAATTATATTAGGTGCTTGGTTTTAAGGGGGTGTAGTAATGAATAATAATACATGTCATGAAGAAGTTAGACCTAATACATCTTCTGGACTTTTAATATCAATAGTTTTATATATATTATTAGTGATTGTTTTAAGTTCATTGAGAGGATGTTAATAAAGAGGGAATTCCTCTTTATTTTTTTTTATAAAAGTGTTATTATATTGTACTTGTGAGGGATAGTATATGCATAAAAGAATTAATATTAATGATCTTTATATTGGAATGGAAGCAAAAGATGAATATAGTGAGTATTTAGAAGAGTATCAATTATGGGAAGACCATGTTCTTTTAGAAAAAACTAAATATTTCTTAAATCTTGATAATATGTCTTTAGAAATGTATAGAAATATTGAAACTGATCAATTATTAGGTATAGATGAAGAAGGTTATGTTTTAAATTCTAAAGATGAATTAACTAGAGAGGAAAGATATCATAAAGTAACTGATATCATACGTTTAAGTGATTTGTTTTCTAGATATGAGTCTGATAATAGACACGATAGTCAATATCGTAGATATGTTGCTCCATTATATAGCAAAGTTATTACTTATTTACGTAATAAAAAAACTGTTACTTTTTCAGAATTAGATAAGATATTTGGAGATCTTAACGATATTCATAGTTATGTTTTTAATATAATTACTGAAGAAGAATATGAAGATTTATTTGGTTGTAAAATGTATGATTTTGAAAGTAAAAGTAGAATAAGAAAATAACTTAAGATTTATCTTAAGTTTTTTTTGTGTTTTACTATTTTTGTGATATAATTTATTTATAATCGGTGGGTTGTTTTGTGATGAGATATATGAACTTTTTATGCTATATATTTATATAGAAAAGGAGTGGGTCTATGATAAATTGTCCAAACTGTGGTGGATTAAATGGTTATGGGAATCCTAACTGTAGTTTTTGTGGTGCTAGTTTAATAAATAATCCTGTTGAACAAAATACAAATACTATGCCTCAACCTGAAGTTTTTGTAGAACAAGTTTATGATAATCAAGATATGGGAGAGTTTGCACAAGAACCAATTTATGATCCTAATATTAATCCTGAGGTAACAGGTTTAGATTTAAATAATGTTGATGATGTATTAGTAAACGCATATATTAAAAAGAATGTAGATAAGATAAAAACTAGTGGGTTTTCTATATGGGCATTTCTTTTCGGATGGATATATGTTTGGTATAGAAAAATGTATAAATTATTACTAATATGGTTTGGTATGAATATTGTTGTTAGTGCTTTAGTTGGTTTATTAGTTCAGCCTACTATTGCAGCAGCAGGATCTTTCTTAGTTTCACTTGCATTTAATATCTTTGTAGCTATAAAATTTAAAGATTTATATTTAAAGAATGTTAATAATAAAGTTGCTATTATAAAGAGTAAAAATGCTAATCTTTCTCAAGAACAACTTATGGCAATATGTTCAAAGAAGGGTGGTACGACAGTTTTACCTATTATAGTTTTGGTTATTCTTTCTGTAGGTTTACCTGTTCTAGCTTTCTTATTATATTCCTCTATTTGGGGAGAAAATACTGATGAGCAAAAGAAAGAAGCAATGGTTTTAGAAGCGGGAACATTAATTGAAGTGGCTAGATCAGATATTCTTGTAAATGAAGTGAAAGACAATGTTAAAGTTTATACTATGGAAGAGTTAAATGATATGTTAGAGACAAAGTTATTAAGTAGTCCATTTGGTAATAGTTATAGTGACGCTAAAGTGCAAGCAATAAAAACTATGGATGGTTCTTACGTATATAAAGTATGCTTAATAGATGAAGGAAAAAATGGTTTTGGTTATACGAGTGAAATAACTTTATCTTCTGAATCAGTTTTAATAGGAACTGCTCCAGATGCTTGTTAATGATTAATAAAAAAGGTGAGTGATAATATGTTTAATTGTCCAAAATGTGGGGGACTTAGTCCAATAGGAACTACAGTCTGTGGCGCTTGTGGCACTAATTTGGAAAATGTGCCTGGCAATGTTTCAAAAAATGAAAAGAAAGATAGTGGAGTCATTTTATATGATAGAGATTTTGCTAGTCCTACAGATGCTAATAAAGTTAAGAATAAATATGCCTTTATTAGTCCTTGGCATATTATAATGTTTGTAGCTTCAGTATGTAGTTATATATTTATTCCTAATCGTTTAATCAAACTAGTAATAGCATTTGTTTTCTTTTATATTGCTGAGAGTAGTAATCGTAAAAATTCAGCTTTCTTGGTTTTAGTTAGAATTGTAACTGCACTACAAATACTTGGTATTGTAATTGCTTTGTTACTTAGACTTACTACATCTTCAGAAATAATGAATGAATTCTTTAAATATTTTAAGTTTTAATTTATAAAAAGTAGTGGAGGTAATAATGTGATAAGTTGTCAAAATTGTGGTGGATTAAATCAAGAAGGAGCTACAGTATGTGGTGCGTGCGGAGCAAGTTTAGTTACTAATCCTGCAGTATCAAATCCAGATGTCAATCAGCTTTAACAAAATACTGAAGATATTATTCAAAATAATGTTAATGATCTTTATACGCCTCAAGAAAATGTTGATCAACAACCTATAAATGAGGTTAAAGTTACTGATAGTGTTAAACCAAAAAAAGTAGAGGCAATGGATGTAATTGTGTTTGTTCTAGCTTTATCAAGTTGGTTGTTTCTTAAAATACTTGTTCTGAAAATAGGACTTGCAATTTTGTTCTTTCTTTTGTCAGAAAATAGTAATAATAAAAAAGGGATATTTCCAATATTAACTAGAATTATATGTCTTATTCAAATAGTGGGCTTGATTATAGTTTGGGTTCTTAGACTTCTACTTATAATTAAGCATTAACCTTATCTTGTATAAGGTTTTTTTTTATTAAATCATTGCTGTTTTTTTGTTTTTATCATATAATTATAAAGACTGATGATGGGAGGTAAGTATGTTTAAATTAGTAAAAAAATTAACGTTAAAACAAATAATATTTATTATATTTAGTATAGGTTTTGTAGCAACTCAAGTATGGCTTGAATTAAAAATACCTGATTATATGAATGAGATTACTAAACTTATACAAACTAAGGGAACAACTACAAAAGACGTTTTAACTCCAGGGTTGTATATGATTTTGTGCGCTTTTGCTAGTTTAATAACATCAATTATAGTAGGTTATTTTGCAGCTTATATTGCAGCATCATTTGCTTATAGACTTAGAAAAGATGTTTTTAATAGTGCTCAAAAGTTTGGTATGGAAGAAATAAAGAACTTTTCTACTAGTAGTTTAATTACTAGAACTACTAACGATGTTACGCAAGTAGGGACTCTAATATCTATGGGGCTTCAAGTAATAATAAGAGCTCCAATAATGGGTATATGGGCTATGACTAAAATTGCGGGTAAAAGTTATGAATGGACTCTTGCTACAGGAGTGGCATTAGTAGTTTTAACTATTATGATTTTAATACTTATTTTAATAGCCTTTCCAAAATTTAAAAAGATACAATGGCTTACTGATAATTTAAATAGAATTACTCGTGAAAACTTAACAGGAATACGTGTAGTGAGAGCTTATAATGCTGAAAAGTATCAAATGGATAGATTTGATGATGCTAATAATGAACTTACAAGTGCTCATTTATTTACATCTAGAATAATGGCTATTATGAGTCCAGTTATGACTTTAATAATGTCGGGTTTATCTTTATCAATATATTTCATCGGAGCATATTTAATTAACAAAGCAGATATGCTTGATAAAATAAATCTATTTAGTGATATGGTAGTGTTTTCTGCTTATGCAATGCAAGTAGTAATGTCATTTACAATGCTTACAATGATATTTATACTATATCCACGTGCTAGTGTTGCAGCAAGGAGAATAAATGAAGTTTTAGAAACAAAGAGTTCTATTGTAGAAGGTACTAAAGAAATGGGTACTGAAGTAGGTACAATAGAGTTTAAAAATGTTTCATTTAAATATCCCGATGCTGAAGATTATGTTTTAAAAGATATAGATTTCAAAGCAAAAAAAGGAGAAACAATAGCATTTATAGGAAGGACAGGAAGTGGAAAAAGCACTGTTGTTAATCTAATACCGAGACTTTATGATGTAACAAGTGGTGAAGTACTAGTAGATGGAATAAATGTAAAAGAATACAAAGAAGAAAGTCTTAATGATAAGATTGGATATATTTCTCAAAAAGCAGTTACGTTTAAAGGGACAATAAAAGAGAATGTAGGTTTTGGTAAAAAGAATAATAAAAAGATATCAGAAAAAAACATAAAAAAAGCAATAGAAGTAGCACAGGCAGAAGAATTTGTAAGTAAGCTTCCAGGTACATATTCTTATTCACTTGCGGAATCAGGTACAAATGTAAGTGGAGGTCAAAAACAAAGATTATCTATTGCAAGAGCTATTGCTAGAGATCCCGAAATATATATATTTGATGACTCTTTTAGTGCACTTGATTACAAAACAGATTTTGCTCTTAGAAAAGAATTAAATAAATATACAAAGGATGCAACGGTAGTAATAGTTGCTTCTCGTATAGGTACTATAAAAGACGCTGATCAAATATTTGTAATTGAAGATGGTGAGATAGTAGGTTCTGGAACTCATGACAAACTATTAAAGAATTGTTCAGTTTATAAGGAAATTGCTCTTTCTCAACTTGGAGAGGAGGAACTTAAAAATGCATAATAGAACAATAGAAAAAGATATTAATTTTAAAGAGAATATTTCAAAATTATTTAATTATATTAAAAAGTATTTATATTTGATAATACCTGCAGTAATACTAGCGTTTATATGTTCAGTTATTTCAATAATTGGACCTGATAAATTAAAAGATATGACTGATACAATAACTGAAGGAATAATGACAGGAATAGATTTAAATAAAGTTAAGAGCATAGGTATATTTTTAATAATTATATATGTTATTGGGGCAGTATTTGGATATATTCAAGGATTTATTATGTCTACTGTAACTAATAGATGCGCTAAAGGATTAAGAAGTGAAATAGGGGAAAAAATAAATAGATTACCACTTAGATATTTCGATAAAACTGCTTTCGGAGATGTTTTATCTAGGGTAACTAATGATGTAGATACAATTGCTATGACATTAAATCAAACCATTACTACTTTAGTAACAAGTTCAACATTATTCATAGGGTCACTATTTATGATGTTTAAAACTAATTATATAATGGCTATTACTGCAATACTATCTAGTTTAATAGGGTTTGCTTTTATGGGATTAATTCTAAGTAAATCACAAAAGTATTTTAATGAACAACAAGAACAACTTGGTAATTTAAATGGACATATTGAAGAAATATATGCTGGTCAAACAGTAGTTAAGTTATATAATGCAATGGATGACGCTAGTAATAAGTTTGACTCTATAAATGAAAAACTATATGTAAGTAATAGAAAAAGTCAATTTTTATCTGGACTTATGCCACCTCTTATGGGATTTATAGGTAACTTTGGTTATGTGGCAGTATGCGTTGTAGGGTCAATATTAGTTATAAATGGTAATATAACATTCGGAGTAATCGTAGCATTTATGATTTATATTAGATTATTTAGTAATCCACTTAGTCAAATAGCACAGGTATTTTCGACATTACAAAGTGCTGCAGCAGCTTCAGGAAGAGTATTTGCTTTCCTTGGAGAAGAAGAAATGAGTAAAGAGGATGTTAAGAAAGTTTTAAATAAAGATAAAATAAAAGGTGATATTGAGTTTAATAATATATCATTTGGATATGATGATGATAAATTAGTTATCAAGAAATTCTCTGCTTATGCTAAAGCAGGTTCAAAAATAGCTATTGTTGGACCTACTGGAGCTGGTAAAACGACAATGGTAAATCTACTTATGAAATTTTATGATATAAAAGATGGAGATATATTAATAGATGGCATATCAATAAAAGAATTATCTAGAGAAAATATACATGATTTATTTACTATGGTTCTTCAAGATACTTGGGTATTTACAGGAACTATTAATGACAATGTAAAATATAACAATAAAAAAATAAGCGATAGTGATGTAGAAAAAGCCTGTAAAGCAGTGGGGTTAGACCATTTTATAAAAACACTTTCTAAAGGATATAATACAGAATTAAATGAAACTGAATCGTTATCTTCTGGTCAAAAACAATTACTTACTATAGCAAGAGCTTATTTGTCAGATAAGCCATTCTTAATACTTGATGAAGCAACAAGTAGTGTAGATACTAGAACTGAAGAATTAGTGCAAAAAGCAATGGATAAATTAACAAAAGGTAGAACTAGTTTTATAATTGCTCATAGATTATCTACTATAAAAAATGCTGATTTAATACTTGTAATGAAGGAAGGAAATATAGTAGAACAAGGAAATCATGAAGAACTTCTAAAGAAAAAAGGTTTCTATGCAGAGCTATATAATTCACAGTTTGAAACATTAGAATAAAGTTTTTACTTTATTCTTTTTCTATGTTTTGCATAAGTTATACTTTTAAATTTGAATATATTTCTAGATATATATAAATAAATTTAAAAACAATAAAAAAAGCACCTAACTAGTTAGTTGGTGCATAACCCTAGAGGTAATGCCTAACATACGAAAATTTAGCATTCCTTTTTTGTGAAATTCTTCACAATTACATAATAACATATTTTTAAAATAATTCAATATCTTTTTACTTTTTTTGTAATATATTTTATAATAATTTTAGGTGATATATATGAAAAAAGTTATCTTAGTAGATGGAAATAATCTTCTTTTCAGGAGTTATTATGCAACTGCTTATCGTGGACCAATTCTTCGTAATTCAAAAGGATTTCCTACTAATGGATTATATGGATTCATTAATATGTTAAATAAAATAATATCTGAAGAAGATCCTTCTTATATGATGATTGCTTTTGATAAAGGAAAGACTTTTCGTCATGAAAAATATGATGGTTATAAAGATGGAAGAAGGGAAACACCAGATGAACTTAAAATGCAATTTCCAGTAGCAAAAGAAATAGCTAAAGCAATGGGAATTCCATGTTTTGAAATAGATAATTATGAAGCAGATGACATCATAGGTACTTTTGCTAAAGAAGTAGATAAAAGAGATGACTTTATTTCAACTATTATAAGTAGTGATAAAGATTTATTACAACTTATATCATCTGATAATGAAGTTAAATTATTAAAAACAAATGATTATATAAGAATGAATGAAAAAACATTTGTTGAAACATATGGTTTTAGTCCTCTTCAAATGGTTGATTTAAAAGGACTTATGGGAGATAGTAGTGATAATATCCCTGGAGTAAAAGGTATTGGAGAAAAAACTGCTATAAAACTTATACAAGATTATGGTACTATTGAAAATTTATATGATCATATTGATGAAATAAAAGGAAAAATGAAAGAGAAATTACTTAATGATAAAGATAATGCTTTTTTTTCAAAAGAACTTGCTACTATATATAGAGATGTTCCTATTGATAAGGATTTAGATAAGATTAAGTATAATGGTAGTACTCCGAAACTTATTCCTCTTATGAAAGAATATGAATTCTTTTCATTACTAAAAAAGTTAGATATTAAAGAAGAAAAAGAAGAAGTAGATTATGAAGTACTAGATAGTATAAATATAGATATTGATAGTGCTATTTATATAGAGTGTGAGGGTAACTATCACGATAATAAAATAATAGGACTTGGAATAGTTAATAAAAAGGGAAGTTATTATCTTGAAAAAGATAGTATTAAAAATATAAGTTTTGGTAAAGATATAAATCTTTATACTTATGATTTAAAGAAGTTATTAATACTATTAAAGTTAAATGGTATTGTTTTAGATAATAAAACTGATGATTTAAACATTGAAACATATATACTTAATTATCCTATTAAAGAAGATATATCTTATTTAATGAGTATTGCAGGTTATAGTAGTATTGAAACAGAAGAATTATTAAAGAAAAAAGATAAAATTGATAAAAAAGAGTTTTCTGATAATATTGTTAAAAAGACTAAATTTATTTTTGAAAATAGAACTAAGTATTACGAGGAGTTAATAAAAAAAGATTTTTTATCTATTTATGAAGATATAGATCTTCCACTTTGTTATGTTTTAGCAAGTATGGAATATGAAGGAGTAAGTGTAGATAAAAATTATTTATTGAAAATGAAAGATGAAGTAAATAAAAAAATAGAGGATTTAGAAAAAGAAATACATACTCTTGCTAATAATGATGAATTTAATATAAATAGTCCAAAACAACTTGGAGTAGTTCTTTTCGAAGATTTAGGAATGCCTTATCCTAAAAAAGTGAAGGCTGATAAAAGCTATTCTACAAGTGTTGATATTTTAAATAAATTAAAAGATTATGAAATAGTAGATAAAATATTAGAATATCGTACTTTAACAAAACTATATTCTAATTACATAGTAGGACTTATGGATTTTATAAAAGAAGATGGAAAGATTCATACTATTTTTAATGAGACACTAACGAGAACAGGTAGATTATCTTCAACAAGTCCAAATCTTCAAAATATACCAATTAGAGAAGACTACGGTAGATTGATTAGAAAAGCCTTTATACCTAGTTTTAATTCAGTAATAATATCTAGTGATTATTCACAAATAGAACTTAGAGTTTTTGCACATATGTCAAATGCTGAAAATTTAATAGAGGCTTTTAAAAATGATATGGATATTCATACTAAAACTGCTATGGATATATATCATATAGAAAAAGATAAAGTAACACCAAGATTAAGAAGAAATGCTAAAGCTGTAAATTTTGGAATATTATACGGAATAAGTAGTTTTGGTTTATCTGAAGATTTAGGAATAAATGTAAAAGAAGCAAAAGATTTTATTGATAACTATTTAGAGACATATCCTGGTATAAAAGATTATATGGAATCTTTAAAAAAGGATGCTTATGCTAACGGGTATGTAAAAACATTATTTGGAAGAGAAAGAGTAATTGATGAACTTTCTAGTAATAACTTTATGGTTAGATCTTCTGGAGAAAGAATGGCTCTTAATACTCCGATACAAGGAACAAGTGCAGATATAATAAAAATAGCTATGGTTAATTTATATAATGAATTTAAAAAACAAAAAATAAAAGCTAAACTAATAATTCAAGTACATGATGAATTATTAATAGATTGTCCAAAAGATGAATTAGACAAAGTAAAAGAAATATTACAGAATAAAATGGAAAATGCTTGTAAATTAAAAGTGCCATTAAAAGTTGATATCAATTATGGAAACAATTGGTATGAAGCAAAATAGAAAGGAAGTATAATATGCCTGAACTACCTGAAGTAGAGACAGTAAGACGAGCTCTTTTAAAAAAATTAAAAGGAAAGCAAATTAAAGAAATAACTATTTTGCATAATAATGTGTTTGAAAAACAGGATATAGAAAAAGTGAAACAAAATATAAAGAATCAAACTATAAACGATATATTAAGAAGAGGTAAATGGTTAGAGTTTGTTCTTGATGATTATTACTTATTAAGTCATCTTCGTATGGAAGGGAAATATGTTTATAGAAACATTAATGATCCAATTGAAAGACATCAATTAGTTTTATTCAATATAGATAATGATATATCTTTAAGATATAGAGATGTTAGAAAGTTTGGGAAAATGTACTTAATAAAAAAAGAAGATGTTGGAAATAGCCCTATTTCTAAATTAGGATTAGAACCTTGGGATGATAATCTAGATTCTTCTTATTTAAAAGAAAAATATAAAAGAAAAAATCTTCCTATTAAAACAGTATTACTTGATCAAAGTATAATAACTGGAATAGGTAATATATATGCTGATGAAATACTGTTTTTATCGAAAATAAATCCTCATAAAAAGGCAAAGGATTTAGAAACAAAAGAATTACAAAGTATTATTGATAATACAAAACAAGTACTTGATAAGGCAATTGATGAAAAAGGAACAACTATAAGAAGTTATACTTCTGAAGAAGGAGTAAAGGGTAATAATCAGAATAATTTATACGTTCATATGAGAGAAAAAGAACCTTGTAAATTATGTAAAGAAGCTATAGTTAAAGAAAAAATTGGGGGAAGAGGTAGTTATTATTGTCCTAACTGCCAGGGCCATTAAGCCCATTTTATTGACAAAAAATGGTTTATGTGGTATAATTATGCCGGTTGTTAGTATTGGGGGTTGTAACAGCTAAATAAGTCTTATTGCTTTTGCAATAGACTTTTTTTGTTTTCTTTTCTTAATTCTTATTTACTATTTTTATGAAAAATATTATAATATAAGGGAATTATGTTGGAAAGAAGTGATTTTTATGAAATTGTATTTTTATATTGGGGAGTTTTTAATAGCGGTTGTTTTGGTACTGTTATATTATAAATTTGTAGATCTTAGAAATATTAAAAAATTTAATAAGAATAATGTACCTACTGATGTTAAGGTTTTTATAAAAACACAAAAAGTTAATATGAAAAAAATGAATTATAAAGAATTAATGCGTATAGTTACTACTACTAATGCTATAAATATAGGTTTAGTACTTTTACTTACTAATATTGTTGATAATATTCTTTTAAAGTTTGTTATAGCTATTCCTGCAATGTTATTGCTCTTATATCTTAGTTATAATGGAATTGGTTTAATACTAAAAAAGAAAGGAATGACAGAAGATGAATCATAAACAAATAGAAGAAAAATGGAAAAAGTATTGGGAAGAAAATAGTACTTTTAAAACAGATATAAAAGATTTTAGTAAACCAAAGTTTTATGCTCTTGATATGTTTCCTTATCCAAGTGGAGTAGGAATACATGCAGGGCATCCTGAAGGATATACTGCTACAGATATAGTTTGTAGAATGAAAAAGATGCAAGGTTTTAATGTCCTTCATCCTATGGGATTTGATTCTTTTGGTTTACCTGCTGAGCAATATGCTATTAATACTGGGAACCATCCTAGTAAGTTTACTTTTGAAAACATTGATAATTTTAGAAAACAATTAAAGAATCTTGGCTTTTCTTATGACTGGGATAGAGAGTTTTCTACTACTGATCCTGATTTTTATAAATGGACACAATGGATATTTAAAAGGCTTTATGAAGATGGACTTGCTAAAGAAGTAGAAATGCCTGTTAACTGGTGTGAAGAATTAGGAACAGTTCTTGCTAATGACGAAGTTATTGATGGAAAAAGTGAAAGAGGCGGATTTCCTGTTGTTAGAAAGAATATGATGCAATGGGTTATAGAAATTCCTAAATATGCAGAAGAATTATTAAACGGATTAGATGAATTAGACTGGCCTGAATCTACTAAAGAAGTACAAAGAAACTGGATTGGTAAAAGTGAAGGTGCTTTAATAGATTTTAAAGTAAAAGATAGTGAAGAAAAGTTCACAGTGTTTACTACTAGAAGTGATACTTTATTTGGTGCTACATATTGTGTTTTATCTCCAGAACATGAATTAGTTGATAAAATAACAACTGAAGAACATAAAGAAGAAGTTGAAAACTATAAAAAGGAATGCGCTTCAAAATCAGATTTAGAGCGTACAGAACTTAATAAAGAAAAAACGGGAGTATTTACTGGTGCTTATGCTATTAATCCTGCAAATGGTAAAGAACTTCCAATTTGGATAAGTGATTATGTTTTAGTTACTTATGGAACAGGTGCTATTATGGCAGTACCAGCACATGATGAAAGAGATTATGAATTTGCTAAGAAATTTGATATTAAAATTATTCCTGTTTTAGAAGGTGGAGATATAAAAAAAGAAGCTTTTGTAGGAGATGGAGTACATATTAATTCTGATTTCTTAGATGGATTAAATAAAGAAGAAGCTCTTTCTAAAATGAATTCATGGCTTGAAGAGAATAATCTTGGTAAGAAACAAATCAATTATAAAATTAGAAATTGGATATTTGCTAGACAAAGATATTGGGGAGAACCTATTCCAATAATTCATTATGAAGATGGAAGTGAAGGAGTTTTAGATGATAAAGATTTACCACTAGTATTGCCAGAACTTGAGGATTATGCTCCTAGTAAAGATGGAAGTAGTCCGCTTGCTAAGAATGAAGACTGGGTTAATGTTACTTACAATGGTAAGAAAGGTAAAAGAGAGACTTCTACTATGCCTGGTTCTGCAGGTTCAAGTTGGTATTTCTTAAGATATATAGATCCACATAATGATAAGGAATTTGCAAATTATGAATTATTAAAACATTGGATGCCAGTAGATTTATATGTTGGAGGTCCAGAACATTCAGTAGGTCATTTACTATATGCTAGAATGTGGAATGAATATTTGTATGATAAAGGTTTAGTGCCTTATAAAGAACCGTTTAAAAAGTTAAGACATCAAGGTATGATTTTAGGAAGTAATGGTTTAAAAATGGGTAAACGTCATCCAAAATATGCTGTTGATCCAAATGATATAGTAGAAAAGTATGGGGCAGATACATTAAGATTATATGAAATGTTTATGGGACCACTTGATGCTGATAAGCCATGGTCAGATACAGGTGTCGAAGGCTCAAGAAGATTCTTGGATAGAGTATGGAGACTTTATACTGAAGAAAAAAAGATAAAAGATGAAACTAATAAGAAACTAGAAACTGTATATCATCAAACAGTTAAAAAAGTTACAAATGACTATGAAAACTTAAGTGCTAATACTGCTATTGCTCAAATGATGATATTTGTAAATGCAGTTTATAAAGAAGAAGTATTTCCTAAAGAATATGCAGAAGGATTTTTAAAATTATTAAATCCTGTAGCACCATTTATAACTGAAGAACTTTGGAGTATTTTAGGACATGATAAAACAATTGCTAATGAGTCATGGCCAGAATATGATGAAGAAAAAACAAAGGAAGAAGAAAAGCAAATAGCAGTACAAGTAAATGGAAAAGTTCGTGGCAATATAACTATTACAGATAATGATACTGAAGAAGATATAAAAGAAAAAGCTTTGAGTGAAGATAATGTTAAAAAACATACTGAAGGAAAAGAAATAGTTAAAGTAATAGTTATAAAAGATAGAATAGTAAGTGTAGTTGTTAAATAAGATAATTTAAAGACTGAGTGAAAAACTCAGTTTTTATGTGTATATTTACGTAAAAGAGTAGTAAATATTTGTCAAATCATTGTTTTTTCTGATACAATATTAATGGTGATAAAGATGAAGAGTTCTACAAATGCCATATTAGAAAAAATTTACAACTATTCTTTAGAAGAAATAATGGGTCAATCTTTTGGCAGATATTCTAAATATATTATTCAAGATCGTGCTATTCCAGATGTGCGTGATGGATTAAAGCCAGTTCAAAGAAGAATATTATATGGAATGTTTAGAGAAAGAAATACTTATGATAAGCCATATAGAAAAAGTGCTAAAACTGTTGGTCATATAATGGGTAATTATCATCCTCATGGTGATAGTTCTATCTATGATGCTATGGTTCGTATGAGTCAGTGGTGGAAACAAAATACTCCATATATAGATATGCAAGGCAATAATGGATCAATAGATGGTGATAGTCCTGCTGCAATGCGTTATACTGAGGCTCGCTTAGCAAAAGTTAGTAATGAGTTATTAAAAGATATTGATAAAGATACAGTAGTTTGGGCTCCAAATTTTGATGATACTGAAATGGAACCTACTGTACTTCCTGCTAAGTTTCCTAATTTACTTGTAAATGGTGCTACAGGAATAAGTGCAGGTTATGCTACTAATATACCTCCACATAATTTGGGGGAAATAATAGATGCTACTATTAAGAGAATAGATAGTCCTAATTGTAGACTTGAAACAATTATGGAAATAGTAAAAGGTCCTGATTTTCCTACTGGAGGTGTCGTATATGACTCTCAAGGAATTGTAGATGCTTTTACTTCTGGAAGAGGAAGGATAACAGTACGTGCAAAAGTAGAACTTGAAAAAGTAAAAGGTAAGACTAGTATTATTGTTACAGAAATACCTTTTGAGGTAATAAAAAGTAATATTGCTCGTAAAATAGATGAAATAAGAATTGATAAAAAAATTGAAGGTATTGCAGAAGTCCGTGATGAGACAGATAAAGATGGTATACGTTTAGTTATAGAATTAAAAGCAGGTGCTAACACTGATTTAATACTTAACTATTTATATAAAAATACAGAACTTCAAACTACATATAATTACAATATGATTGCTATTGTAAATAGAAGACCTAGACAGCTTGGAATACTTGATATATTAGATGCTCATCTTGCTCACTATAGAGAAGTTGTACTAAAAAGAACTGCTTTTGATTTAGCACATGCTAAAAAAAGACTTCATATTGTTGAAGGTTTAATAAAAGCAATTTCAATTTTAGATGAAGTAATAAAAGTAATTCGTGCTAGTAAAAATAAAGGAGATGCTAAAGATAATTTAGTAAAAGAATTTGGGTTTACTATAGATCAAGCAGAAGCGATTGTAGTATTACAATTATATAGATTAACTAATACTGATATTGTTACTTTAGAAGAAGAACTTAAAAATTTAAGTATAATTATTTCTGCTTTAACAAAAATACTTGAAGATGAAGAAGAATTAAAGAAAGTTATGAAAGCTGAACTTAAAGCTATGAAGAAGGAATATGCTGTTCCTAGAAAGACAGTTATTTCAGAAGAAGAAGCAACAATAAAAATAGATGAAAAAGATATGATACCAAGTGAAGAAGTTGTAGCTTTAATTACAAAAGATGGTTATGTTAAGAGAACTTCTATGAGAGGGTATAAAGCTAATACAGAAGATCCACTTTTAAAAGAAGGAGATTACGTAATTGGTTTATATCAATTAAATACTCTTGATACAGTTCTATTGTTTACTAATCTAGGTAATTATTTATTCTTACCTGTTCATGAAATACCTGATATAAAATGGAAGCAACTTGGTAAGCATATAAGTAATATAATAAAACTTGCAGAAAATGAAGAAGTTATAGGATGTATTCCTGTAAAAGACTTTAATAAAAAAGTTAATGTAGTTATTGCTAGTAAACTAGGTATGATTAAAAAGACATCTCTTTCAGAGTTTAAAGTTAGTCGTTATTCAAAACCAATGGCTTGTATGAAATTAAAATCTGGAGATGAAGTAATAAGTATATTTGAAGATGATAAAAGCGATATATTTGTTGCTACTGATAAAGGATATGGGCTTTGGTTTGATGTTTCCGAAATTCCTTTATCTGGTATAAAATCTTCGGGTGTTAAATCAATTAATTTAAAAGGTGATGTTGTAGTAAGTGCAAGTAATTTTGATTCATCACTTGAATATATTACAATATTTACTGATAAGGGAACTGCTAAAAGGGTTAAACTAGATGAATTTGAAAAGGCATCAAGAGCAAGAAGAGGCTTAGTAATACTTCGTGAAGTTAAGACTAATCCATATAAAGTAATAAGTGCTATCACTACTGAAAGTCGTGCTTATATAGGGCTTAAAAAAGGTGAAGATATAAGTTATATAAAGAATACAGAGATTGCTATTTCTGATCGTTATAAAACAGGTTCTACTATTTCTAAGCAAGATATAGATGCAGTATTCTGCCAAAAGAAAATAGAAACTTTAGATGATGTAGAAGTTGAAGAAGAGGAAGAAGTTGTTGAAGTTTTAGAACAACCTCATCAAATATCATTATTAGAAATAGATGATAAACTAAAAGAAATAGATACAATTATAAATGATAATAGATAAGGATAAAAAGTATATAGTTATGAATAATAATTTATATACTTTTTACTTTACACCTTTATTATCTCTAAACTTTTAATGTCTTTGTTTTTATGATAAAATATTATGTAGGTGGTGTTATGGATAAGTATATAGATTTATATCTAGATTATCTTGTATATCAGAGGAATTATTCTGATTTAACCATTTTAAATTATAAAGAAGATTTACTTTTTTTTAAGGATTATGTAGAAAAGCAAAAAGTTTCTTTTTTAGATATTGATTATTCATTTATAAGAAAGTTTTATAACTATATGGATGAACAAAAGTTTTCAAAGAATACTATTTCAAGAAAAATTAGTTCTATAAGAAGTTTTTATAAATATTTAGCAAGAAATGATCATATAAAGTTTAATCCTTTTTCTCTTACTAAGGGACCTAAGAAAGATAAACTTCTTCCTAAATTTCTTTATTATAATGAATTAGAAGAATTATTTGATGCTTGTGATTTAGAAGAGTTTTTTGGTGTTAGGGACAGATTGTTATTAGAGATATTATATGCTACCGGTATGAGAGTTGGGGAACTTGAAATGGTCAAGGTGAAGGATATAAATTTATATGATAATTCTATAAAGGTTCTTGGTAAGGGTAATAAAGAGAGAATTGTTTATTTTGGAGATTATGCTAGAGAGATACTTGATATGTATTTAGATTTAAGAGATGATAATTGTGAATACTTATTAATAAATAATAAAAAGGAAAGACTTACTGCTAGAGGTATGCGATATATACTAGATAAAATAGTCAAGAAAGCATGTTTAAATACAAAGGTTAGTCCTCATATGTTAAGGCATTCTTTTGCAACACATTTACTTAATGAGGGTTGTGATTTACTTAGTGTTCAAGAGCTTCTTGGTCACGAATCACTTAGGGCTACTCAAGTATATACACATGTTACTAATGATAGATTAAAGGATGTATACTTAAAAAGTCATCCTAGAGGAAATGTAAAGGTAGGTAATGATGATGAAATTTAATGATGTTTTAGAAAGATTAAAGGAGTATGATTTATTAGTATCGCATGATGATTTTGATGCTGATTTTTCATATATTTCTTATGATTCAAATGATGTTAAGGAAAAGACACTTTTTGTATGTAAAGGTGTTACATTTAAAAAAGAGTATCTTGAGTCTGCAATAGAAAAAGGTGTTATTTGTTATGTTAGTGAAACAGATTTTTCTGTATCAATTCCAAAAATAATTGTTAACGATTCTAGAAAAGCTTTAGCAGTATTAGCTAGTTTATTTTATCCCGATAATTTATTTAAAATTGGAATAACTGGTACTAAAGGAAAAACTACTACTAATTATTTTATTCACAACATATTAAAACATCATTTAGGATATAAACCTGGAATACTTGCAACACATTATTTTTATAGTGGTAAAGATGAAGGAGAAAACCATTTAACTACTCCAGAGAGTTTGGAACTTCATAAACATTTGAATGATATGATGAATTCCAACATAGAATATATGTCTATGGAAGTTTCTAGTCAAGCTCCAAAACACGATAGAGTATTTGGTATGAAGTTTAATGTAGGATGCTTCTTAAATGTAAGTCCTGATCATATATCACCACTTGAACATAGTGATTTTGATGATTATTTAAACTCAAAAATTGCATTTATAAAAGAATGTGATACAGTTATTGTTTATAGACATACTGATAATTATGATAGAGTTATCTCTGCTGTAAAAGATAAAAAGGTTATTACTTTTGGATTTAAAGATGCTGACTATATAATTAGTAATATTACTAATGAAGAAGGTCTTAGTTTTGAGGTAAATGGTAAAACATATAAGATAAGTATGGCAGGAAGATTTAATGTTATAAATGCTACTTGTGCTATTGCTGTAGCAGATCTTTTAGATGTCTCTTATGAAAACGTTATTAAAGGGCTTATGGAAACCACTGTATCTGGTAGAATGAATGTATTCTATGGAGGAGTTTGTCCTGTTATAGTGGATTATGCTCATAATGAACTTAGTGCCAGAGCTTTGTATGAATCTTTAAAAGAAGACTATCCTGGAAAAAATATTAAAGTAGTATTTGGTTGTCCTGGTGATAAAGGAATTAATAGAAGAAAAGACATGGGATTACTTGCAGGTGAGTTTGCAGATTATATATATTTAACAGCAGAGGATCCTGGACATAGTACTGTTAAAGATATTTGTTCTGATATAATCAAATATATAGAAAAGTATCATAACAATTATGAAGTAATTGAAGATAGAAAAGAAGCAATATTAAAAGCTATACATGATGCTACAAAAGATGATGTCATTGCTCTTCTTGGAAAAGGTGATGAAAACTATCAAATGATAGATGGGGAATGGCTTCCATATGAAACAGATATTGTAGTAGTGCAAAATGAACTTAATAAGGTAAAAGAATAATTTAAAGAATTCTAAATACATCCTTTTGTGATATAATTTAAGTAGGTGAGTAGATGGAAAAAATATATAAAGATACTAGTATAAATTATGTTTTTTATGATAACAAATCAAAAACAAGTTTAATATATTTACATGGATGGGGACAAAATATAGAGATGATGATGCCAATTGCTAAACCATTTACGGATAAATATAATGTTTTAGTAATTGATTTACCAGGATTTGGATCATCTTCTGAACCAAAAGAAGCATGGACTTTATATGATTATGCTGATATGGTGAATGCTTTTGTAAAAGATTTAAAGCTTAATAATCCTATTTTAATAGGCCATTCTTTTGGAGGTAAGATTTCTATTTGTTATGCTTTAAAATATAGAGTAAATAAACTTGTATTACTTGCTAGTCCTTATGAGAAAAAAATATCAAAACCTACTTTTAAAATGAAAGTATTTAAACTATTAAAAAAGACTCCATTTGCTAACTTTGCTAAAAAACATATGGGAAGTACAGATTATAGAAATGCTTCTGATATGATGAGAAATATACTAGTTAAACATGTTAATTTAGATTTAAAAGCTGAAGTTAAAAAGATTAAATGTCCAACATTACTTATTTGGGGTACTAATGATGAAGCAGTTGATTATGAAGATGCTTTAAAATTAGAAAAATTAATACCTAATTGTGGATTAGTAACTTATGATTCTTGTACTCATTACGCATATTTAGAAAGACTAAGCCAAACTATTAGTGTTTTAGATAGTTTTATAGGAAGTGATAAATAATGAAAATATTGTTTGTAGTTTCAGTTTTAATTTCTTTTTTCTATTTATTGTTCAAGAGTAAAAAAGCATATCATATGTTACAACAAAATTATTATAATGACGATGGTAGATATATTAATTGGATGAGTAATAATTATAAAAAAATGTTTTTAAATTTTGATATATTATTCTTGGTGTTTTTACTACTTCAATTTATTAAGAATAGTTTACTATCTATGATTGTATTCATTGTTTTATATGTAGTTTCATATTTCACATATAAGAAAAAGTTAGAAAATGAACAGAGTAAAAAACCTCTTGTTATTACTGCAAGAGTTAAAAGGTTATATATTACTGAAATAATACTATTTTTACTATTAGTAACATCAATGATTTTTAGATATAATGAAAGTTATATAAATGTTTATTATTTATTAATTGGATTTATGATTTTTATGAATTGGTATTTAGTATTACTTGCTAATATGATTAATAAACCAATTGAAAAAATGGTGTTTAATCATTATAAAAAAATGGCAAAGAATAAATTAAAAGATATGACTGATTTAAAAAGAATTGCTATTACTGGTAGTTATGGTAAGACAAGTTCTAAAAATATACTAAATGATATTTTAAATGTAAAGTATAATTCTTATGCTACAGAAAAAAGTTTTAATACCATGAATGGTCTTATGATATCAGTAAATAATAAACTAGATAAATTTACAGATGTATTTATAACAGAAATGGGAGCATTTAAACAAGGAGAAATAAAAGAACTATGTGATTTAATTCATCCACAGTATGGTATACTTACTATAATAGGGACAGCACATTTAGATACTTTTAAGACTCGTGAGAATATACAAAAAGCTAAATTTGAATTAATTGATAGTTTACCTGATGATGGTATTGCTATATTAAATATGGATGATCCTTATCAAGTAAAATATAAAATAAAGAGCAATTGTAAAAAAGTATGGGTATCACTTAAAAACAAAAAAGCGGATGTTTATGCATCAGATATAAAACTTTCTGGAGATGGTACTAGTTTTAAAGTAACATTTAAAGATAGTAAAAAAAGTGTAGTACTTGAAACTCTTCTTTTAGGAGATGCAAATGTATATAATATTTTACAAGCAGTAGCTCTGGCATATAATCTAGGACTTGACTTAAAGGAAATAGCAACAGGAGTAAAAAGAATTAAACCGATTGAACATAGACTAGAATTAAAAAAGTATGGTAATATTAATATAATAGATGATGCATATAACTCTAATCCAGTAGGAGCAGAGATGGCTGTTTCTGTACTTGGAATGATGAAAGGCAAAAAAATAATTGTTACTCCAGGTATGGTAGAACTTGGTGAGAAACAGTACGAATACAATATGGAATTTGGTAAACAAATAGCAAAAGTTTGTGATAGTGTTATTCTTATTGGAGAAGAACAAACTAAACCAATACTTGATGGATTAAAAAAATCTAAATATGATGAAAAGAATATTTATATTCTAAATGATGTAAAAGAGGCATTTCCTCTTATGAATAGATTAAGTGGAAAAGAAACTTATGTCCTTTTAGAAAATGATTTACCAGATATATTTAATGAATAGGAGTTGATTGTATGAAGGTAAAATTAGGTGTTATGTTTGGAGGGGAAACAGTTGAGCATGAAGTAAGTATAATTTCTGCACTTCAAGCAATACAAAATTTAAACAAAGATAAGTATGATGTTATACCAATATATATTGGTAAGAATAAAGTTTTATATACTGGAGATTCTTTGTTAGAAATTGATGCATATAAAAGTTTCGAAGATAATAGAAAAGGTGTAAAAGAAGTATCATTATGTAAAAAAGAAGGTAAGTATTATTTACAAAATACTACTGGTCTTATCAGAAAAGATATTACAGATGTAGATGTAGTACTTCCTATAGTTCATGGAAATAATGTTGAAGATGGTACTCTTGCAGGATTTCTTGATACAATTGGTATTCCATATGTTGGACCTCATGTTTTAGGAGCTGCTCTTGGACAAGATAAAGTTGTTATGAAACAAGTTATGGGTAGTAGTGGAATTCCTATAGTAGATTATATTTGGTTTTTTGATAATGAATATTTAGATGATAAAAATAAAGTATTAAAAAATGTTAAGAGTCTTGGTTATCCAGTAGTTGTTAAACCTGCGACACTTGGAAGTAGTGTAGGAATTACATTTGTAAAAAGTGAAAAAGATATAGAAAAAGCAATAGATGATGCTATTAGTTACGATAATAAAATAGTAATAGAAAAGGCAGTTGATAATCTTGTAGAAGTTAATGCAAGCGTATTAGGTAATTATGAAAATCAAAAAGTAAGTCCTTTAGAAGAAGTTATGGGACTTGATGAAATACTTAGTTATTCTGATAAATATTTATCAAATGCAAAAACTAAAGGTACTGGTAGTAAAGGAATGGCTTCTACTAGTAGAATAATACCTGCTAGGATATCTAAAGAATTAACTAAAAAAATACAGGACACCTCAAAAGAAGTGTTTAGATTATTAAACTTAAGTGGTGTTTGTAGAATAGATTATTTAATAGATAAGAAGACTGAAAAGTACTATGTAAATGAACCTAATACTATTCCAGGTAGTTTATCTTTCTATCTATGGAGAGAATCTGGAGTTGAGTATAAAGATTTACTTGATGAAATGATAAGTATAGCTATTAAAGAATATAAGAATAAATCTAAAAAAACTATGAGTTTTGAAAGTAATATTTTAGCAGGATTTTCTGGAAGCAAAGGTACAAAAGGTTTGAAGGGTGCTAAAGGGACTAAGAATTAAAATATTTACATTAGATTAATTTAAGAGTGTCAAGTTTGACATTCTTTTTTTTGTTTTTCCTTATTTTTTGGTATAATGATTATGGAGATGATAGTTGTGGCACTTAAGTATGATGAAAGTAGTATAAAAATTCTTGAGGGTTTAGAAGCAGTTCGTAAAAGACCTGGGATGTATATAGGTTCTACTGATAAAAGAGGATTACATCATCTAATATGGGAAATTGTTGATAATTCAATAGATGAAGTTATAAATGGTTTTGGTGATTATATTTCTGTTACATTACATGAAGATGGATCTTGCTCAGTAGAAGATAAAGGTAGAGGACTTCCTGTAGGAATGCATGCAAGTGGAAAGACTACTCCGGAAGTTATTTTTACTGTGCTTCACGCAGGAGGTAAATTTGAAACAAGTGGTTATAAAGTTTCTGGTGGTTTACATGGTGTTGGAGCCTCTGTAGTAAACGCACTTTCATCATGGCTTGAAGTTACCATCAGAAGAGATGGGTATGAATACTATATAAGATTTGAAAATGGTGGAAAAGTAAAAGTACCATTAAAGAAAGTAGGTACTACTAATAAACATGGTACTCTTGTTAGATTTATGCCTGATTACGAAGTGTTTAAAGGTGCAAATTTCTCATATACAACGGTTCGTGAAAGAATGCAAGAAAGTGCTTTTCTTTTAAAAGGACTTACTGTTGAAATAGCAGATATTGAAGATAATAAACATGATAAATTTCATTATGATGATGGACTTTTATCATTTGTAGAAATGATTAATGAAAATAAGAAACCTCTTCATAATGTATACAGTTTTTCAGGTTCTAAAAACAATATAGAAATGGATATAGCATTTCAGTATACTGATTCATATAATGAAAATATAATATCATTTGTTAACAATGTGAAAACAATAGATGGTGGAACTCATGAAGTAGGGTTTAAAACAGCTCTTACTAAAGTGTTTAATGATTATGGAAAAGCAAATGGATATTTTAAAGGAAAAGATAAAGGTTTTGATGGTAGTGATGTTCGTGAGGGACTTACTGCTGTAATATCTTTAAAAATACCTGAAAATCTTCTTCAATTTGAAGGACAAACAAAATCTAAATTAGGTAGTCCTGCTGCACGTACTGCAGTAGAAGCAGTAACTACTGAAAAACTTTTGTTCTTCCTTGAAGAGAATAAAGCAATAGCTACTGAAGTAATAGAAAAATCATTAAAAAGTAAAATGGCTCGTGAAGCTGCTCGTAAAGCTCGTGAGGAAATTAGAAAAGGTAAGAGTAAAGGTGCTAAAGAAAAGTTATTGTCAGGGAAGTTAACCCCTGCGGGAGGTAAAGACAAAACTAAGAATGAACTTTTCTTAGTCGAAGGTGATTCTGCAGGTGGATCTGCAAAGCAAGGTAGAGATCGTAAATTTCAAGCAATACTTCCTCTTCGTGGTAAAGTGCTTAATACAGAAAGAGCAAAACAAGAAGATATATTTAAGAATGAAGAAATTAATACAATGATTCATACAATTGGAGCAGGTGTAGGTTCTAACTTTGATGTTGATGATATTCAATATGATAAAGTAATAATAATGACTGATGCCGACGATGATGGTGCTCATATTCAAGTATTATTACTTACGTTCTTCTATAGATTTATGAGACCATTGATAGAGTTAGGTAAACTTTATATAGCAATGCCACCACTTTATAAAGTAACAAGTGGTAAAGATGTATCTTATGCTTATGAAAACGATGAATTAAAAGAGATGACTGAAGGAAAAAAATGTGAAATTCAACGTTATAAGGGTCTTGGAGAAATGAATTCAGATCAGCTTTGGGAAACAACAATGAATCCTCTTACTAGATCATTAATAAAAGTCAATATTGATGATGCATTACTCGCTGAAAAAAGAGTTAGTGTTTTAATGGGAGATAAAGTTGAACCAAGAAAAGAATGGATTGAAGAGAATGTAGAGTTTTCTTTAGAAGACGATTATAAATTTTAGGGTTAAAATAATAGCGTTTTTCATATTATTTAATGAGGTAATATTATGAATAATGCTATTTTATTTTTTTTTAATATAAATGTTTCAGGTATAAAAAAAATAAATGATAATTACTATTTTAAATATTTAAATAATAGTTATGGCATTTATTTATATAATCGTGATATTACTGAGGTTGTTTTTTTATATAATTTAAACTTAGAAGTTTTAAATAGGGGTATAGGTTATACTATTATTCTTACTAAAAATAATGAAATATTATTTATGTATGAAGATAAGTACTATATATTAATGAGATTTCCTAATGTTATTAACAGGATTATTACTTATGATGATATTATTAGTTTTTCTACTCTAGTAAATAATAAATATAAAATACTTGATAAATCTAATTGGGGTGAATCTTGGTCTAGAAAAATAGATTTTATAGAATATCAGTTTAATCAAATGAAAAATAAATATCCAATTATTGATAAATATATAGATTATTATATAGGTATTTGGGAGAATGGTATTAGTTATTTTAATTATAACGTTAGTTTTAATAATAAAAAGTATATTTGTCATAAGAGAATATTTTTTAATATGGATTTATATGATTTTTTAAATCCTCTTAACTTTGTTGTTGATTTTAAAGAGAGAGATATTGGTGAATATATAAAGTCATTTGCTATGAATAAGAACTTTTCTTTTCAATTAATTGATAAATACTTTAATAATTTGTCTAGAGAAAGTATTATTTTAGTTATATCAAGACTTCTTTTTCCTTCTTATTTCTTTGATTTATATGAAAATATTATTGTAGATAAAGAAGATGAAAAGCAACTGTTAGAAATAGTTAATAAAAGAAATATTATACTTGTTTTAAAACATATATTTAATGCATATACTAATATAAATATTCCATATATTAGTTGGATAAAAAAAGAGATTAGCTAATTTACTAATCTTACTTCTTTAATTTCTGGCACTTTTTCTTTAATAGTTTTTTCAATACCTTCGGTTAGAGTCATATCTCTAAGAGCACATCCAGCACATGCTCCTTGAAATGCTATATAAACTATGTTATCTTCGATTTTAATTAGTTCTACATTTCCACCATCGTTCATTAAAAATGGTCTTAAATCATCAAGAACTTCTTTAACTTTTTCTTCCATTTCAATCACCATTTATAATTATATAATCAGTTTTCCTTTTTGTAAAGGATAAAAACTTTGAAAAAAGTGTTAAAATAAGGTATAATATAGTTGGAAGTGATACTTATGTCAAAGTATAAAGTAGGTAGCTTAGTGTTTGGTACTGTAACTGGTATTGAGAATTATGGAGTGTTTGTCAATTTAGATGATTACTATACTGGACTTATTCATATTTCTGAAATATCACATGGCTTTGTAAGAGATGTTAATGATTTTGTTTCTTTAGGAGACACAATAAAGGTAAAAGTAATTGATGTTGATGATGAGTCTTTTCATGTTAAACTTAGTATAAAAGATGTTAATTATAAGAGTTTAGCAAGAAAAAAGGTAGATATTCAGGAAGTAGGTAGTGGTTTTGGTATTTTAGAGGATAATCTTCCAAAATGGATTGATGAAGCAAAGGGGAATATAAAGGCTAATAATACTATAAAAAGTTGAAAAAAAATTTAATTGTACTTGACAAAAACCTTATAATATATTATATTTATAGACGTCAGCAATTAAATTACATGGGCGATTAGCTCAGTTGGTTAGAGCACTTGCCTTACAAGCAAGGGGTCGGGAGTTCGAGTCTCTCATCGCCCACCATTTTTTATATTAGTGCCGAAATGGCTCAATTGGTAGAGCAACTGACTTGTAATCAGTAGGTTGTGGGTTCAAGTCCTACTTTCGGCACCATTTTTTTGGAGCGGTAGCGAAGTGGTCAAACGCGGCAGACTGTAAATCTGTTCCTTCGGGTTCGATGGTTCAAATCCACCCCGCTCCACCATTTTTATTGCCTCGTAGCCAAGTGGTAAGGCATCAGACTTTGACTCTGACATGCGCTAGTTCGAATCTAGCCGAGGCAGCCAATTTTTGTTTTAGGTCCCGCTAGCTCAGTAGGTAGAGCACTTGACTTTTAATCAAGGGGTCTGGAGTTCGAATCTCCAGCGGGACACCATTTTTATAAGCCTGAGTGGCGGAATAGGTAGACGCACAGGACTTAAAATCCTGCGAGGGTTAAACCTCGTGCCGGTTCAAGTCCGGCCTTAGGCACCATTTTATTATTAACGGAGGAATACCCAAGTCTGGTTGAAGGGACCGGTCTTGAAAACCGGGAGGTTGTGAAAGCAGCGCAGGGGTTCGAATCCCTTTTCCTCCGCCATTTTTAATAATATCGCGGGATAGAGCAATCTGGTAGCTCGTTGGGCTCATAACCCAAAGGTTGCTGGTTCAAATCCGGCTCCCGCAACCAAAGTGGTCCCGTG
>JAFRUZ010000001.1 GCA_017438635.1 Bacilli bacterium | reverse complement strand
ACTATTGCTAATGTAATTAAAGAGACTAATAAAAAAACATTAGTGCTTGCTCACAACAAAACACTTGCAGGTCAATTATATAGTGAACTAAAAGAACTCTTTCCTGATAACAGAGTAGAGTATTTTATATCATATTATGACTATTATCAACCAGAAGCATACATACCTGGTACAGATACATATATAGAAAAAGATTCCTCAATAAATGATGAAATAGACCAATTAAGACATGCCGCAACAAGCGCCTTACTTACAAGTGATAACGTCATAGTAGTAGCTTCTGTATCATGTATATATGGTATTGGAGAAGTAGAAGAGTATAAAAACAATACAATTACCTTAACAACAGGTGAAAGTGTTGAAAGAAATACAGTAATGAGAAAACTGATAGATATGTTATATGAAAGAAATGATCACGACTTTAAACGTGGAACTTTTAGAGTTCGTGGTGATGTAATTGAAATAATACCTACATCAGAAAATAGAAATGGTATAAGAGTAGAATTCTTTGGTGATGAAATAGATAAAATATCAGAAATAGATTCCCTAACAGGAAAGGTACAAAGAGTAATAAAAAATATAACAATATTTCCAGCATCTCATTTCGTAACTAGTGAACCAAAAATGAAAAGAGCAATAGAAACTATAAAAGAAGAGTTAAAAGATCGTTTGGAAGAATTAAAAAGCCAAAACAAACTTCTTGAAGCAGAACGCTTAGAACAAAGAACTAACTACGATTTAGAAATGCTAGAAGAAACAGGATTTTGCAGTGGAGTAGAAAACTATTCACGTCATTTAAGTGGTAGAAAAGCAGGAGAAACACCTACAACATTGATGGATTTCTTTGGTGATGATTATCTGCTTGTAATAGATGAATCACATGTCACACTACCTCAAGTACGCGCTATGTATAATGGTGATAGAGCTAGAAAAACTACTCTTGTAGAATATGGATTCAGATTACCAAGTGCTCTGGATAACAGACCATTAAAATTCGAAGAATTTGAAAAGAAAACTGATCAAATAATATATGTATCTGCAACACCTGGTGATTATGAATTAGAAAAAGCAGAAAATAAAGTAGATCAAATAATAAGACCAACAGGACTTCTTGACCCAACAATAGAAATAAGAAAAACAGAAGGTCAAATAGATGATCTTATCGGAGAAATAAGAAAAAGAGCAGAAAAGAATGAAAGAGTACTTATCACAACTCTTACTATAAGAATGAGTGAAGAGCTAACTAAGTATTTAAAAGAATTGAATATAAAAGTAGCATATCTTCACTCTGAAATAAAATCACTAGAAAGATTAAAAATAATAAGAGAATTACGTTTAGGGAAATATGATTGTATCGTAGGAATAAATCTCTTACGTGAAGGATTAGATATTCCAGAAGTAAGTTTAATAGCCATTTTAGATGCAGATAAAGAAGGATTCTTGAGAAGTGAAAGAAGTTTAATACAAACTATAGGAAGATGTGCTAGAAACGAAAATGGCCACGTAATCATGTATGCAGATACAATAACAGATAGCATGCAAAAGGCAATAGATGAAACATCAAGAAGAAGAACTATCCAAGAAGCATATAATAAAGAGCATAATATTACACCAAAAACAATAACAAAAGAAATTAGAGAACTAATATCAAATAGTGATGACAAGGCAATAGAAAAACTAGAAAAATCTAAGAAATCTGATATAATTGATATAAGTAGTATCGTAGATCCAGAACACATTGAACAAGAAATGAAAAAAGCCGCTAAAGAGTTAGATTTCGAAAGAGCTATGGAATTACGCGATATACTATTTGAATTAAAAACAAAGTAATAAATAAGGTGATACAATGGCTAGAAGAAGATTAAAGAAAAAAGTAAAAAGAACACTTCAAGCAATTATATTAATACTATTACTAGGAGTTTTAGCATTGATAGGATCTGAAGCATATAAATATTATCAAACAGATAATCAAGAACTTGAACCTATAGAACAAAAAAAGTATTATTATAGTCTTTATGATTTTGGATATGCACCATTGAAAAGTAAAAAAGATTATAACAATAATGGCCAAGATGATTATGCCGACTTTCTTAAAGCAGAAAAAGTTTTTGCAAAGTTTAATCCTAAGTATAAAAGTTCTTATTATGCCGGAGGGTATCCTCCTGTAGAAAAAGAAGGAGTAAGTTCTGATTTAATATGGTATGCGTTCAAAGAAGCAGGATATGATTTAAAATCTTTAGTTAGCAAAGATATAAGTAAAAATAGTAAAAAATACTATGCTAGTGTATTTGATGAAAACATAGATTTCAGAAGAGTAGCAAACTTAGATGTATTCTTTTCAAGATATGCAAAATCATTAACGATAGACATGTATAAAATTGGAGAATTCATGCCCGGAGATATTTTAGTATTTGATTATGATGAACATATAGCAATGGTATCTGATAAATATACTAAAGATGGGGTACCATACATAATTAGTAACAGAAATGAAAAACAAACAAAAAAAGAAGAGAACATTTTAGAAAAAACATCACTAAATATAACAGGTCATTATAGATTTGAATATAATAAAAAAATAGAAAAACTAATAAATAGTTAAGAGGTATATATGGAAAAAACAGAAATATTAAAAGAAGAGTTAAATTATATAAAAAATGAAAGAATAAAAAGTAGTGCAGAAGTATTAATAAATCTAATACCAGATTATTTCTTTAAAGTGCCTGCTTCATCTTCAGGTAAATATCATCCAAGTTTTTCACAAAATGAAGGTGGGCTTTTAAGACATACTAAAGTAGCAACTGCAATAGGCAATGAAATTTTAAGTTTAGAGTACACCAATAATTTATTTACTGAAGACGAAAAAGATATCTTATTATTAGGTATAATTTTGCATGATAGTCAAAAACTAGGTAATCCACAAGGAAAACATACTAGATTTGATCATCCACTTATTGCAGCCACATTTATAGAAGAAAATAAAGATAAAACAGAGTTAACAGAAGCAGAAATAGATCTTCTAAAAAGAGTTATTTCTTCTCATATGGGAGAATGGAATAGCAGCAAATATAGTAATGTAGAATTACCAAAACCAAATGATAAATATGAATTTTTTGTTCATGTCTGTGACTATCTATCAAGTAAAAAGTTTTTAGAGGTTAACTTCGATGATGAAAACAACATAGTAAGGGTAAGAAAATAATATGGCATCAGCACTAATTCATATGGCAGTAGCAGAAAAACTGAATAAAAAACTAAAAAGAAGAGAATCAGAATACTTAATAGGTTCAATTGCTCCAGATGTTGCTAGAATTATAGGAATGGATAGAAATATAACTCATTTTCAAACAGATGATGAAGAATATCCAAATCTAGAAAGATTTTTAGAAAAATATGAAAAAGATTTAAACAATGATTTTGTCATGGGATATTATATTCATTTATTAACAGATTATTTTTGGTATAAGTATTTCTATACAGAAATAGTAAACGAAAACACAATTACAAAAACAGATGGTAGTACAGTAAAGTTAACTGAAGATGAAATAAGAAAGCTAATATATAATGATTATACAAATTTAAATATGAAATTAATTGAAGAATATAATTTAAATTTAAAAATATTCTATAATGAAATACCTAAACTTGAAAATATCATAGAAGAAATGCCAATTGATAAAATAGATAAACTAATAGAAAAAATAGGGATAATAATTGAAAATACTAAAGTAAGCAAGACGTATATGTTTAATATGGAAGATGTAAAAAAATTTATAGATACATGCATTGATTTAATCACTGCAATACTAGAAGAAAAAGGAATACTATAAAAAAAGTTATTAACAAAATTGTTAATAACTTTTTATTTACCAATAATATTTAAAATTCTATCTTCTACATCTCTATCAGTAGATATAATTTTTATAAAACCATGTCCATTATTCTTTTTAATTAAAGAGTTTATTCTATTAGCAATACCAATAGAGCCATCCACAAAAAGAACATCTCCTAAAACATTTTTAATTTCATCCTCTACTAAAGGAAAATGAGTACAACCAAGAACAACTACTTCAGTACCAACATACTCTTTTAACAAATTTGATAAGTAAAAAGAAGTATCTTTATTATTCTCAATTAAGTTAGCAAGTTCTGGTGCAGGTACTAAAGTACAATTATCAGTCTCATATTTATGAAACAACTCTAAAAACTTTTCACTTTCTCCAGTACCTTTAGTAGTTAGAACAATGCTTTTCTTATCTTTATAATTATCAAATACTACTTTTACAGCAGGTTCAGTACCTATAAAAACAATATCAGGATACTTTGCTCTAATATCTGTAAGTACCATAGCTGTAGCAGTATTGCAAGCACATACTATTATTTTAGGGTTGTATTCGAGTAAGTTTTTAACAACATTATCTACAATACCAAACAATTCTTCCTTACTCTTTTCTCCATAAGGATTATTAATACTATCAGCATAATAAATATAACCTTCATTAGGTAATAGTTTAACAACTTCCCTAAGTATGGTAGCACCACCAATGCCCGAATCAAAAAAACATATTGGTCTATTATCCATGTTAATCACCCACTAAAAACATTTTAACACATTAATATTTTTTTATAAATATGGTATTATAATAAGGTAGTGTATAAACATTAAAAATGTGTTATAATATGTGAGGTAAAAAGGACTGATTTGTATGGAAAAAATAATAATTAAAGGCGCTAGAGAAAACAATTTAAAAAATATTTCTTTAGAATTACCAAAGAACAGATTTATAGTAATGACAGGAGTATCAGGTAGTGGTAAATCATCTCTAGCCTTTGATACTATTTATAAAGAAGGAGAAAGAAGATATCTAGAAAGTCTATCAGCATATGCTAGACAGTTTTTAGGTGGAACAGAAAAACCAGATGTAGATTCTATTGAGGGATTATCACCAGCAATATCAATAGACCAAAAAACCACTAATAAAAATCCAAGATCTACAGTGGGAACTGTTACAGAATTATATGATCATTTAAGATTATTATTTGCTAAAGCAGGAACTCCATACTGTCCTAATCATAATATACCAATAACAAATCAAACAATTGAAGAAATGACTAATAAAGTTCTAACCTTTGAAGAAGGAACAAAAATAATAATTTCCTCTCCTGTAGCAGAAGGTAAAAAAGGAACACACAAAGACTTGCTAGAAAATCTTCAAAAAGGTGGATATATAAGAGTAAAAATAGATAATAGTGATTATGATCTTGGAGATGAAATTGAACTTGATAAGAATAAAAAGCATAATATTGAAGTAATTATAGATAGATTAGTTATAAAAGAAGGAATAAGATCACGTCTTTATGAATCATTAGAAAGTGCTTCAAAACTATCAAATGGAAAAGTATTTGTAGATGTATTAGGAAAAGAAAAATTAGTATTTTCCGAAAACTTTGCATGTCCACATTGTAATTTTTCATTAAGTGAACTAGAACCTAGAACATTTAGTTTTAATGCGCCATATGGAGCATGTCCTGATTGCAAAGGTCTTGGAGTAAAACTAGTAATGGATATAGATTTAGTAATACCAGATAAAACAAAAACAATAAGAGAAGGCGGAATTGTACCCTTCGGAGATGATCCCGAAAATATAAACTATTTAAAACTAGAGAATTTCTGTGATCATTATGGCATAGATATAAACAAAAGAATAAAAGATTTTACAAAAAAAGAACTAAATATGATTTTATATGGCACAGATGATATTATTCATTATCATTTCAGAAGTAAAAGTGGACATCTATCAGATAGTTATGGAACATTCGAAGGAATAATAACCAATTTAGAGAGAAGATATATGGAAACCACAAGTACTTGGATAAGAGAATGGTTAGAAAAGTACATGGTAGAACTAGAATGCCCTACTTGTAAAGGAGCAAGATTAAAACCTGAAGTTTTATCAGTAAAAATAAATAATAAAAATATTTATGAAGTTACGAAGCTAAGTATTAAAGAAATATATAACTTTATTCAAAATCTAAAACTTTCTGAAGAAAAGAAAGAGATTTCTAGAATGATAGTAAGTGAAATATCAAATAGATTAAGTTTTCTAATAAATGTAGGATTAGATTACTTAACATTAGCAAGAAGTGCAGGTACTTTATCTGGAGGAGAAGCACAAAGAATAAGATTAGCAACTCAAGTAGGGACAAGACTTACAGGAGTCCTATACGTACTTGATGAACCAAGTATTGGATTACACCAAAGAGATAACGACAGACTTATTCAAACGATGCTAGAGATGCGTGATTTAGGCAACACTTTAATAGTAGTAGAACATGATATAGACACGATGAAGAAATGTGATTTTCTTGTAGACATCGGTCCTGAAGCAGGAGATAAAGGTGGAAAAGTTGTGTCAATGGGAACACCTGATGAAGTTGCAAATGACGAAAAAAGTATTACTGGAAGATATTTAAGTGGCAAAGAATGTATTGAAATACCAAAAACAAGAAGAAAAGGTACAGGAAAATGCATAGAACTTAAAGGGGCAAAGGAAAACAACCTAAAAGAAATAGATGTCAAATTTCCACTTGGTACATTCACTTGTATAACAGGAGTATCAGGTAGTGGTAAAAGTACATTAATAAATCAAATCCTTACCAAAATACTATATCAAACAGTGTATAAATCAAAAGAAAAACCTGGAAAGTATAAAAGTATAAAAGGAACAGAAAACATAGATAAAATAGTTCATATATCACAAAGTCCTATAGGAAGAACTCCAAGATCAAATCCTGCTACCTATGTTGGAGTATTTGATGATATAAGAGAAGTATTTGCTAGTACAAAAGAAGCAAAAATGCTTGGATATGACAAAGGAAGATTTTCATTCAACGTCAAAGGTGGAAGATGTGAAGCCTGTTGGGGTGAAGGAGTAAAGAAAATAGAAATGCACTTCTTACCAGATGTATATGTCCCTTGTGAAGTCTGCCATGGTGCAAGATATAATACAGAAAGTCTAAGAATAAAATTTAAAGATAAAAATATAACAGAAGTATTAAATATGAGAGTATCAGAAGCATTAAAGTTCTTTGAAAATCATCCAAAAATAAAGAGAAAACTACAAACTATGGAAGATGTAGGACTAGGATATATAAAACTAGGACAACCAGCACCAACATTATCTGGAGGAGAAGCCTCACGTGTAAAACTAGCCAAAGAATTACAAAAGAAACCAACAGGTAAAACACTATTTGTAATGGATGAACCAACAACTGGTCTTCATTCACATGATATTAAGAAGTTACTTGCAATAATTAACAAAATAGTAGATAATAAAGATAGTGTAATAGTAATTGAACATAACTTAGATATGATCAAAACAGCTGATTACATAATAGATTTAGGACCTGAAGGTGGAGACAAAGGTGGCGAAGTAATTGGGCAAGGTACACCTGAAGAAGTATCCAAAATAAAAGAATCCTATACAGGACAATATTTAAAGAAAATATTAGAAAAGTAAGGAGGTTTTATGAATCCAATCTTATTAGATTTAGGAATAGTGCAAATATATTGGTATTCTGTATTAATACTAATAGCAATACTAATAGGTAGTTTCCTATTTCTAAAATCTGCAAAAAAAGAAGGATATAAAGAGGAATTTTTAACAAATCTGTTATTTTATATAATAATATTTAGTATTCTTGGAGCAAGACTATACTATGTATTATTCAATATAGGTTATTACTTTAAACATCCTATTGAAACAATAGCAGTTTGGAATGGTGGCTTAGCTATTCATGGCGGAATAATCGGAGGAACACTTTGCCTGTTATATCACTGTTTAAAATACAAAAAGAGTTTCTTAAAACTTGCTGATTTACTCACACCATCACTTATTCTTGGCCAAGCAATTGGAAGATGGGGTAATTTCTTTAATAGTGAAGCACACGGTCCAGTAGTGGCAAGACAAACATTGGAAAATCTCCATATCCCAAAATTTGTCATAAATGGTATGAATATTGATGGAATATACTATCACCCAACATTTTTTTACGAAAGCATGTGGTGCTTCTTAGGTTTTATCATTATAATGATATTACAAAAGAAAGTAAAACTAAGACGTGGAGGATTAACAGGGATATATTTTATATGGTATTCAGTAGCAAGATTCTTCATTGAAGGTTTAAGAACAGATTCACTTATGATAGGAAACTTAAAAGTAGCACAAATTATATCAGTTATTTTATTTGGATTGGGGTTATACTTATTATTTAGGAAGAAAAAAGATACAAGGTTGAATAGATTAAAGGAAAGGATGGAAAGGTATGCAAGAAAAATATGATGTAGTAATTATTGGAGCAGGACCTGCAGGTATTGCAGCAGCAATTTACGCCTCTCGTGGCAATTTAAAATGTGCCATAATTGAAAAGGAAATGCCTGGAGGACAAGTAAATAAGACTTCAATAGTAGAAAACTATCCTGGTTTTCCTAAAATAACAGGACCAGAATTAGTAGAAAAGTTCTTTAAACAATTGAATAGTTTAGAAATAAAGCAAATATATTCAGAAGTTACTAGTATAAAAATAAATAAAAAAAGCAAAACAATAATGCTTAAAAATGGTAAAACAGTAAATACTAAAGCAGTTATACTAGCTATGGGTAGAAAACCAAAGAAACTAACAAGTGATCACTATAAAAGTTTGGAAGGCAAAGGAATAAGTTACTGTTCATTATGTGATGGTAATCTTTATAAAGGAGAAGATGTATCAATCGTAGGATCAGGTAATAGTGCTTTAGAAGAAGCCCTATACTTATCAAAAATATGTAAAAGTGTAACTGTTCTTTGTAGAAGTGAATCATTAAAAGGAGATCCTGTTTTAATTGAAAAACTTGAAGCAAAGAAAAATATAAAAACTTTATATAATACTTCTATTGAATCATTCCATGGAAAAGATAGAATTCTAAAATCTATTACTCTAAATCAAAATGGAGAACAAGTAGAATTAGAAACAAAAGCTTGTTTTATCTTTATAGGATATGAACCTGCAACAGAATTTTTAAAGAAATTAAATATATTAGATAATGAAGGATATATCATTGTAGATAGTAACTATAGAACTAAAATAAATGGTATATATGCTGCAGGAGATGTAGTAAAAAAAGAAGCATTCCAAATAGTGACATCTGTATCAGATGGAGCTCTTGCAGCAGTATCTGCTATTAAAGATATTCAAGAAATGTAGGAGTCCCTATGAATTATAAAAAAACACTAGCAGTCCTTTTAGGAATCCTTTTAGCACTTATAATGTTTACAACAGTAATGCTTATACATAAACGCAATATGCAAGAACCGACTCTAGGATATCTAAATATTAGTTGTAATGGAAAAGATATATCTAACACATTTAAAAAAGGGGATACATTTAGTTGTGATTTATTAAACTCACAATTTGAAATAACTATAAAAAAGATCAATGATGATAAAATAAAACTACAAGCTGATAAATATGGATTAGCTGTAGAAAAGAATAAAAAAATAGATTTAAATGAAAAAGTAAAAAGTTTCGAAGTATACAAAGATAGAAAAATAATATTAAAATTACAAGCAACAGATATATCTTCAACTATAGAAATTACATATCAAAATAAAAAAATGGACTAAATCCATTTTTTTAATCTGTCAAACTTTCTATTTACTCATCCTTTTTCTTTTGTTTTCTTTCTACTAGAATAATTCCAACAGCAGCGCTTAACGCAACTACAGAGCAAGCATAAGTACTTATCACAGCTAACATAGCCATAACATCATATCCTTTCCATTACATTACTATATTTACAAAAAAATTATAACACGAAAAAATGAATATAACAAGAGAATAATAATAGATTAACACTCTTTTGACAAAAAATTAATTTATGATATAATAAATGAGAAAAAGCAGTGAAAAAGAAGAGTAAGTTATTATTTATTCAAAGAGAGTCTATATATGGTGAAAATAGATAATAAAAATAACTGAATGTAGCTTTGGAGCTAATTATTTGAACAAAGTAGAATAATTCGTAGGATGCGTTAAATCCAATGAGGTAATAGAAATATTACAAATTAAGGTGGTACCACGAGTCTTCGTCCTTTGGATGAGGCTCTTTTTAATTTATAAAAAGGAGGGATTAATATGCCAACATGGCCAGTACATTTAAAAATAGCAAATAAGTTAAAAGAAAAGTATGGTTACACAGATGACTTTATAATAGGAAATGTTATACCAGATACTATGAATGGATACGTAGTAGATAATCCATCTAATATTTTTCATCATTCTGTAACTCATTATAGTTCCGCAGAATATACAGATTTCTTAGAAATCAACATTAACAAATTTTTAAATGACAATAGAGAAAAATTAGATAATGAAATAATTCTTGGAACTTATACTCATCTACTTGCAGACCTCTATTTTAATGAGTATACTCAGAAACATCATTTTAAAAAGAAATCAGATAAAGTAATAGCAATCTTAAATGATGGAACTATTGAAGAAATGATACATCCTATGGTCATAAAGCAAAATGATTTCAAAGTATTTGGAGACTATTTTATAAAGAATAAAGAAGTGGGCAACAAAGCTAGTATGACAAAAGATACTTTAAACTTAAGTAAAGATTTAAACTATGAAATTCAAAAAGAAGATATAGAAAAAACAATAGATAAAATAAATGAAATAGTAGATTCTGAAATACAGGAAGAAGAGCCATACAGAATGTTTACTGAAAAAGAACTATTAGATGTTCTTAATAACTGTTATGAGAAAATTGAAAGAGATATGACAGAATTAGAATTAGATAAACAAATATCAAAAGTTTTTGATAATTATGTTAATAGATATGATATAAAAGATGAAGATATAGATTATAAGTATTATCACTCATATAGAGTTATGAACTATTCTAAGTTTTTAGCAGACAAACTAAATTTACCTAAAGAAGATAGAAATTTAGCAACAATAATTGGTTTATTCCATGATATAGGACGTTTTGAACAAGAAAAAATATATGATAATTATGAAGATACAAAAGAATTTGATCACGGTGATTATGGTGAAAAAGTCCTCTTAAAAAAAGGAATCATTGAACAACTACCTGTTGCCTATGAAAATTATCCTTTGGTAGGGAAAGCAGTTAGATATCATAATAAATATAGTATTGGAGAGGGATTAAATGAACAAGAATTGCTTCACGCTAAAATAATACGAGATGCTGATAAAATTGATATTATTGATTACATGCCTAGAAAAAGAATTAGATTAAAAGCTTTCGATGAAGATAGCGAATTCGAAGTGAGGGATTCAATAAAAGAAGAGTTTTTCAAGGAACAACAAATACACAGAAATGACTATGCAAAAACAACTAATAGTGAAATTGTAATAATTATGTTAGCACATGTCTTTGATATTAATTTTAAGTGTACAGCACAGTATATAATTGATAATGGAGTACTAGAAACTTTTTATAACAATTTACCAAATAAAGAAAAATATAAAGAATATTTTGAACTGGCCAAAAAACATGTAAAGGAGATGATAAAATGTTAGATAAAAAATATAATCATAAAGAGGTAGAAAAAGATAAATTTAAAACATGGTTAAAAAAAGAGTATTTTAAGTGTGGAGATACTAGCAAAGAACCGTTTACAATAATTCTTCCACCACCAAATGTAACAGGACGCCTTCATTTGGGACATGCTTGGGATGTTTCAATCCAAGATATTGTGGCAAGATATAAAAGAATGCAAGGGTATGACGTTCTTTGGCTTCCAGGAACAGATCACGCTGCTATTGCGACTGAAGCAAAAGTAGTAGCAAAACTAAAAAAAGAAGGAATAGATAAATATAAGTTAGGAAGAGAAAAATTTCTAGAAAAATGCTGGGAATGGACAGAAGAATATGGTGGAAATATCAGAAAAGAATGGGCTAACATGGGACTTTCTCTAGATAATACCAAAGAAAGATTTACTCTAGATGAGTACTCAGTAAACGCAGTTAACAAAGCATTTATAGATATGTACAACAAAGGATTAATCTATAGGGGTAAAAGAATAATAAACTGGGATCCTGAAGCAAAAACAGCATTATCTAATGAAGAAGTGTTTTATAAGGATACAAAAGGAGCATTTTATCATATTAAGTACTACATTGAAGGAGAAGATAATTATTTAGATGTTGCAACAACACGACCAGAAACACTATTCGGAGATACAGCAGTAGCAGTTAATCCAAAAGACAAAAGGTATAAACATTTAATAGGAAAAAACATAATTGTTCCAATAGTAAACAGAGTAGTACCAATAATTGGTGATGAACATGCAGATATGGAAAAAGGTACTGGCGTAGTAAAAATAACTCCTGCTCATGATCCAAATGACTTTGAAGTAGGTAACAGACATAACTTAGAAAGAATAGTTATTATGGATGAAAAAGCAGTCATGAATGAAGTTACTGGTAAATATAATGGATTAGATAGATTCGAATGTAGAGAAAAACTTATAGAAGAACTAAAAGAAAAAGATTTACTAGAAAAAACTGAAGAAATAATACACTCAGTAGGTTACTCAGAAAGAACAAATGTAATGGTAGAACCATATTTATCAGAACAATGGTTTGTTAAAATGAAAGACCTTAGTCAGAATCTAATAAAAATGCAAAAAGATAGAGATAAAAAAGTTAATTTTTTTCCAAAAAGGTATGAAAAAATTATAATTCAAAAAGCAGAAGAATGTTATGATTGGTGTATATCAAGACAATTATGGTGGGGAATAAGAATACCTATTTGGTATAAAGATAACGAAATAAAAGCATCTGTAGACTCTCCAGGAGAAGGATGGGTACAAGATGAAGATGTATTAGATACTTGGTTTTCATCAGCACTTTGGCCATTTTCCACTTTGGGATGGGCTATGGAAGATGATTCATTATACAAAAGATACTTTCCAACCAATTTCATGTCTACAGGTTATGATATTATATTCTTCTGGGTATTTAGAATGATGTTCCAATCACAAAACTTCACAAAACAAAATCCATTTAAAGACTGTTATATGCATGGTCTTATAAGAGCAAAAGATGGAAGAAAAATGTCAAAATCTTTAGGAAACGGAGTAGAACCATTAGAAATGGTAGAAAAATATGGAGCAGATGCTCTAAGATATTATTTAACAACTACTTCAGCGGCCGGAATGGATTTAAGATTTGATGAAGAAAAAATAACATCAACATGGAACTTCATAAATAAACTATGGAACGCTTCAAGATTTGTATTAATGAATATAGAAGATATAAAAGAAGAAAATTTAGATAACTTAAAACTTGAAGACAAATGGATATTAACAAAACTAAACAATACTATAAAAGAAGTAGAAAAGCATATGAATAAATATGACTTTAACCTTGCAGGAGCATCTTTATATAGTTTTATATGGGAAGATTTCTGTGATAGTTATATAGAATTATCTAAATCAAGTTTAAATGATAACACAACAAAAACAGTACTTTTAAAAGTATTAACAGCTATATTAAAAATGTTACATCCATTTATGCCATATGTAACAGAAGAAATATACCAAAAATTACCAATAAAAGAATCAGAATCAATAATGATAAGTACATATCCAAAATATAATAAAAATAACATATACCTTGATGAGGAACAAGTATTAACAAAAGTACTTGGAGACGTAACAAATATACGTAATCTAAAAGTTAATAACAACATAACAAAGGAAGCAAGTATAACAATTAAATCCTCCAAAGACTTAGAGTCTATATACAAAAATATGTTAAAAATAAAAGATGATTACATTGTAGAAAAGGCTCCAAAAGATAAAAAAGAGTATAATTATAAATCAAACTATATAGATATAACTTATTATCAAGAAGGTAGTGTTTTAAATAAAGAATTATTACTAAAAGAAATAGAAAAGTTAGAACAATCTATAATAAAAAGGGAAAATTTACTAGCAAATGAGAATTATATAACAAAAGCTCCTCAAAACATAGTAGAATTAGATAAACAAAAATTAAAAGAAGAACAAGAAAAATTAAAGATACTAAAAGAAAAACTATAAAAAGGAGATAATATAAAAAATTAATAAGGTCAATGAATAATTGACTTTTTAATTTGCCTTATGCTATAATATGTCCATTCAAAAAGGGTGATTTTATGGAAGCATTAACCAGAGAAGAATATAGAGAATTACTTAACAATGTAGGAAACATTGCTAAGTTTTTCGTACAACAAATCGAAGAAATAAAATATAATCCAGACTTCTATGAAGCATTTAATAATATTAATAAGAATCAAAGCATTACAATAGATGACAAAGATAGTTATTTTTTAACACCAATGCGTCTTATTGATAGAGGTAATGAAACTATATGTTTAATAAAAAATAACAAAAGTGCCATTCAAGATTATGAGGATACTATTATTTATTACTTAACAGTAGATTTCAATAAAAGACTAAAAATGTATATTGACTACAATATGCTAGAAAGAAATGAACAAAACAGTAGTGAAATATACTTTGAAATTCTTGAAAACTATAAGTGTAAAGAATGTGGAACTATATATGGAAGTGGAATTATAAAGAATGAAGAAGAACAAGGATATAAAGGATGTATATTTGCAAAAGATAATTATTGCACCATGGAATATGGAAAATATGATTATGAGCATTTAAAAGTAGTATTACTTGATGAGACTTATGAATCAGAAACTGTTATTCCAGATTTCAAAGATTTAGATAAAAAAACTATCAAGTATAAAATGACACAAGGAATTAACAATCCAGTCTTTTTAGCACATAATGAAATACAAATAGCTAAAGAAAGAGGAAGACAACGCGTTAGATAGAGAAAAAACTCTATCTTTTTTGCCTGTGAGAGGAGAACAAATATGAAAAACAAAGAATTCGATAATCTATTCGAGGAATTAGTAGTTAACTTAAAAGAAATAGAAGAAAACAGTAGAAAAGAAGCATACGAAAAATTAACAAAATCTATTAATCGCATAGTCAAATATGTAAAAAAAAGAGAAAGTACAAACCAAGAAGTGAATCCTACATATCATAATTCAGTTAATAAACATGATGCATTTGATGAGTTTTCAATTAATTATGTGGAAGGAATAGAATATGGTGTAAGTGCAATAAACGAAAAAAAGGAACTACAAAAAAAAGGAATAGATATAAGCAAATATGAAGATGTTTATTCAATATATATTATAAACGACACTATTAAAAAGATGAGAAAGTATCTAGAACTAAAAAGAATTAAAAATTATGAATTTGATGAAGACACTTATTATAATGCTTTATTATCAGTATTAGACAAACTGAGATTAAAGTATAACGGAGAAAAACCTCTCGAGGGAAAAAGCAATAATTATAGTAAAAGATTAATTTATGATATTTTTACTAATGATAGCAAAAAGAAATCTTTAAACAATTTTGCAAAAGTTATAGAGAAAGAAGACATTTTGTTAAAAAGTAATAAGCATGAAAAGGGTATATATTCTCTAAGCCAAATACCATTTATAAAGGCAAACAATGATTTCATTAATATTGTTGATTACTGTAATGAAAATGTATTAAAGTTACCATATAAAGAAAAACAACAATTGTTTAAAGAATATCCACAATTATGTTTAAGTTTAGATCAACAAGGAAGTAAGAAACCTGAAGTAATGATGAAAGAGTACCTTTGTAATGAAATAAACCTAAATAATAGAATAGGTTTCTTTGAAGAATTAGACAAAAAATCACTAAGAAGCATATATATCTACTTACTAGTGCCACATCTAACTCCAGAAGTATGTAATAGAGTATGCAAAACGATTAGAGAAGACATAGTAGATAAGTTTTTAACTGACATGAAAGAGACAATTGTAGAAAAGAAAAGAATATATCAAAAAAATGCTGTTGAAGGTATAAAAATACTAAAGAAAATAGGTACTGAAGAAGATACTGATTATATTACAGATAAAATAATTGCATGTCTCGATTTCTTAACTAATTGTGAAAGAATAATTGATGAATGTATAATAAGAGAAAAGGAAGATATCTGTGGACCAAAAAAAATGGCAAATAGTAGAAAAATTCTTAACTAAATATAAGAATAAAGACTATTTTATTGGAGCAGTATTATCAGGTAGCTACGCAGCAGGGAATGAAAACGAAAACAGTGATATAGATATTTATATAATTGCAAATGATACGATAGACTGGAAAGAAAAAGGAATGAAACTAATCGAAGGACAATTAGTAGAATATTTTATAAATCCAATCGGTTACATAAAAAAATGTTTAAAGGAACAACAAGATAATAAAGGTTGTTTAGATATAAGAATGCTATCAAATTGTAAAATAATTATGGATAACAATGGAAAAATAGAAGAATTAGTAACTGAAGCAAAAGGATTATTAGAAAAAGGGCCAAATGCTCCAGATGATTGTACATATAAAAAGAACTGTTATATGGTATGGAGTAGATTTGATGAATTAGATCTAAAATATAAAAGAAATCAAGATATAGATTTCAACTATTGTATATTTTTACAAGAAGTAATTAATTCATACTTCCAAAACAAAAGAATTTACAAAGTAGGATTATGTAAGATAGATTTTATACTAAAAGATGAAAACTTTAAAAAGAATTACAATATTGGTAAAAAAATAGATCAAAAGTTCTTAGATTTATTATTAAAATGTTTAAATGAAAAGGACCGAGATAATAAATATAAATGTGCCAAACAATTATATAAGTACTTTAAGAAAGAATTTAGTGATTTTGATATAAATAATTACAAAGCAATAAAAAAGATATAAAGGATAGTAAAACTATCTTTTTTTATTGAAAAAATGATATAATTAAAAAGGAGTGATAACATGTATCAAAAGAGTATATTAAGAGATTATATTAAAGATTCAGAATTAAGAGTCTATAATAATAAAGTAAGAATAAGACTTTCGAAAGAATTAGCATCTAAATATGATCAAGGTACATATAATAACTACCTAAAAAAAATTGAAAAAAGTATTGAATTAGTTAATTCTGCAAACATAAAATACCCATCAAATGCTAATCCTAGTTTTTATATTTATATTGTTCCAGATGAAAACTATAATGATATGTTAGGAATACCCAAAATGTTTAATACTGGAAAAGGTGGGGGAAAACCAGTAAGCAGTCAAGACCTAGATGGATTTAATTATGCCTATGGAACAAGTCAAAACTTATGTCAAAATACTCCAGATACTATAAGTATCATGAATTTTGAAAATACAGTGCATGAAATAGCACATTTAGTGCATAGTCAGTTTTTTACCAAAAGTAGTCTTTTAGGAGAAGGTTTTGCAGAAGCTTTTTCCTTATATACTTTAGGTTTAGAAGAACAATTTGATGAATACATAGAAGCATTAAATAATTTAAAAGAAAAAGATACATATACTGCAGCAGAACTAATTAAACAAGAAAAAGAAAATACTTTTGGAAAAGATGCACTATTACCAAATAAATCCTGTTCATTTAGACTATCTTATATATCATCATATCTATTTGTAAGAGGATTAATAGAAACAATAGAAAACAAGTATAAATTAACAAAACAAGAAGGTACACAGTATTTCCTAGAAATGATAAGACAGGGTAATTATACCAATGAGTGGCTAATATTTGATATAGCAGATTATCTAGGTATAGATAAAGATAATCTCTTATCCTCAAAAGAATTACAATTACAAACATTAAAAAATATAATAGAAAACAAGAAAAGGAGGTAATTATGGAACAAACTTTAGAAGAATTAGAAGAAGAACTTGATGAAGTTTATGCAGATTTAGCAGCTTACGAAAAACAATATAATGACAAAACAATCAAACCAGAAAGCAAATCTTTTATATGGAGTGATATTGTTACTACTAAACAACAAATAAACAAAATAGAAGACAAAATAAATGAATTAAAGATACATAAGACTAGATAAAAACGCTTGCTACATAACTAAAAATGTTATAAAATATAGATATACTAAGGAGGTAATGCAATGGAACATGAATTCATAATACCAAAAGAATTTATAGAAATACCTAACAACTCAAAAACAAATGAACAGTTGAAAGAAGAACAAAGACATCAAGCTGTATTAGATAAAATAAATGAAGCAAATACTAAAGGAGACTTACCTAAGGTAACACTAAGTGTATTGTTAAGATACTTAAGTGATAATGCTTATTTTGAAAGAAAACTTGATACTTCAACTTTTGAACCTGTGTATGAGTTAATAGTAGAAAAAGGATCATTTTTATCTCCTGTAGTAAAAGCAAAATTTATAGAAATATTAAAAAGTAATTATCCAGCACATTTAGAAAGTGAATATGAGGAAAAATATAACAAAATTAATCCAACAAAAGTAGGTAACCTTATAGAAGAAATATATCAAAGACATACAAAGATTGAAGAAATAGAAAAAAGAGATATAGAAAAGAATCACAATTCAATTATGAGAAGAATAAATGATGCATACGAATTATCTGATTTACCTTTAGTATCAAAGGGAACATTAAATTCTCATATATGTGCAAGTAGTAGATGTTATCCTTCATATTTCAGAGTAGCAGATATAGAGGATATATCTGATGATTTAATCGAAGGAAAATCTATTGATTCACAAGAAATAATAAATGAATTAAGAACAAGAATAGAAGAAAAAAATCCAGGTTTTGACGATCATGATTTTGCAGAGTTCTATTCTAGACTTACATATGGTAATAAATTAAACTTTATAGTTGAAGAAGTAAACGCTAGAAATAAGAGAATGAAAGAAATATATAGTGAAAATCATGATGAAACAATGGAAAATATAAAAAATGCTAGAAGAATTAGTCAATTACCTCCAAATATGTCAGTTTCTACTTTAACAGGCTATTTAAGTGGTAATACGATTATATATCCAAAAGCAAATCCAATTTCTAGTACAAAAATGCTAGAAATAGTAAAACTAATCTTAGAAGGTAAAACATTTGAAGATGATGAAGTACAATATGAATTAAAAAAACTTGCAGCTAATGAATATCCAGATAAAGCAAGAGATGCCTATGAACGTTTATATCTTAAATTATCTGCTCTTCCAAAAACTTATTATTTAAGAGATGAAATAAATTATGTAGCAGAAAGACAAAAAGAATTCATTGGTAGGGGAGGAAGTAACGTAAATGTTTACTTAATACCAAATCCAAATAGCCCTTTAGAGGGTGGAAGATTCTATAACTGTTACATAAATAGAATAGATAACCTTGATTTAAAAGAAATAGTTCCTTTAAACCTTGATGAAATAGTGCCAAAAGGTATGGACGTAGATGCAATAGAATGGTATGTACAAGAAAACTATGATGAAACATTTAAAGCTGCTGGAGGAATTATTCTAAATAAAGATGAAACAATTGGTAAAGTAAATGTTTTTGCACCATCTGACGGAAGAATAGGAATAACAGAAGAACAACACAGTAGATATCAAGAACTTGAAGAAGTTAGTAAAAGAGTAAAAGCAATAATATCTAAAAAGAAAGAAGAAACAGAAGCGTTTACAAAATATCAGAAAGAATTCTTAGAAAGACAACAAAAAATAGATGAAGAGCTTGCCTTACTCGAAGAAAAAATAGACTTGTTAACAAGTATTGATGAGAATAAAGAGGTAGAACATGGAAAAGAAAGATAAAAAAATATATACCACTTTAGCAGATGGTACAAAAAAAGAATATGATGTATTATTCACATTTACAAATGATGACAATAAAAAAGATTATATAGTATATACAGATAGAAGTTATGATAGCAATAACAAATTAAAAGTATATGCTGCTATATATAATCCAAATACATATGAATTTTTAGGAATTCCAGAATCACAAGAAGAATGGAATACAATATATGAAGTAATGGATAAAATAATACAAAATGAAAGTATGGAGTAATTCATGCTTTTTATTTACAAAAAACTATAAAAAACATGTTATAATTTAATTATAGAATAATAGAAGCGATAATATATAATGAACCAAATAGGATTGGAGGCCGTTTATAATGGATGGAGGAGTATATAAATATTTAGAATCATTAGGATTTACAAAAAAAGAATTAGACGAATTAGATAAAAATGATTACATATGGGAAACTAGCAAACAAAGGACTGAATATATAGTAAACTTCTTTCTAGAAAAGGGATTAAGTATGGATGAAATACATAATTATTTCATGAGTTATCCAAATATAGTATCAGAACATCCACATAGATTATTAGATATAGATAAAATATTTAATGATATAGGTTTAACTAATGAAGATAAAAAGAAACTAGTATTAAGTAATTACGAAACATATTCATCAAATCCCGATGAATTACAAAAAATAGTAGATTATTTAAAAGAAGATACAAAAGAAAAAACAAAAGATAATATCTTTAATAATTCCAAGTATATAGCAGAAGATTTTGAAAAAGTAAAACAGTTAATAACAAAATAAAGAGAAGTGATATAAATGAAATATATTGAATTTACAGATAAACAAATAAAATCAAACAATTTAAGAACTATGAAGAAAGGGTTGTTTTCAAATCTAAGCAAAGAACAATTAAACGAATTAATAAGCAAATACTTTAGAGATGAAAATGGAAATCTCCATTGCGCTTATTCAGGAGAAATAATAAAAAACAAAAAAGATTTAGCATTAGAGCATATCATACCAGTTACTAGAAATGGAAGTAGTGTTATATTCAACGTATGTACAACTACAAAAATAATAAATTCAAGCAAGCGAAATAATGATTCATTAACATGGTGGAAAGAACAAAATTTTTATGATATAGATAGGTTAAGAAATTTAACAATGTATATTCTTGAAGCATACGATGTCTTTTTTAATGAACATGAAACAGTAATAAATGACGAATATGTAACAGAAAACATAAGAAAACTAGAAACAGAAGAATACGAAAAAGCCAAAAGAGTACAAGAAGAAAAGTTAGGACAAATAGATTATAGTAGTTTGTTAAATTCACTTGTATATGAATTAAGTAAAAAGGGTATTACTTTAGAAAATATAGACAAAGAAAATAAATATGGAATAGATTATAAAAAAATATATGATGAAATAATATTTAATAATTATTTCAAAGATTGTAAAGAAAAAGAATTATATCAGAGAATAATACTTAAATATTTGGATATCTATGCAAAAGAAAGAAAATACATAATTGCTACTAATATAAACTACAAAGAAATATATCAAGGTATTGATAAAATATTAGAAGAAGAAAATGTAAAAGAAGAAGATAGAGTAGTCAGAATAGATTATTTAATACATAATAGAATAACATTTTTACGGAATAAAATAGCAATCAAACTAAATTCCAATGATGTAGCAATATTAGAAACAATAATAGACATGCCAGAATTATTATATAAATCAGAAGAAGAATTTACAAACGAATACATAAAAGAAATAAAAGAAAATTTACCAATGAATAAGTCTATTAAATTTGAACTTTTAATAGATTTCTATAAAGAAAACAATAAATGGCCAAAGAAGAATGAAAAATATAAAGGCGTAAATATTGGGCAATTCTTAGGTAGTATAAAACAGGGTTATACAAGTATAACAGAAGAACAAAGGAATCAATTGCTGAAATTAGATTCTAATATATTTGAAAACTTCCATAAAATAAAAAAAGAAAATAATATTGCCCAATTGACAGATTTTTATAAAGATAATGGAAGATGGCCAAGATGTTTAAGAGAATCAAAAACATCAGAAGAGGAAGAAGAAAAGAAATTAGGGACATTCTTACAAACTATAAAAGCAGGAAAAATAAGTATAACAGAAGAACAAAGGAATCAGTTATTAGAATTAGATCCAAATATATTTGAAGATTCACGCAAAATAAAAACAGCAAACAATGTTGGACAATTAATAGAATTCTATTGCAAGAATAAAAGAAGACCAAAACGAATAAAAAATCCAAAGACACTAGAAGAGGAGCAAGAAAAAGAAATAGCAAGGATTTTAGATCGTATAAAAAATGGCAAGACAACAATAACAGAAAGCCAAAAAAATCAGTTGTTAGCATTAGACCCAAACATATTTGAAAACCCACAAAAAGTAGAAGTTAACAACAGCTTCAGGTTATTATTAGAATTTTATGATGAGCATGGAAGATGGCCAAGGCAAATAACGAATCCTAAAACATTAGAAGAACAACAGGAGCTCAAACTAGGGAAATTTTTAAACAGTATAAAAACAGGTAATACAACAACAACTGAAGAGCAAAAAGAGCAGTTATTAGCATTAGATCCAAATATATTTGAAAATCAACAAGAAATAGGAGTAAATCGCAAATTTAGTTTGTTGTTAGAATTTTATGGTGAGTATGGAAGATGGCCAAAGGGCAAAGAACAATATAAAGGAGTAAATTTAGGCAGTTTTTACACAAATGTTAAACAAAGTATAAAATCAGATAGAGCAATAATAAGCAAAGAACAACAACAGCAATTATTAGAATTAGATTTAACTGCATTAGATACAAAAGACCTTGAAAAAGTAAAAAGAGATAAATTTCTATTGCTTATAGAGTTTTATAAGAAGAATTACAGGTGGCCAAGACCTGGAGGAGAAGAATACAAAGGAGAAAACATAGGTAGTTTTTATAACGATATAAAAAGAGATAAATTAAGAATAACTGAACAGCAGCAGCAACAATTATTAGCATTAGATCCATATGTATTTGAATCTGAATCAAACAAGAAGTTTAATCTATTACTCGAATATGCAACAATGAAAAAAAGTCAAAATAAAGAAAAGATATGGCCAAAAGTAAGTGGAGAAAAATATAAAGAAGTAGATATAGGAACATTTTTAATGAGCATAAAAAGAGGAACAGCAAGCATAACAGAAGAACAGCAACAACAATTGTTAGCATTAGACCCAACATTAGTGATTAAAGAAAAACAAAAAGTAAAAGAAGTAAAAAATATAAAGATGATGCAACAAAGTAATACAGAAGGACAAAATAAAGGAAAGCGTATAGCTTAATAAAAATACTAATTTAGAAGTTAGTATTTTTTTTATAAAACAACATACAATAAAATGTATCAAAAAAACTTGCAAAATGCTAAAAAATCATTGACAAAAAGCAATCATAATGTTATATTACTAACGTTGAGTTTTATTGGGTTTACAAGTTAAACCCTATAAAAATTGAGAAAAATGATACACCTGGATATGTGTGTAGAAAGGAGAAGTTATGCCAACAATAAACCAATTAGTTAGAAAGAATAGAAAAGACAAAACAAGAAAATCTAAATCTCCAGTACTTGGAGTTAGAATGAACACAATAAAAAAACAAACTACTAACGTTGCATCACCACAAAAACGTGGAGTATGTGTAAGAGTTGGAACAAAGACACCAAAGAAGCCAAACTCAGCACTTAGAAAATATGCACGTGTTAGATTATCTAATGGTAAAGAAGTAGACTGCTACATTCCTGGAGAAGGACATAATCTTCAAGAACACAGCGTTGTACTTATTCGTGGTGGACGTGTTAAGGACTTAATCGGTGTTCGTTACCACATCGTTCGTGGAACAATGGATACTCAAGGTGTTAAAGATCGTAAACAAGCACGTTCTAAATATGGAACTAAAAAAGGAAAATAAAAACTAAAATATAAAAGGAGGATAAAATATGCGTAAGACAAGAGCACCAAAAAGAGACGTTTTACCAGATCCTATATACAAATCTAAAGTTGTTACTAAATTAATCAACTCTATGATGGTAGATGGAAAAAGAGGTAAATCTGAAAAAATTCTTTATAGTGCATTTGATATGATAAAAGAAAAAACAGGAAGAGAACCAATGGAAGTATTTAACGAAGCAATAGAAAACATTAAACCAGCTCTAGAAGTTAAATCTCGTCGTGTTGGAGGCTCAAATTATCAAGTTCCAATTGAAGTATCTGCTGAAAGATCTCAAACACTTGGACTTAGATGGCTAATTAATTATGCAAGACTTCGTGGGGGTCACGGAATGGCTGAAAATTTAGCAAATGAAATAATTGATGCATCAAATAATACAGGTGCAGCAGTTAAAAAACGTGAAGATATACATAGAATGGCAGAAGCTAATAAAGCGTTTGCTCATTATAGATGGTAGGAAAGGAATAATAATATGGCAAGAGAAACTAGTTTAGAAAAAACAAGAAACTTTGGAATTATGGCACACATTGATGCCGGAAAAACTACAACAACAGAACGTATTTTATTCCATACAAAGAAAATCCACAAAATTGGAGAAACTCACGATGGTGAATCTCAAATGGACTGGATGGAACAAGAAAAAGAACGTGGTATTACTATCACATCTGCAGCAACAACTGCATTCTGGAAAGGT
>JAFRUZ010000013.1 GCA_017438635.1 Bacilli bacterium | reverse complement strand
ATGAAATGAAGTTTAGAGGAAAGAATTATAAAAATGTTGCTTCTAAAATTGAAAAAGGAAAACTTTATACAAAAGAAGAAGCAGTTAAATTAATTAAAGAAGTTTCTAATACTAAGTTTGATGCTACTGTATAAGTTGAAAAGAATTTAAACTTAGATGTTAAAAAATCTGATCAACAATTAAGAGGAGCTATAGTACTTCCTAAAGGAACAGGTAAAACTGCTAGAGTACTTGTAGTTGCTAAAGGTGATCAAGCAAAAGCTGCTAAAGAAGCTGGAGCTGATTATGTTGGAGATATGGATATGATTGAAAAGATTCAAAAAGAAAACTGGTTTGAATTTGATACAATGATAGCTACTCCTGATATGATGCCTGCTCTTGGTAAAATTGGTAAAATCCTTGGACCTAAAGGACTTATGCCAAATCCTAAGACTGGTACAGTTACTATGAATGTTAAAGGTGCTGTAGAAGATGCTAAAGCTGGTAAGCTTGAATATCGTACAGATAGTTATGGAAACATTCATGGAATAATTGGTAAGGTTTCATTTAAGGAAGAAGATTTATTAGAAAATTTAAATGCTTTTGTTAAAACAATACTTAGAGCTAAACCTCAAACTGCTAAAGGACAATATGTTAAATCAATAAGCATATCTGCTACTATGAGTCCTTCAGTTAGAATAGATCAAAATAGTTTTGACAATTAATAAATTATAGTATATAATACTGATATCAAGTGCCAAAGACAGTAGGTAACCGTAAATCCTACCGAGGACTTATACTTTAAATATAAGAGTATTAAGAAGTCGTCTTTGCATGACTTCTTTTATCTTTGCACTTATAAATATATATATTTTGAAAGGAGGATGTCTAATGCCTAGCGTAAAGTCATTAGAACTTAAACAAGCAGTTGTTTCTGAGATAAAAGACAAATGTGAAAATGCTAAATCTCTTGTTTTATTCGATTATCGTGGACTTACAGATAAAGAAATAAAAGATTTAAGAATTAAACTTAAAGAAAACAATTCAGAATATAAGGTTTATAAGAACACATTACTTAGATTAGCATTTAAGGATATGAAACTTGACTTTGAAGAATTCTTAACCGGTCCAACTGCTATTGCTTTTTCAGATGATGATGTTGCAGCAGTTAAAGTTTTAAGTGATGTAAGTAAAAAGAATGAAGCATTAGTTTTAAAAGCAGGATATATTGAAAAGAATATATGTGATAAAGCTAAGCTTGATGAATTTGCTAAGATTCCATCTAGAGAAGGATTATATACAATGCTTGCTGGTGGTATGATAGAAATCGTTAAGAATTTGTCAATTGCTTTAAATCTATATGCTGAACAAAAAGATGGTGAATAATATGGCCAGGCAAGTAAGTTTGGAAAAATATATTATTCAAATGGAGCATTATCTTGATTATCTTAAGCAATTGTCTAAAGATGATCCAGAAACTGCTAAAATATTAGCTATGGATGCTCTTATTAAAACCGGGGTTCTTAACGAGGATGGAACTCCTAAAGAAAGTATAGTAGATGAACCACCATATGTGGGATATTATACAAATAACAAGCCTAGTGGGCGAGTAAGAAAATAAAAATATAAGGAGGAAATAAATTATGGCTAAAATAACAAAAGAAGATTTTATTAGTTCTTTAAAGGAAATGACATTATTAGAAGTAAAGGAATTAGTTGACGCAATGAAGGAAGAATTTGGTGTAGATCCAAGTGCTGTAGCAGTTGCTGCTGCTCCTGCTGCTGGTGCTGAAGAAGCTGCTCCAAGTAAGCAAACTGTAGTATTAGTAAATGCTGGTGCTGCTAAGATCAATGTAATTAAAATAATTAGAGAAGTTACTGGTCTTGGACTTAAAGAAGCTAAAGATATTGCTGATGCTGGTGGAAACGTTAAAGAAAATATTCCTACTGAAGAAGCTAATGAATTAAAAGCTAGACTTGAAGAAGCTGGCGCTGAAGTTGAATTAAAATAATTATAAAGTAAACATTTAAAGCCGTTTGCATACGCATAGGGCTTTTTGTGCTATTTGAAGGGGAAGATAAAATGAGTCATTACTTTACTAATGAAGAAGTAAAAAGTGAGTTAAGAAAAATTAATGTTAATATTGGTGATAAGAATTTTATATTCAATGTTGACAATGGAGTTTTTTCTAAGAAAGGTCTTGATTTTGGCAGTAGAACAATGATAGAGTCTTTGCTTGGAGAAGGTCTTCATGGTAAAGGATTAGATGTTGGATGTGGATATGGGCCAATAGGAATTATTTTATCTTCTTTTTTTAATCTTGATATTGATATGACAGATATTAATAAAAGAGCAGTTCATTTGTGTAAGATGAATATTAAAGAAAACAATGTTAACTGTGAAACTTTTATTAGTGATATTTATGAATCTGTAAATAAAAAATATGATTTTATCGTAACTAATCCACCTATTAGAGCTGGTAAAAAGATTGTTTATGACATTCTTTTTAAGAGTAAGGATTATCTGCTACCGGGAGGAGTTTTGTACTTTGTAATAAATAAAGATCAAGGTGCTAAAAGTGTTATTAGAGATCTTAGTTCTGTAGGTAAAGTTAGTATATTAAAGAAATATAAAGGATTTTTTGTAATAAAGTGTATTTTTGATTGACAACTTGACAGATTTATGTTAATAATATAAGTTGGTTATTTGTCCGGTTTTAGGGACAAGATTTTTGAAAATTTGAAAGTAGGGGTGAATTTTAGTGGCATACAAGACTATTAAATGTGGTGACCACCGTACACGTAGAAGTTTTTCCAAAATTAAGAATACATATGAGTTAACTGATTTATTGGAAATTCAAAAGAAATCGTATAATTGGTTTGTGGAAAAAGGAATTGAAGAAGTGTTTAGTGATTTGTTCCCAGTAGAAAATTTCGCGGGAACTCTTTCGCTTGAATTTGGTGATTATCACTTTGATGAACCACGATATTCCGTTAAGGAATGTAAAGAAAGGTATGCTACTTTTGCTGCGCCTTTAAAAGTTGATGTTAGACTTTTCAACAATGAAACAGGTGAAGTAAAAGAGCAAGAAATATTCTTAGGAGATATGCCTCTCATGACAGATAGTGGGACATTTGTCATAAATGGTGCAGAACGTGTTATCGTATCACAATTAGTTAGATCTCCAAGTGTATATTTCAATAGAGAAATTGATAAAAATGGTAGATTACTTATTACATCACAAATAATTCCTACTCGTGGAACTTGGCTAGAATTTGAAGCAGATGCCAGGGATATTTTATATGTAAGAATCGACCGTACTAGAAAAGTACCTATCACTACTATGCTTCGTGCATTTGGTCTTTCTAGTGATGATGAAATCATTAATTTATTTGGTAAAAGTGATTTTATAGAAAATACTATTGCTAAAGATTCTACTAGAAATACTGATGAAGCATTAATAGAAATATATGAAAAGTTAAGACCAGGAGAACCTGCTACCTTAGATAGTTCTAAAAACCAAATTATTACTAGATTTTTTGATGAATTTAGATATGATTTAGCTAAGGTTGGTAGATATAAGTTTAATCTTAAACTTAATATAGTTGATAGACTTCTTGATCAAACTCTTGCAGAAGATATAAAAGTAGATGGAAAAGTAGTTTGTGAAAAAGGAACTGTATTAACTAAAAGTGTTTTAGAAGAACTTAAACCTATATTTGCTAATGGTTACGGGGTTAAAGAAGTTAAGATTAATGAAGAACTTGATACTTATAATAAAGTTCAAATCATTAAAATCTTAAAACCTGGTACTAAAGAAAAAATGGTTGTTATTGGTAATGATCAAACAATTGATAGTAAAAGACTTACTATTTCTGATTTCTATGCAGCTTGTTCATATTATTTGAACTTATTACAAGGAGTTGGAAACTTTGATGAAATTGACCACTTAGGTAATAGAAGAATTCGTCAAGTAGGAGAACTTTTACAAAACCAATTCAGAGTTGGTGTTACTCGTATGGAAAGAGTTATTCGTGAAAGAATGACTACTCAAGATATAAATGAAGTAACTCCTAAAACATTAATTAATATAAGACCAGTTACTGCAATATTAAAAGAATTCTTTGGTAGTTCACAACTATCACAATTCATGGATCAAAATAATCCAATTGCAGAACTAACACATAAGAGACGTCTTAGTGCTCTTGGACCTGGTGGATTATCTCGTGATAGAGCAGGTATGGACGTACGTGATGTTAACGAGTCACATTATGGTAGAATTTGTCCAATTGAATCTCCTGAAGGACCTAACATTGGACTTATTACTACTCTTGCTAGTTATGCAAAAATAGATGAATATGGATTTATTCAAACTCCATATCGTAAAGTAATAGATTCAGTAATACAAGATGATGTTCATTACTTAACAGCAAGTGAAGAAAATGATGTTATTATTTCACAATCAACTGTTGCTACTGATGATAATAATAAAATAATAGATGAAAAGGTTGCAGCTCGTTATCGTGGTGAAAACTTAATGGTTACTCCAGATAAAGTAGATTATATCGATGTTTCTCCACAACAAGTTGTATCAATTACTACAAGTTGTATTCCATTCCTTGAACATGATGATGCTACTCGTGCTCTTATGGGATCTAACATGCAACGTCAAGCAGTACCGTTACTTACAACAGAAGCTCCTTTTGTAGGTACTGGTGTTGAATATATTGCAGCACGTGATAGTGGTTCTACTGTTGTAGCTAAAGCAGATGGTGTTGTAAGTTATGTTGATGCTAGAAAAGTAGTAGTTCAAAATAAAGGTGGAGAAGATGTTTACTATCTATCAGATTTTGAAGCTAGTAACCAAGATACATGTTTCCATCATAAACCTATAGTTAAGGTTGGAGATAAAGTAAAACGTGGTAAGACAATTCTTGCAGATGGGCCTTCTACTGATATGGGAGAACTTGCTTTAGGTAGAAACATGGTTGTTGCATTCATGTTATTCAATGGTTATAACTATGAAGATGCTGTAATATTAAATGAAAGATTAGTTAAGGATGATGCTTATACTACTATTCATATAGTGGATTATGAAATGCCTTGTCGTGAAACTAAACTTGGACCTGAAGAAATTACTAGAGATATTCCTAATGTTAGCGAAGAATCTCGTAAGAACTTAGATGCTGAAGGTATTATTAGAATTGGTACTGAAGTAAAAGAAGGAGATATTCTTGTTGGTAAAGTTACTCCAAAAGGAATGGCTGAACTAACTAGTGAAGAAAAACTACTTCATGCAATATTTGGTGAAAAAACTCGTGAAGTTAGAGATACATCTTTACGTGTTCCACATGGTGGAGATGGTATAGTTCACGATGTTAAAATATTTACGAAAAAGAATAGTGATGAACTTCCTAGTGGAGTATCTAAACTAATTCGTGTATATATAGTACAAAAGAGAAAGATACAAGTTGGAGATAAGATGTCTGGACGTCATGGTAATAAGGGTGTTATTTCGCTTATTCTTCCAGAAGAAGATATGCCATTTATGCCAGATGGTAGACCTGTAGATATAATGCTTAATCCGCTTGGAGTTCCATCTCGTATGAATATTGGACAAGTACTTGAAGTACATTTAGGTATGGCTGCTAAAAAACTTGGTGTTCATATTGCTACTCCAGTATTCGATGGTGCTACAGAAGATGATATAGCTAAGATGATGAAAGAAGCAGGTATGGATGAAGATGGTAAGACTGTTTTATATGATGGTCGTACAGGGCGTCCATTTGATAATAGAGTAACTGTTGGGGTTATGTATATGATTAAACTTCACCACATGGTTGAAGATAAGATGCATGCACGTGCAACTGGACCATATAGTTTAGTTACTCAACAACCACTTGGAGGTAAGGCTCAATTTGGTGGTCAAAGATTTGGAGAAATGGAAGTTTGGGCACTTTATGCTTATGGTGCTGCTCATACACTTCAAGAAATATTAACTGTTAAGTCAGATGATGTTATTGGACGTGTTAAAGTATATGAAGCACTTGTTAAAGGACAAAAAGTTGATCAAGCAGGTGTTCCTGAATCATTTAGAGTATTGATTAAAGAATTCCAAGCTTTAGGATTAGATATTCAAATTATTAATGAAAATAATGAAGTTCTTGATCTTAAAGAAATAGAAAAAGAAGAAATAAAAGAAAATACATCATTTATAGATGATCTTGATTTCAAAAAGATATCTGATAATGAAGAACCTGCAAGTGAAGAAAATGAAAATGATGAGTTTAAAGAAGAAGAGGAAAAGGAAGAAGACTTAGACTTTTCGGCTTTAGATTTTGAAAGTGGGGTGGAATACTAATGTTAGAAGTAAATAAAGTAGAAGCTTTAAAAATTGGTATTGCATCTTCAGATAAGATAAGAGAATGGTCATATGGTGAAGTTAAAAAACCAGAAACTATTAATTATCGTACTTTAAAACCAGAAAGAGATGGACTTTTCTGTGAAAAGATTTTTGGACCTACTAAAGACTTTGAATGTTCTTGTGGTAAGTACAAAAGAGTAAAATATAAGAATATAATTTGTGATAGATGTGGGGTTGAAGTAACTCGTTCAAAAGTAAGACGTGAAAGAATGGGGCATATCGAACTTGCTTCCCCTGTATCACATATATGGTATTTCAAGGGTGTTCCTTCTAGAATGGGTACTGTACTTGATATGAGTCAAAGAGATCTTGAAGAAGTTCTATACTTTGTATCATATGTAGTTATTGATAAAGGTATTGCACCACTTGAGAACAAGCAAACATTATCTGAAAAGGAATATCGTGCATATTATGAAAAATATGGTGATGGATTCCGTGTAGGAATGGGTGCTGAAGCTGTTAAAGAACTACTAAAACAAGTAGATCTTAAACAAGAAATCGAAGATATTCGTAAAAAACTTGAAAATGCTCAAGGACAAAAGAGAACTTCTCTATTAAAGAGAATTGATATACTTGATGCATTCTATAAATCTGGTAATAAGCCTGAATGGATGATTATGGATGCTATTCCAGTTATTCCACCAGAACTTAGACCAATGATTCAACTTGATGGTGGTAGATTTGCTACTTCTGACTTAAATGATTTATATAGACGTGTTATTAACCGTAATAACCGTTTAAAGAAATTAATAGATTTAGGTGCTCCATCTATCATTATTCAAAATGAAAAGAGAATGCTACAAGAAGCAGTTGACGCTCTATTTGACAATGGAAGACGTGGTAAAAGTGTCACTGGTGCCGGAAATCGTCCTCTGAAATCACTTTCTAGTATGTTAAAAGGTAAACAAGGACGCTTTAGACAAAACTTACTTGGTAAACGTGTAGACTATTCTGGTCGTTCTGTAATCATCGTAGGACCTAGTCTAAAAATGTATCAATGTGGTCTTCCTAAAGGAATGGCACTTGAACTATTCAAACCACATGTTATTCATGGACTTGTTGAAAAAGGAATAGCACACAATATCAAGGCTGCTAAGAAATTAATAGATAATCAGGATGAAAGAGTATGGGATATAGTAGAAGAAGTAATAAAAGAACATCCAGTTATGCTTAACCGTGCTCCAACTCTTCATAGACTTGGTATTCAAGCATTTGAACCAAAATTAATTGGTGGTAAAGCTATTAGACTTCACCCTCTTGTATGTCCTGCGTTTAATGCAGACTTCGATGGTGACCAAATGGCTGTACACGTACCACTTTCTGAAGAAGCACAAGCAGAAGCAAGGCTTTTAATGCTTGGAGCAAATAACATTCTTCATCCAAAAAGTGGTGAACCGGTTGTAACTCCTGCGCAAGATATGGTTCTTGGTAATTATTATCTTACAATGGAAGAACCTGATGAAGAAGAAGGAAGAGTATTTAAAAATGCTAATGAAGCTTTAATGGAATATGAACGTGGAGATTTAAAACTTCATACTAGAATAGCTCTTAAAGTTAGTTCATTTAAGCATAAATTATTCTCTGAAGATCATAAAGATGATTATTTAGTTACTACTGTAGGTAAATTAATATTTAATGAAATATTACCTGATACTTTCCCTTATATAAATGAACCTACTAAAGAAAATATTGAAAAGATTACTCCAAGTAAGTATTTCTTAAAGCCAGGTACTAATATAAAGGAAGCAATTAAGGAAATGCCACTTGTAGATCCTTTCCCTGTTAAGACTTTAAAACAAATAATTGCTCAAATATTTAAGTTATATAAAACAACAGAAACATCAATTATGCTTGATAGACTTAAAGATTTAGGATTTAAATATTCTACAATAAGTGGTACTACAGTGTCAGCTCATGATGTTGCTACAAGTAGTAGAAAACCAGAAATTATTGCAGAAAGTAATAAAATGGTTGATAAGATTAATAAACAATATGCTCGTGGTTTAATTACTGAAGAAGAAAGATATGATAGTGTTATAAATGTTTGGTATAAAGCTAAAGATGAAGTACAAGCAGAATTACAAGACATTGCAGATAAGGCTACAACTAATCCAATTTTCATGATGATGAAGTCTGGTGCTCGTGGTAAGATTTCACAATTCGTACAATTATCAGGTATGAGAGGTCTTATGAGTAAACCAGGTGGTAGAGTTATTGAAATACCAGTTGTTTCATCATTTAAAGAAGGATTATCAGTATCTGAATTCTTCTTATCTACACACAGTGCTCGTAAGGGTAGTGCCGATACAGCTTTAAATACTGCATCTTCAGGATATTTAACAAGAAGACTTGTAGATGTATCTCAAGATGTAATTGTTAAAGAAGAAGACTGTGGTACAGACTTTGGAGTTACTGTCGAAGCATTTATCAATGAAAAAGATGGTACAGTAATTGAATCATTATATGATCGTATTGTTGGTAGATATGCAAGTAAAAAGGTAGTTCATCCTGAAACTAAGGAAACTATTATTGAAAAAGGAGACTTTATTACTGAAAAGCTTGCTGAAAAGATTGTTGCAGCAGGAATTGAAAAAGTAGAAATAAGAAGTGTTCTTACATGTAATACCCATAATGGTGTATGTCAAAAATGTTATGGTAAGAATCTTGCAACAGGTAATATTGTTGAAGTTGGTGAAGCTATAGGTATTATGGCTGCTCAATCAATTGGTGAACCTGGTACACAACTTACCATGCGTACATTCCATACTGGTGGTGTTGCAGGTGGAGAAGATATAACTCAAGGTCTTCCACGTGTTGAAGAATTATTTGAAGCACGTAATCCAAAAGGACAAGCTACTATTGCTACAATAAGTGGTAAAGTTAAAGATATTAAAGAAGATCATGGTAAATTTAAGATAAAGATTAAGAATAAACTTGAAGAAATAGAACATGTTACTAATTATGGAGCTAAGTTAAGAGTTGCTAAAGGTGATGAAGTTACTGTAGGTGAAAAACTTACTGAAGGTAATATAAGTCCAAAAGAATTACTAGCAGTTACTGATCCAATTACAGCTCAAACTTATATCTTAAAAGAAATTCAAAAAGCTTATAGAGCTCAAGGTGTTGATATATCAGATAAACATATTGAAGTTGTTGTAAGTAGAATGATTTCTAAGATAAGAATTAGTGATGGTGGAGATACTGAACTATTAATCGGTAGTTTAGTAAGTATGAATGAATTTACTGAAGCTAATAAGGATGCAATTCTTAAAGGTAAAAAACCTGCTGTTGGTAAACCAATACTTCTTGGTATTACTAAAGCATCACTTGAAACTGAATCATTCTTATCAGCTGCATCATTCCAAGAAACTACTAGAGTTCTTACTGATGCATCAATTAAAGGTAAAATTGATACTCTTCAAGGCCTTAAAGAAAACGTTATTATTGGTAAACTTATTCCAGCAGGAACAGGTGCTAGACAATATAGAGACGTTGATTATGAACTTAAAAAACAATTTTCTGAAGATCCACTTGACGCTTTAGAGGATGAATTAATGGAATAGACTAGGTCTATTCCTTTTTTTTTCTTTTTTTAGTATAATTGTAGTAGGTGATTTTCATGAATAAAAAAGTAGTTGTTTTTGGAGGAGGAACTGGAATTAGTTTCTTACTTCGTGGACTTAAAAGTTTTCCTGTAGATATTACTGCTATTATATCTGTTGCAGATAATGGGTCATCTACTGGTAAATTACGTGAAGAGTTTTTAATGCCTGCTATGGGGGATATTCGTAATGTTATAGTTAATATGTCTGATGCTAATGATAAAATTAAAGAACTTTTACAATATAGATTTGATACATATACTGATTTAGATGGGCATCCTATAGGAAATTTGATTCTTGTAGGTATGTATAATATCACTGGAAGTTTAAAGGAGAGTATAAAAGTACTTAGTGATTTCTTAAATGTTCGTCATAAGATACTTCCTTTGTCAGAAGATTATCTTACTTTAATGGGGGAAACAGAAAATGGCGATATTATTCGTGGTGAAACTGAGATAGGCCATGACCCAAGAAAATTAAAAAGACTTTTCTATGATGAAGAGCCTATAATTGATAAAGAAGTACTTAAAGAGATTGCGTCTGCTGATCTTATAATTTTTAGTATGGGTAGTTTGTTTACTAGTATTATTCCACATTTGCTTTCTAAAGATATAGTAAAAGCAATAGATAAGAGTTCTGCTAAGATTTTATATACTTGTAATGCAGTGTGTCAGATTGGTGAAACTGAAGATTATACTGCTACAGATCATGTTGATACTATTAATAAATACTTAGGTAAAAGAAAAGTTGATGCAGTTATTGTTGCTAATAGTAAAATACCTAAGAGAATACTTAATAATTATATTTCTTCTGAGAATAAGGATCTTGTTAAATACGATAAACAAAGTTTAAAATCTATTGGTTGTGAAGTGCTTGCAGGTGATATATTAACAATTGAAGATAATTATATTAGACATGATAATATGAGATTAGCAACTACTATATTTAACTATTTAATGAGGTGATTTTATGTCTTTTACTACTGAAATAAAGAATGAAATATGTTCTAATGATTATTCAAAATTAGAAAATATTTGTCTTTTATCAGGATATATTAGAAATAATGCTTCTTTAGAAGATAATAAAATAGTTATTTTATCTGAAAATTTAAAAGTTGTTAGAAAAATATATACTCTTTTTAAAGAACTTTATGATGTTACTCTTGCTTATGAACAAACAAGAGGTAGTAATCTTTCTAAAAAGAGTATATATAACATATACATAGAGGAAAAACTTGATATTATTGAAAAAAGTTTAATGCTTAATATTGATATTCCTGATTATTTTTTAGATGGGGATGATTTAAAAAGAGCATATCTTCGTGGTGCGTTTCTTGCTAAAGGAAGTATAAATGATCCTAAAAAGAGTAGGTATCATTTAGAATTTTTAGTGGATTCTTCTTATGAAGCTGATTTTATAATGGAGTTATTAAACTATTTTGATTTGCATGCCAAAGTTATACCTCGTGATAGAGGGTATATGACTTATGTTAAAGAAGCTGAGAAAATAGGGGATTTTTTAAGGATAGTTTCTGCTAATAATGCTATTTTATACTATGAAGATATAAGAATTTACAGAGATCATAAAAATATGACTAATAGGCTTAACAATATGGAACAGGCTAATGTAGATAAAAGTATAAATGCAAGTCGTGAACAACTTGAAGATATAAAATTAATAAAAGAAAAAATAGGTCTTGATGCTATTGATGATAGACTTAGAGATGTTATAGTATATAGAGAAAAATATCCTGAAGTTTCTCTTGCGGAATTAAGTGAGATTATTTCTTCAGAACTTGATAAAAAAATAACTAAGTCAGGACTTAGTCACAGGCTTAGAAAAATAAGAGAAATTGCTAATAGATTGAGAAAAAAAGATTAACATTTGTTAATCTTTTATTTATTTTACAAATAATTTATTTATATTCTTCTTTGGTAATAACATTTTTAAATCTTTATTTATACTTATTTTATAGTGGCTGATTTCATCTTTTAATTTTTCACCATCTATAGTCCAATATGTCTTATCACTATCTTTAAATGTTATTTCTATACTATCGCTAGTATGACAATATATACCAGGTACATTTGTTATTCCTGTTCTCATAAGTATCATTAAAGTTTTTACTAAATCTTTTCTTCTAGTTATATTACAAAACATTATTTCAAACTGATTATCATTTAGTTTTACATCTCTATATATATTATTAAAACCTGCAATTCTATTGGCGTTTGATATTAATATTAGTGAATAGTATCCATGATATGTTTCACCATTTATTTTATATTCTACTTCATAAAGTTTCGTTACGTGGAAAAACTCTTTTATACCATTTATTATATAGGCTAGATGTCCTATTCTTTTCTTTAATTTTCTAGATGTTTCATAAGGGACATTAATAAATTTACCGAATCCTGCAACATAGGCAAAAGGTTGTTCATTTATTAAACCTAAATCTACTTGTTTTATTTCACCTTCCATAATTTTTTCTATGTTTTTTATCATGTTTTTGTTTAGGCCTAACATATGTCCTAAATCATTAGTAGTTCCTATAGGAATGTGTGATAAAACTAGTTTTTCTTTTCTTAGATGATTCCCTGATACTATTTCATTAAAAGTTCCATCACCACCGATAGAAAGTACTAAATCTACTTTGTCCATGTTTTGAACATGTTCTTTTGCATCACCACTTTTTTCAGTAAAAAAGATGTTGGTTTCATAGTTATATGATTGTATTTTTTTTACTAAGTCCTCTAGTTTGGTACCTCTGATGCCTTTTCCGCTTTCCTTATTGCAAATAAGTTCACAGGTTTTCATAACATCACCAACTTTATTATATAAGAATTATCCTTTATTTTCAATTATTTTATCAATTAGTCCATAGTTTTTGGCTTCTTTTGCAGATAAGAAATAATCTCTTTCGGTATCAATTTCTATTTTTTCTATTGTTTGATTAGTGTTTTTTGATAGTATTTTATTAATTTTTGTCTTCAGTTTCAATATTCTTTCAGCAGCAATTTTTATCTCTGTAGCTTGACCTTGTACACCTCCGAGTGGTTGATGTATCATTATCTCTGAATTGGGTAATGCTAGTCTTTTTCCCTTGTATCCACTTGAAAGGAGAAAAGCTGCCATAGAAGCTGCCATTCCCATACAGATTGTAGAAACTTTACTTTTTATATAATTCATTGTGTCATAAATAGCCATTCCTGCAGTGATTGATCCACCGGGGGAATTAATGAAAAGATTAATATCTTCATGTGATTCTGCATCTAAGTATAAGAGTTCTGCAATTACGACATTGGCTGTGCTATCAGTTATTTCTCCATTTAATATAATTATTCTATCTTTTAACAACCTAGAATATATATCATAACTTCGCTCTCCGTTTATTTCTTTTTCGATTACTGTTGGAATTAACATTTTTAATCACCTATTAGTAAAGTATACAAAAAAATGTGTAATATTCGTATCAAATTTATACATTATGTGATAAAATAATAATATAGTATAAGAAGGGTGATAATATGGACAAAATAAAAGTTACAATTGATGGTCAAACATATGATGTTGATAAAGGTGTTGCTTTACAAAAAATGATAGACGAACACTATACTGGAAATCTTCCTGTAGTATGTGTTCAAGTTGATACTGAGTTTCATACTTTTGATAAGACTATTGATGCTGATTGTACTCTTAAATTTTTAACATATTTAGATCCTATTGGTAATAGAATTTATCAAAAAGGTCTTATGTTTTTACTTGTATATGCATTTAAAGAATTGTATGGATATAGTGAAAGTATTAAAATGTGTCATCCTATTGATAAAGGTATATTAGTTAGAACAAGTTGTTCCGTAGATGAAAAAGCTTTGGAAAAAATAAAGAATAAGATGCTTGATATAGTTAATCAAAAGCTAAGATTTGAAAAGTGTTTGGTTACAAGAAAAGATGCTAAAAGCTATTTTGAAAGTATAAATTTTCATAATAAAGCAGAAGTACTTTTATATAACACTACTAAATATATTGAACTTTATAAACTTGGTGATTTATACGATTATTTTTATAGTAGTATTATGCCATATGATACAAGTATTTTAGATAGATTTGAATTTACTCATATAGATAATCATACATGTATATTTAGATTTCCCACTATTGAAAATAATGGTGAAATACCTGAATATATTGAACGTGATAAAATAATGAAAACTTTTAATTTTAGTTATCAATTAGCAAGAAGAATGGAAATATTTAATATAAATGACTTTAATCGTAGAGTTGCAGAAGGTAAAGCAAATGATATTGTAAAACTTTCTGAAGCAGTATCAAGTGGAAATCTTTTAGGGCTTGCAAAAGATATAGATGATAATAGAAATAGTATAAAATTAGTGCTTATAGCAGGTCCATCATCATCTGGAAAGACTACTACTTCTAGAAAACTTGCTATGTATTTAAAAGTTTTTGGATTTAATCCAAAATACTTATCAATAGATGATTATTTTTTAGATAGAGAAGATACTCCTAAGTTACCTAATGGAGAGTATGATTTTGAATCTATTAGAGCCATTAATCTTGATTTATTTAATGATCATTTAACTAGACTTATAAATGGAGAAGAAGTTTCTATTCCAACGTTTAATTTTTATAAAGGACAGGGTGAATATTTAGGTAAGACTTTAAAACTTGGAAAAAGAGATATACTAATAATTGAAGGACTTCATGCAATAAATGAAGAACTTACTAAATCAATATCTAAAGATGCTAAATATAAAGTTTATGTATCACCTCTTTCTGATTTAAATATAGATGATCATAATATGATTTCTAATAGTGATGTTAGACTTTTAAGAAGAATAGTTAGGGATAATCGTACTAGAGGATATACTGCAGAGGACACTATAAGTAAATGGCAAAATGTTAGAGATGGAGAGACAAAATACATTTTCCCATATCAAAATGATGTTGATTTTGTATATAATTCTTCATTTCCTTATGAAATTGGTGTTTTGAAAACTTTTGCTGAGCCGTTATTGTATCAAATAGATCACAATTCAGAGTGTTATGAAGAAGCACTTAGACTTTTAAAATTTTTAGGTTTATTTGTAGGTGTTCCTGATAATGAAATACCTAGTGATTCTATTTTTAGAGAATTTATTGGTGGAAGTTATTTTGAGTAGGAGGTTATTATGAGAGTAGCAATTAATGGATTTGGAAGAATAGGAAGACTTGTTTTTAGAATTATGGAAGAATATGATGACATGGAAGTTGTGGCAATTAATAATTTAAAAGAAGCAAAACAACTTGCATATTTGTTAAAATATGATACATGTCATAGAAAGTATAGACCAGATGAAATTAGTTATGATGATAATCATATAATTATTGGTGATAGAAAAATACTTTGTCTAGCAGAAGAAGAACCTGAGAGATTACCATGGAAAGATTTAAATATAGATATAGTATTTGAATGTACTGGTGCTTTTACTGATGAGGAAGGCGCTAACAAACATATAATAGCAGGTGCTAAAAAGGTAGTTATTTCTGCTCCTGCGAAAGGTAATGTTAAGACTATAGTATATGGTGTTAATGAAGAGATATTAAACGGTAGTGAAAAGATTATTAGTGCTGCAAGTTGTACTACTAATTGTTTGGCTCCTATGCTTAAAGTAATAAATGATAGCTTTGGTATCAAAAGGGGTTATATGACTACTGTTCATGCTTATACTAATGATCAATCTATTCTTGATGTAACTCATAAAAAAGGTATTGAATCAAGAAGAGGTAGAGCAGCATGTGAAAACATAATTCCTACATCTACTGGAGCGGCTTCTGCTATAGGGCTTGTTATACCAGAACTTGAAGGTAGATTGAAAGGTGCTGCTATGAGAGTACCTGTTCCAGATGGTTCTGTTGTAGATTTAGTTCTTGAACTTGATAGAGAAGTATCTGTACCTATGATAAACAATGCATTTATTAAAGCAAAGTCTGAAGTACTTGATGCTACTTATGATCCAATAGTTTCTAGTGATGTTATTGGAGATAGTCATGGCGGAGTAGTTGATTTACTTCTTACTGATGTTTTAGAAACAGATGGAAAACAACTTGTAAAACTTGTTGGTTGGTATGATAATGAAATGGGATATTCACATCAAATGGTAAGATGTGCTAGATATTTTGGAAAATTATAGAAATTGACTAAAAAAAGTATAGGTGTTATACTTTTTTTAGCATAGGAGGCGTTTTTATGGATGAAAGAGAAAGAGTAGCTAGGGATGATGCACTACTTGATGAAGAAAGTAGACAATATACTTTTAAGAAAGTAAAAGAACTTTATAAACAGGGTAGTATATTTGAAAGATTAGCAAGAAAAACAAAAGGAGAAGCACCAGATTGGAAAAAAATTGAAGAGTATGATCAAGAAATACTTGATTATCTTGAAGCTGTTAGAAGGGGTGATACTTTTGCTCAAAAACAACAAGAAAGAGAACATGATAGAAGAGCATATAAATCAGGTGGGAAAATACAACCTTATACAGAAGAAGAATTAAATAAGAAAAGATTTGATAAGTTTGTAGCTAAACTTATGAAGTCTGAATCGGAGTTAAAGAAAGAAATTGAAGAGAATAAGAGAATTGCTATGGATTCATATGAAAAATATGGAAGGAATGTATATAGATGAATTTTGGTATAGGAAACAATGATATAACTAAAAACTATTATAATTTAGATATTCCTGGTAAAAGGCAAGAATTATATAGTGAGTTTTATGATTTAATGGCTGTTATGCATACTTTATTGAAAAATAAATATGGTGAAATGGATTTTCCGAGTTTAGACAGTTTAAATAATTTAAAAAATAATGAATTTGATGAAGATATGTATATGACAGGTTTATATGAAGATTTATTAGTTTTTAAAGAACTTTTTGCTTATTATTTTGATAGTGCAGAAGAAACTCAAAATTAATGATTACATAATTTAATTATTACTTTTTGATTATTATTGTATTAAAAAAATAGTCGATTAAATATCGGCTTTTTAATTGCTTTTATATTTGTTTTAATTTATAATTTATATGTATGATAGGAGTGCTGTTTATGAATTATCATAGTGTTGAAATAGATGAAATTTATAAAGTAATGAATACTAGTTCTAATGGCCTTAGTATTTCAGAAGCAAATAATAGATTAGAAAAGTATGGTAAGAATGTATTTACTGAGACTAAGAAAAAGTCTGTTGTTGTTAAGTTTTTAAATCAGTTTAAAGACTTAATGATTATTGTATTACTACTTGCAGCTATTTTTTCATTTATAATTTCATATGTAAATAAAGAATCTTATATTGACAGTATCATAATCATTTCTATTGTTATATTAAATGCTATAATTGGTTTTATTCAAGAGTTACGTGCTGATAAAGCAATTGAATCTTTAGTAAAAATGCAAGTTACTAAAGTGAGAGTTAAAAGAAATAATAATATATATATTATAAATAGTGAAGATGTAGTTTGTGGTGATATATTAGTTTTAGAGGCTGGTGATACAGTTCCTGCAGATTGTAGATTATTATCAGATGCATCTTTAAAAGTTGATGAATCTCCTTTAACAGGCGAATCAGAACCAGTTGTTAAAACGGTAGGAGTTTTAAAAGAAAGTACATCTTTAGTAGAAAGAACTAATATGATTTACCAAGGTACTAGTATTGTTTATGGTAAATGTGAAGCAATAGTATGTTCAATTGGAGATGATACTGAATTTGGTAAGATTGCTAGTAATTTAAATAAAAGTGAAGAAGAATTAACACCTTTACAAGAAAAAATAAATAGTATTAGTAAAGTTTTATCAATTATAATTGCTGTTATTATTCTTATTATGTTTATATTAGGTGCTATCGAAAATATGAAAATATTAGAAATAGTAATGCTTTCTATCTCTTTAGCGGTAGCTGCAATACCTGAAGGGCTTCCTGCAGTAATAACAATTGTTTTATCTATAGGTATGAAAGATTTAGCAAAGAAAAAAGCAATTGTAAGGGAATTATCTAGTGTTGAAACTCTTGGTTCTACAGAGATTATTTGTTCAGATAAAACAGGTACTATTACTCAAAATAAAATGACTGTTACAGAAGTTTTTTATAATAATAAATTTGTTAATGTTTCTGATATAGATTATGATAATTTATTCACTAAGATGATGGTTCTTAATAATGATGCTACTGTTAGTGAAGATGATTATATAGGGGATCCTACTGAAATAGCTATTTTAGAGTGTTTAGATAAAAATGTTAATATAGACAAATTAAAAAAAGATAATACTCGTATCGATGAATTACCATTTGATTCTGATAGAAAAATGATGTCTATTATTAATAAATGTAATGATTCAGTTTCTTTGTATGTAAAGGGTAGTTTTGATTCTGTAATTGATAAATGTACATATATAGATAATAGTGGTAAAAAAACAAAACTAACTGATGCTAAAAGAAAAGAATTAAGGGAACTTGAAAATATTGAATCTGAAAAAGCATATAGATTGCTTTGCTATGCTTATAAAGATCTTCCTAAGAGTTATAAAGTTAATTCTGATTTAGAAAATGATTTAGTATTTATTGGTATGGTTGCTATGATAGATCCACCAAGAGAAGATGTAAAAGAATCTATTATTATGTGCAAAAATGCCCATATAAGGCCAATTATGATTACAGGTGATAGTTTATATACTGCTAAAGCAATTGCTAAATCTGTAGGTATTTTAGAGGATTCTAATAGTATAATATCAGGATCAGAACTTGATAAAATGAGTTATTCTGATTTAAAAAGAAATGTTAATAAATATTCAGTATATGCTAGAGTAAGTCCAATGAATAAACTTGATATTGTTAATGCTTGGAAAGAAAATGGTTATATTGTGGCTATGACTGGTGATGGAGTTAATGATGCTCCTGCTTTAAAAGCTGCAGATATTGGAGTTGGTATGGGTATATCTGGTACAGAAGTTTCTAAAAATGTATCTGATATAATTCTTACTGATGATAGTTTTTCCAGTATAGTTACTGCTGTTAGAGAAGGAAGAAGAATATTTGATAATATTAGAAATGTTTTAGTATATCTTTTAGTAGGTAACATTGCTGAAGTTTTTGTAGTTTTTATATGTATGGCTGCAGGTATTACTATTTTTTCACCAATTCAACTTTTATATATTAACTTAATTACTGATTCTATTCCTGCAATTGCTCTTGCTTTTGAAAAAGAAGCTGATGATGTTATGAATAGACCAGTTAGAAAGAGTATTGATTCCTTTTTTACACCATTTTTAGTAGCTAAAATACTTTTTTCAGTAATATTAGAAATAATTGCTATACTTCTTGTGTATGCTGTTAATCTAAAACTATATGGACCTTTATCTGCTGCTACATCGGCATTTTTAACTTTAGTACTATCTGAAATGATATATGCATTTACTTGTAAAAACTTAAAAAAGAATGTGATTGGGCCTTTGGCTTTTAATAATAAAATATTAAATCAAAGTATGATACTTTTAAGTATAATACAATTAGTAATATTTTTAACTCCTTTGAAACATGTATTTGATATTGTTAATCTAAACTCTATTCAAGTTATTTATTGTTTTGTAGTAGTTATCTTGATATTTGTAATAGATGAAATATCTAAAAGAATAATGAAAGATAAATTTTTAGACGAATAAAAAAACGGATATATCCGTTTTTTATTTTGCTTCATCATGCGATTTTTTTATTGCTTTTTTACCTAACTTAGTTTTTTTATGAAGATTATATATTGTATGATTTATCACTAAATCAAATTCTCCAATATATTCTGTTACATCTGCTCCGAAACCTAATTTCATTTCGTTTAGGCCTCTATATTTATTGTTGTTAGAAAAATATCCAGTAATACCATTTAGATCAAAATACACTGCTCCAAGTTGAGCATATTTTTTAATTATTTCCCATTTTGTTAAAAACATTGGGCATAATAATTTTTTATATACACTGTTTTGACCTTCAATTACTAATTCAATTCCATGTTTTTCAACAATTATTGCTGTTGCTCCAATTATGATACCTCCAGGATATTTTGTATATAAAACTGGAGCAAGTTCTAATTCTTTTTTATATCCTGCTAAAGTTTTATCTGATTGAATTTTAGAATTCGTAAGTTTTTCACTTGATGTGTTAGTTAAACTAGCATTTCTTATTTTTTCATTTAGTTCTTCGTTTTTTTCTAATTCTTTTTCATATATTTGTTTAATGTTATTTAAATATGCTTCTGTATTTAAATAAGCAAAATATATTTCAAAATTATCTCCGAAACTATCAGCAAATTTTTTATAATAATCTAATTTTCTATAATGCTTTTTGGCTACAAAATTATAGAAGGTTTCAATATCAGTATGATTACCTTGTAAAATTTCAACTCCTCTTGATTGTGCTTTTCTAATTTTGTTTTTAACACTTGGATCAAAGTTTTTAAACAAAGTTTCTGAAGAACCAGTTACTTTTAATATAGCGTTCCATCTAGGTTTTAATGTTCCAAAGAATTTGTTATCTCCAAAGTAAGTATATCCTATCTTTTGAAGGAAAGGGATAATATCGTTTGTATATGGACTTTGTAAAATGTTCCCATTTTTATCTCTTTTATTACTTACTACTGGTGGATCTATTTTTAAAAAAGCAATGTTGTTTTTTGAAAGAAACTTTTTCATTCTATTTGTTATATCTGCTACTAACTCTTTGTTATCATAATCTATTAGAAAACCTCTTGGTGCATAAGCATAGTTATATCCTAAGAATAGTTTTTGAACTAAGATTAAACTGGCTCCAACAAGCGTGTTTTGATCACTTATAAAGCCGTAGTAATATGGTGTAAAACCATCTAAACTCATCAAATTACCATAACTTGATGATTGATAATACGTGTGCAGAGGGTGATTTGATGAAAAATTGTCGAATTGTTCGGGACTTAATTTTACTATTTTCATAATTCCCCTCCTTAGTTATTTGCTATATATATAATATCTTTTTTTTGATAAAAAATCAATAAAAAAGTTTGAATACGCTTAGTTTTATTATATAATTAATATATGGAGATGATGTTTTTATGATAGCGGATATAAGGGCAAGAGAAATACTTGATTCAAGGGGCAATCCTACCGTAGAAGTTGATTGTGTTTTGGATGACGGTTCTTTAGGACGTGCTAGTGTTCCTAGTGGGGCTTCTACAGGTTCAAATGAGGCTCTTGAACTTCGTGATGGAGATGATAGATATTTAGGTTTAGGAGTTTTAAAGGCTGTTGATAATGTAAATAGTATTATTAGGCCAGCATTACTTGGTAAAGAAGTTAGTGATATTAGGAATATTGATGATATAATGCTTGAACTTGATGGTACTGATAATAAGAGTAAACTAGGAGCTAATGCAATTCTTGGAGTTAGTTTAGCATGCTTAAAAGCCGCTGCTGTAAGTAAAGGATGTAGTTTGTATCAATATATTGGTAATGGAACTAGTTTGCCAATATGTATGATGAATATATTAAATGGTGGTTGTCACGCTGATAACAATTTAGATTTTCAAGAATTCATGATTATGCCAAAAGCTAAGACTATGAAAGAAAGAGTTAGAATTGGTAGTGAAGTGTTTCATATTTTAAAGAAAATCCTAAAAGAAAAAGGTTATCATACAGGTGTTGGAGATGAAGGTGGCTTTGCTCCAGATTTAGAGGGTAATTATGAAGCGCTTGATTTGATATGTGAAGCAATAAGAGAAGCTGGTTATATTCCTGGAAAGGATGTTTATCTAGCACTTGATGTTGCAGCTTCAGAAATATATGAAGATGGTCTTTATAATATAGATGGTAATCAGTATAGTATTGATGAACTCATTAATTATTATGTTGATTTAGTTAAAAAATATCCTATTGTTTCAATTGAAGATCCTGTTTATGAAGAAGATTTCGAAGGATTTAGTAAGATTACAGAAGTTTTAGGTAAAGATATTCAGTTAGTAGGAGATGACTTATTTGTTACCAATATAAAGTACTTAGAAAAAGGTGTAGAAATGGATGCTGGGAATGCAATTCTTTTAAAAGCAAATCAAATTGGTACAGTAAGTGAAATGATTGATACTATAAATGCTGCGAAAAAGTATGGATATAAGACTATTATTTCCCATAGAAGTGGTGAAACAGATGACACGTTTATTGCTCATTTTGCAGTAGGACTTGATATCGGACAAATAAAAACTGGTTCTCTGTCTAGAATGGACCGAATTTGTAAATATAATGAACTTATTAGAATAGAAGAAGAATTGAATAAATAATCGAAAAATATTAATAATATTTTATTTGTAGATAAGTATACTTTTATAGGTGATTATCTTGAATGAGATATTATTTTTATTATTTGCTTTTTTTACTGTGTTTTTAAGTATAAAAGTCTCTTATTATGTTGATTACTTAAGCAAGCATTCTAAATTAAGTGGTGCTTTACTAGCAGGTATTTTGCTTGCAGGTGTTACTTCCTTGCCTGAATTTGTTACCTGTTTTAGTGCTATTTTTGTTGATAACAATCTACTCGCGGTTGGGGATATTTTAGGTAGTAATATATTTAATATTTTTATGATTAGTGTTTTTGATTTGTTTTTTATAAAAAAGACTATGTTTTTTAATATGAATAAGTCTCATAATCTGATTTTTATTCTTTTGTTAATTAATTACTTTGTTTTATATCTATTTGTAGGTAAATTATCTTTTAATTTATCTTTTATAGGTATTCCTACTTTATGTATTTTACTCACATATGGTTATTATTTATATAGAGTTTCTTTTATTTCTGAAAAAAAAGTAAAAATAAATGATAGTTCTTCAGGAGATATTGTTTTAAAACTGATTATTACTTCTTTATTTATGATTTTTTCTAGTATTGTATTAACAGTTCTTGTTAATAACTTAGCACAGTTACATCCTCATTTTTCTAGTAGTTTTTTAGGCTCTATATTTTTAGGAGTTACTACGTCTTTACCTGAGGTTATTACTTGTTATGCTTTAATAAGTATGCAGAATTATGATTTAGCGCTTGATGATATAATTGGTAGTAATTTTTTTAATCTTTTGATTCTTGCTATTGGTGATTTATCATTAAAAGGATCTTCTATTTTTTATTATGCAGATACTGGTGTTTTTACTTTGATTGTTTTGGGTTTGGCCTTTACTTTTATTAGTTTTATATCTTGTAACAAACATTTTAAAAAGTATTATGGTTTATTATCTTTTATTATTGTAGTTATATATCTTGGATACTGGATTATTAATTTTTTAGGTTAGTGTTGACATTTTTGGATTTTTCGTTATAATACATCTCTGCAAAGGAGAAGAATTATGAAAAATGGTAATAATTGGAAATTAGAACGTGCTAAAGAAATAGTTAGATTACTACTTTCTGGAATTCAAGATGAAAGTGGTGAAATGAGACAGTTAAATATTTTAGATTATTATAAAATTATTAATATTTCACCTAGAACTTTATATACTAATACTTATGATGATTTAAGAGAAGAGTTCAGTGATCTAGAGTTAAAGAAATTTTATTCTTTTGTATTAAAAAGTTTGAACGATAAAAAACTTACTGTTAAGGATATAATGGATGTTAAACATTCTGTTTTGATAAATGATACATTAGTAGAAGTAACTGATGATGATAAGATTAATGTTATAAGTTTTTTACGTGCTAATAGGATGCCTTTAACTAATGATGTTTATGCTTTAGCTCTACGTGATTATTTAAGCGCTAAATATAGTGTTGATAAAGAAAAAAACAATGCTTGTTTTAGATAAAGCTTTGTTTTTTTTACGGGAAAAAGTAAAAAAGTAAAATAATGCTTATTTTTTCTTTATTTTTCATAAAAAATGCTTGATTTTAATATAATATTATGGTATTATTTTTAATGTTATGACTGCTGTGATGTGCGAGGTTGTCGATACACCAGGCGTAGTTGCCAGTGTTAATCGGGTTTTTGCATGGAGCATGTCTATACTAGATATAGGCGAAGGGAGGATGGATTAATGTCAAATATTATACGCGTTAAGTTAAGAAGCTATGACCATAGAATTCTTGACAATGCTGCAAGTAAGATTGTTGAAGTAGTTAAGCGTGCTGGTGGACAAGTAAGTGGACCTGTACCATTACCTACTGAAGTTGAAAAGATAACAATTTTAAGAGCAGTTCACAAGTATAAAGATTCTCGTGAACAATATGAAATGAGAACTCACAAAAGACTAATTGATATTAAAAATCCAAGCAAGGAAATTATGGACGTGTTACAACGTTTAGATTTACCTAGTGGAGTAGATATCCAAATTAAACAAAAATAAGAAAAGGAGAAAGAAAAATGAAAGGAATCTTAGGTAGAAAAGCTGGAATGACTCAAGTTTTTGGTACTAATGGTAAACTTGTTCCTGTAACTGTTATCGAAGTTGGTTCTAATGTTGTTACTCAAGTTAAGACTCTTGAAAATGATGGTTATGAAGCTATCCAATTAGGATTTGATGACATGCGTGAAAAAGTTACTAACAAAGCCAATACTGGTCATGCTAAGAAAGCTAGTACTACTCCTAAGCGCTTCCATAAGGAAATTCGCGGAGTAGACATGGAAGCTTATACTTTAGGTCAAGAAGTAAAAGCTGACATATTCGAAGCTGGTGAAATGGTAGATGTTACTGGAATCAGCAAAGGAAAAGGTTACCAAGGGGTAATCAAAAAGAATAATCAACATCGTGGACCAATGGCACATGGTTCAAAATATCATAGAGGTGTAGGATCTCTTGGTACAATGAGACCAATGAGGGTTATACCTGGTAAAGCACTTCCTGGTCATATGGGTGCTGAACAAGTTACTATTCAAAATTTAGAAATAATTAAAGTTGACATGGAAAACAATTGTATTTTAGTAAAAGGATCTATTCCTGGCCCTAAAAAAGGATTTGTTGTTATTAAATCTGCTGTTAAAACAAATGATAAGAACAAAGCTTTTGATTTAATTTCTTATGAAGAAGAAGTAGCTGAAGAAGTTCCTGCTGAAGAACCAGTAGAAGAAACTGAAGTAGTTGAAGAAGCAGTTGTAGAAGAAACACCTGTTGAAGAAAAGACTGAAGAAGCTACTAAGGAAGAAGCATAAGGAGGAAAATATGAAGACTGAACTTATGGATCTTAACGGTAAAAAAGTAAAAGATGTTAACTTAGAAAAAACTATATTTGGAATAGAACCAAACGATGTTGCTTTAAAAGATGCTATTGTTTTAGGAAGAGCTGCTTTAAGACAAGGAACTCATAAAACTAAAACTAGAGCAGAAGTTTCTGGCGGTGGAAGAAAACCATGGAGACAAAAAGGAACAGGTAATGCTCGTCAAGGTTCAATCAGAGCCGTTCAATGGATGGGTGGAGGTATTGCCTTTGGACCAGTTCCTAGAGATTATAGTAAGAAGCAAAACAGAAAAGAGAGAAAACTTGCTCTTAAATCTGCTTATTCTTACAAAGCTAAAGAAAATAATATAGTAGTAGTTGATAAATTAGAACTTGCTACTCCAAAAACTAAAGATTTTGTAAAAGTGCTTACATCATTATCTTTAGAAAATAGTAAAACATTAGTAATTGTAAAAGAATACAATGAAAATGTAGTGCTTGCTTCACGTAATTTACAAAATGTTGCTATAGCTACTGCACCAGAAGTTAGTGCATTAGATATAGTAAGTGCAAATAAATTATTAATTGAAGAAGCTGCACTTGAAAATATTAAGGAGGTGCTTAAATAATGAATACTAAGTACTTAGAAATTATTAAGGCGCCAGTTGTTACTGAAAAAGCTGCTTATCAAGGACAAGATAATATTTATCAATTTTATGTTGATCCTAAAGCAAATAAAACTGAAATCAAACTTGCAATTGAAAAGATATTTAACGTTAAAGTTGTAGAACTTAGAACTGTAAACGTTCATCCTAAAAAGAGAAGAGTAGGTCGTTATACAGGACTTACTAATCGTAAGAAAAAGGCAATTGTTAAACTTGCTCCAGGGCAAACAATTGAACTTCAATAAGGAGGTTTTAGAATATGGCAATAAGAAATATGAAGCCTACCACTAATGGACAACGTGGAATGAGTAGATTAGTTTCTAAAGAAATTACTACTAATAAACCTGAAAAAAGTTTACTTGAAACTAAGAGTAAAAAAGCTGGAAGAAATAACCAAGGTAAAATTACTGTTAGACATCAAGGTGGAGGAGAAAAAAGAAAATATCGTAAGATTGATTTCAAAAGAAATAAATTTGATGTAGTAGGAGCAGTTGCTACTATAGAATATGATCCAAATAGAAGTGCTAATATAGCTTTAATTAACTATAGTGATGGTGAAAAAAGATATATTATTGCTCCAAAAGGATTAGAAGT
>JAFRUZ010000012.1 GCA_017438635.1 Bacilli bacterium | reverse complement strand
GCCAGGATCAAACTCTCCAATAAAAAAATTTATTTTTAGTTTGATTTTAAAATTATTATCCTAGCTATCTCAAATTGACGTTTTGCTCAGTTTTCAAAGATCAAATCTTTCGATTTTCTGCTGTCTTTTGTCAGACTGCTTATTCATTGTACCAAAAGATTGAAATAATGTCAAGCATTTTTTTCTTTTTTTCTTTTGTTTATGCTTGATTTTTGGTGTTTTCACATGAAAACGCTTTCTATAATAATATGCAATTTTAAAAATGTCAACAGATAAATTTATTTTTTTTATTTTTTTTTGAAATAAAAATGATATTTGTTTAAAATATCATTGTTTACAATATATAATATGCAATTTCTTTTATTATATTTACTATATTTTTAATTTTTCTTTTTTGGATTGTTTATATAATTTGTAATAAGTATCAATTGTTTCTTGATTAAATGGTACTTCTTTTTTTCTTGCTTTATCAATTAACGTTGTTAATTCATTTTTTAATACAAAATCTAAATCATCTGAATACTTCATTATTCTTTTGTGATACTTATACTCTCCTCTATCTAATATTTTAAACGATCCATCTGGAAATACTCTTAAATCTAAATCATAATCAATATATTTTATAGTACTCTCTTCTATAACAAATGGTGATGCTATATTACAATAATAATAAATGCCTGCTTTTTTAATCTGACCAATTATGTTAAACCAATTTTTCTTAGAAAAAAACATTATGGCAGGTTCTTTTGTTTTCCATGTTCTACCATCGGATTCTATTACTAATGTTTTATTATTACCAAAAACCATGAATTCATCAGTTTCTGCTAAAAATGTAGCTTCATCCCAACTTCTGTGTATTTTACTATTATGTTTATAACTATGAATATTTAAGTGATCTCCTAAGGTAAACTTTTTCATAAAATCACTCCTACATGTTTTCATTATATATCGTTTTTAAGAAAAAGACAAATTATACATAAAAAAGCAATTGTTACTTTAAGAGTGTATCAATTGCTTTTTGTAATTGTGCATCGTCTTCTTCCTTCATTGTCTCATAATACTTATCACTTTGTTTTACACCAATAGTTGGTTGTATTCCTGTGCCGTCAATGCTTTTTCCTTTTGATGTTTGCCATGTTTCAATAGTGTATTTTATTATTGTTCCATCTGCTAACTGTTTTGTTTTTTGAACAGTTCCCTTTCCATAAGTAATTGTACCTATTAATGGTGCATTTAATTGTTCATTTAGAGCAGCTGCTAAAACTTCTGCTCCAGAAGCACTAGATTTGTTTATTAAAACTGCTATATTATATTTTTTATTATTATTTCCTTTTGAATATCTTATATCTGTTTTATTTTTTGTTTTTATTTGAATGATAGGTGACTTTTTATCTAGAAACTCACTTGCTACATTTAATACTGAATCTAATTCTCCTCCATTGTTGTATCTTAAATCAATTATTAAATCATCTAGATTCTCTTTTTCAAGTTCCTTTAATTCTTCTTTTAATTGTTCATCAGTATTTGTAGCAAAGATTGATATAGTTAAGTAACCTATTCTTTTGTTATCTTTTTTTAATACTTTATGTTCTATAGAAGGTAGTTCTACTTTACCTGTAGTTGCTTTTATTTCTTTTTCTTGTCCATCTCTTCTTACTATTATAGTAAATGTTTCTCCTTCTTTACCTTTTATCTTATTTGCTATCTCATCAGTTGATGCTTTGGATACATCTTCTCCATTTATTTTTAATAGGCCATCTTTAACTTTTAATCCTGCTTTCTCTGCTGGAGAGTTTTTATATACTTCTCTAACAGTTACTAAATCTTGTTTTTCTTTAGAAACTGCTACTCCTAGTCCTACAAAATATCCATTTAATTCATCTTGAAATTGCTCTGATTCAGTAGGATTAAAATATACTGAATGTTTATCTTTAAGAGAACTCATCATCCCATTTATTGCTGCTTCTTTTAACTGTTCTTTATCAACATCATTAATATATTCTGATAGTATGGTGTTATAAACATCATTTATTTCGTGAAGTTCTGATGAAGTGGATGTAGTTAGTGATATTGGTTGTTTTCCAGAACCAAATACTATTTCTCCTATTAGTACTCCAAATACTAAAGCCATTGCAAAGATTAATGCTAGTTCAATAGTATTAAACTTAGCCTTTCCTAGAATTGTATTTATTTTTTTGCTTTTTTTCATATTTCACCCCTTAGGTAACCTTATTATATTTTAATACAAATACTCTTTTTTTGCAATTATAAGAAAAAGTACTATTTACAAGTACTTCCTTCCCACTTTGATGGTTCATATATTACACCAAAGAATAATACTTCTTTTGTTTTTGAATCTCTAATCATATATACAAATGGTTTGTTGAAGTTTATTTCTATTGTTTTTAATTGTTCTGGTAATGCAGATTTTTCTGCTACAAAGAAAGCTGTTACTGCTGCTGCTTTTGTTCCTTTTTCATTTAAGTCGATATATGTTTTATGAATAGCATCACTTACATAGAAATTGCTACCTTCTTTTCCAATCATATTACTTAGATCTGCTTTACTATCATCAAATACTTCTTTTATACCTAAATCTTTTAATGTTTTTATGAAATCTTTAATCTGATACTCATATTTAAACATTGGTAATGAAAGTCTAACTTCTTCTTTTTCTTTGAGATTTGTCATGTTATTATCAATTCTATCAAAAGTATCTTTTGTTATATTATTAACATAACTTTTAATATCACTATTAGGAAGAATACCTACAAATTCAAGTTTTGTACCATCTTCTACTACTTTACCATTTTCATCATAAGTATTATATGGTAAAACTATTCCTTTTTCTTTATCAGTATCAAAATATGTTATATTTCTATATGTTTTATGCATCATTGCTACGTCATATTTACTATTATCATACTTAGTGAACTCTGCTTTAGTAGTTGAGGTGCATTCAAATGGATATCTCCATTCTACATCTATTGCTACAGCATTTGCTATAGCCATTGCAAAATTGGGATTTAATCTATTTATTATTGTTTTAATCATTCCATCTGTTTCCTTATTAACCCAATCGTTCATTACCTTTGGAGTTTTAAATTGATCATATAATATAGTTGCATTATATTTTTCTTTTAATGATGTATAGTAACTCTTTACTACGTTTTCTTTATATTCATTTTTTATAAATGCTGCGTTAGCTACATTAATTCTATTTTTTACTTTAAAATTATTTATTTCTCTTTTGCTAATTAATTTATCAATTTGATTTTTTGTTTCACCATTTGCTCCATCTCTTAACATATTAAGTGCTATTTCTATAGAGTATGGACTAATTAAATAGTTCCCTTCTTCAATTTTGTTTACTTCTCTAATTATTCTTGAATTAAAGTCTGCTGCATACACTGTTACATTTATTTCTTTTGGTTTGTGTGTTAATAAATATGTACCTCCTGCTAGTAATAGGACTGCAATAATTAATACTATAAAAGCTATATTTCTTTTTTTCATATTATCCTCCATTTTTATAATATTATTTTAACATATAATTATTAAAAAAATAAGAGGATTTCTCTTATTTTTGATTTATTGCTGATACTACATTTATTGATTTAGCAACTTCTAAAAGTTCATTTTTATTCATTTGATCAGATACTATATAGTACTCTACTCCACCACTTGTCCATGTATATGATGTATCAGTAAGTGATCCTACAGCATCTACTAACATGAATGGTTCTCCATATGTTGGAATTATTTCTAGGTTTTGTGAAGGTTTTACTGTTTCTTCAACTAGTACAAATGGATTATCTCCAGAAAAGGTCATTATTACTCTTTCACCATTTTCTGTCGATATTACTTCTTTGTCTGATAGTGTTGTGTTAGTAGGTAAATATAATGGGAATATAGTTTCATCTATTTTTGATGTCGACTCTGTATTATTATCTTCTGTATTTGTATCGGTATTATTATTGTTTTCTTTACTTTCTTCTTCTGCCATTTCACTATTATCACTAAAATTTTTGGTTACTTCTTCTAAACTGAACTGACTATCATTAAATTTTGCTCTATTATCGATCGTTTTAGGAGTGAATTCTATATAAGTTACCCCGTTTTCATCTTGTACTTCTACTTTTTGTAGTTTTCTATTACTATCTATTATTATGTTTTGTTTAACATATTGAGGATTGTTTGGATAATTTGTTTTTGTAGTGAATATATAGTTTTTATCTTTTTGAGTAAATTTATAGGCACTATCATTTTTTAAATCATTTGCTACTGAATCTAATAGATAACTTTGGGAATTATTGTCAGGCCAATCACTTTGAAATTTAAAACTTTTATTTAGTGATGGTGTTATCACATATACTCCATCATCGTTTTTTAAAATTATTTGTTCATAATCATTTGCTTTGTTCTTTAATGATACTTTATACTTGTTATCTTTTTTGTAGCATACTTCTACATTATATTCATATGTATCATCATTATTTGTTATTTTTAATGTCCCTTCCATATAATACGATTTTAATCCTTCAACATCTTTTAAAAATGAATTTCTTATATCTTTGTCTTTTAGTGTACCACAACCAGTAAGACAAAGTGTTGCAATTATTGCAATTGTTAAAACTATTCTTTTCATTTTTCACCTCTTTTTACTTTCTAGTTAATTATATTTATGTTTCTTTTAGATATTCACATTATTGTGTGAATATTTTTTATTAAGTTACACATAATATGTAGTAAAGGAGGATAATAATGGAAACATTACAAAAAATTGCATTAGTATTTACTATAATAGGTGCTATCGTGTGGGGATTGATTGGATTATTTGATTTTAATTTAGTTGATTTTATATTTGGAAACGGTAGTATCTTGTCAAGAATTATTTATACTATTGTAGGTATATGTGGTTTAATCAATATTGGATTACTTGTTCAAGATTTTCATATAAAATAAAAATGCATCAGTTTTGATGCATTTTTTATTATTTAATTATTATTGTTACATATGTTGTCTTTGGAGTATAAGAGACTTTTAGGTCATCTCCAGTAACTTGTACAGGCACTTTATGTGAACCTTTTCCTAAACCTTGAAGATCTACGAATGCACTTATATTATCAACAGAAATATCTTTAATATTTGCTTTTGTTCCTTTTACAATTATAGATGCTACCGAGTCTGCTTGAGATGCTGCTTGTGCTGTTAATCCATTTTCTAAGTTCTTTGTAGCTATATTAACATTATCAATAGTTTTTTCTGCTACATCCGCTAAAGTGACTTTTACTATAACTGATTTTGTAGACATTTCTCTTACTCCACTTGGAAGTGATAAGTTAACTGTATATTCATTATTCTTATCTAACCCTTCAACATTGATATTAACTGGTATATATGATATCTTTTCAAGTGTTTTAGTTGTACCATATATCGTTGTTTTGGTTCTACTTAATGCAATTTGATTTATAGCTTTTCCAAACACAACATTACCTTCTGGAATTACTTTAAGTGGTACTTCCTTACTTGGAGAAGTTATTTCTATTGAGGCATCTAGTGTCTTTGGTACAATTTCTAAATCTAGTTTTTGTCCATCTTCATCATAAGCCACTAGAGGTATTTCTTTTAATGTTGCTGTTCCTACAGTAGGATTAGTTATTTTACTAACATCTACTAATGCTTTTACTATAGCTATTTCATCAAGTTTGTACTCTGCTCCTTTTATATAAACTTCATCCCTACTGAATGTAATATTTGAAATTGCATATTTTGAATCCATTTTATCTTCATTAAGTATTTCTTTAGATACTTTTTTTGATACTGACATTTTTTCATACACCATAACTGTAGATGTAGAAGGATTTAATTTATATTCAACATTGGAAATTGGTCCAGTATACTTAATAGGTACTGTATGACTTCCAGGTTTTAGATTTCTTAAGTCTATTGTTACTTCTTTTTTGGCAGATTGCTTTGCTAAATATAGTGCTGATCTTCTACCAATTAGTGTTATATCAACTGTTTTTGGTAATCCTTCGATTACATATGCTTCTTCATTGTATAAAGCTTTTACTGGTTGATTATATAAAACTTCTGCATAGTTGTTCATCATAATATCTGATTTTTGTGATATAGATAGTGCAGAACCTATAGCTATTATAAGTGATAAAGTTATTAAAACACTTTTGTTGCTTAGTAATCTATCTAGTACTCTTCCACTTCCTGTGAATGGTTTTTGAATAAGTAATAATAGTTTTGCAACTGGTGTTATAACAAGTTTATCTATTACGCTATATACACTACTTATTATTCTATATAGAAATTTACCTATATTTTTAAAAAGTATAAATTTCTTTTTCTTTGAGGATTTTTTATTTGTCATTATACATCTTCCTCCTCATCAAATTCTTCTTCAAAACTTTCTTGTTTTGGTCTTAATTCATCAATTAACAGTATTCTAGCGTCGTCTATTGATAAGTTATAGTATAATTCTCCTTTTATAGCAATTGATACTCTTCCTGTTTCTTCAGATACTATTATTGCTATAGCATCTGTTTCTTCTGTTATTCCAAGTGCTGCACGGTGTCTTGTTCCTAATCTTTTATTTATCTTTAAATTGTTGCTTGTTGGGAATACTGCTCCTGCACAACTTATTTTATCTCCTTGAATAATAACTCCACCATCATGTAATGGGTTATTTGGGAAGAATAGTGACACTAAAAGTTCACTAGATGTTTCTGCATATAAATTAGTTGATTTGTTGATGTAGTCCATTAAACTGACATCTCTTTCTATTACGATTAATGCACCAATTCTAGCTTTTCTCATTTGATCAACTGCCATAATGATGTCATAAACTAATCTTTCTCTTTCATCTACTGTTAGAACTTTATGTCTACCAAGAAGTTGAGTCTTTCCTATTTGTTCAAGAATAGTTCTAATTTCTGGTTGAAATATTACAATTAATGCTATTGGTCCCCATTCTATTACATATTGTAGGAAAAATCCTAATGTTTCAAATTTTAGTTTAGTTGCCAATAAATTCAATATGAATATTAATAATATTCCTTTGAATAATAGTGATAGTTTGACATTGTTTCTGATGTTTTTCATTAATAAGTACATAATTGCCCATACTATCGATATGTCAACTACCCATCTTAATATAGTTAATATATTCATAACTACCTCCAAACGTTTTATATTATATCATCTATTTATAGATGTGTAAAATTTCATACTACTCTACTTTATTAAGTATACTATAAAATTAAAAAAATTGTAAGGTGTATCATACAATTTTTTTCTTTTTCATCATTTTATTTATATATTGGGTATTTGCTAGTTAATTCTAATACTTGATTTTTTAAACTCATAAGTTTAGTTTCATCATCTTTATTTGATAAGGCATCAATAATTATATCAGCAATAATTATAAAGTCTTTTTCTTTAAGTCCTCTAGTAGTCATAGCAGGTGTTCCTATTCTAAGTCCGCTTGCTTTTGTAGGTGGTTCTGTTTCATTTGGGATAGTGTTTTTATTACATGTTATATGTATTTTATCCAATACTTCTTCTGCTTCTTTTCCTGTAATAGAGAATGATTTTTTTACATCTATTAAGAACATATGGTTTTCTGTTTTATTTGAAATAACTTTTACATTCTTTTCTTTAAATCTTTCTACCATAGTTTGAGCATTTTTTAACACTTGTTGTTGATAAGTTTTAAACTCTGGTTTTAATGCTTCATAAAAGCATTGTGCTTTGGCAGCAATTACGTGCATTAAAGGGCCACCTTGAATACCTGGGAAGATTTCTTTATTTATTTTTTTAGCTATTTCTTCACTATTAGTTAGAATTAAGCCACCTCTTGGACCTCTTAAAGTCTTATGAGTTGTAGAAGTTACTACATCTGCATAGTCACATGGGTTTTCATGAAGAGATGTTGCTACAAGACCTGCGATATGAGCCATATCTACCATTAGATATGCTCCTACTTTGTCTGCTATTTCTCTGAATCTTTTAAAATCTATTTTTAAACTATAAGCAGACGCTCCTGCAATTATCATTTTTGGTTTTTCTTGTAGTGCTAGTTTTTCTATTTCATCATAATCTAAGCTTTCTGTTTCAGAATTTAATTTATAAGATACTACGTTATAATCACGACCACTAAAACTAGCTTTATGCCCATGAGTTAAATGTCCTCCATTTGTTAAATCCATACCCATGACTTTATCTCCATTTTGTAATAGTGCTCTATAAATAGCCATATTAGCACTACTACCTGAATGAGGTTGTACATTAGCATACTTACAATTAAATAATCTTTTAGCGTATTCAATAGCAGTTTCTTCAAATATATCTATGTTTTCACATCCACCATAATATCTGTGTCCTGGATAACCTTCTGCATATTTATTAGTTAGTATGCTTCCTTGTAGTTTTAGTATATCTTTTGATACATAATTTTCTGATGCAATTAATTCAATATTATATTCTTGTCTTTCTGTTTCTTTTATTAAAGCTTCTTCTAAAATTTTATCCATAGTAAATCACCCAATGTAATTATACTCCATTTTTTTATATAAAAAAAGAATAAATTATTCATTTATTCTTAGTAATAGACAATCTAATTCTTCATATAAATCTTCTTTTTTTCTTTTAGTAGTCCTTTCTTTAACGATTAGTTCTTCCTTTAATAAGTAGTTATACAATTTTCTATTTATTTCATCTATATTGTCAAAAATACTTAATATATTATCATGTACTATTTCATTTGATGATTCCAATAGTTTATTAGTACAAGTTTTTAACAAGTTTTGTTCATAAAGATAAAGAGTTCTTATATTTTCTTTTTCTTTCATTAAAGTATCCTCTCTTTTTCATCTAATAACTTCATAATTGTTAATAAATTATCTTGATGACTATTTCTCATTTCTTTTAGTAATAGTTTTATATCGTTATTAGTAGATATTCTTTCACTTTTTTTTATTTGTTTTAAAATGAGATAGTTTTCTTCGAACAATTCTTTTAAATTCATTAAATCCTTTTTTGAAAGGGATGTTTTTTCCATATTTTTCCTCCATTTATATAATGAAGCTTTTTTTATTTTTTTATACAAAAAAAACCGACATATAGTCAGTTTATGTACTTATTGGTGGAGAAT
>JAFRUZ010000011.1 GCA_017438635.1 Bacilli bacterium | reverse complement strand
TTTATTATTAACGGAGGAATACCCAAGTCTGGTTGAAGGGACCGGTCTTGAAAACCGGGAGGTCGTGTGAGCGGCGCAGGGGTTCGAATCCCTTTTCCTCCGCCATTTAAAAAACTTTATCGCGGAGTGGAGCAGTCTGGTCAGCTCGTCGGGCTCATAACCCGAAGGTCGTAGGTTCAAATCCTTCCTCCGCAACCATGGTTCCGTGGTGTAGTGGTTATCACGCCTGCCTGTCACGCAGGAGATCGCGGGTTCAATCCCCGTCGGAACCGCCATTTTGTGGCTCTGTAGCTCAGTCGGTAGAGCACAGGACTGAAAATCCTGGTGTCGGCAGTTCGATTCTGCCCGGAGCCACCATTTTAAATCGATAAAAAGCCTTTAGGCTTTTCTTTTTTTTATATCTTGGATATAGAAAATTCTTATGTTACTATATTTTCGGAGGTTATTATGGAAAAATATATAGAAAAATATACGTTACAACCAATATGTTATGATCAAAGTCATGAAAGTTTAAATAAGAGATTATATACTATCGAAAAAAACATTTCTACTAATTTATATAATGGCGAAACACTTGCTTATATTATTTCTAAATGCTATGTTGTTGATAGTTTTGGTTCGTTTTATAAAGTAGTTTTTCCATATAATCCTAAATATGGATTTGTAAACAATACTCCTTTTTTCGATGAAGACAAAAAAGTATTTATTAATAGTTTTTTAACTTCTACTATTTATGATACATATGAAGATGCTTTAGATGATTGTTATGAAAAAAACTTAGAACTTTTAAAAGAAAAAGTTTTAAAATCAAATGAAGAAGATTATGAAATTGCTTACAGAACTGAAAAAATAAAGATAGAGTTTATAAGATTAAAGCTTGATTCTCTTTTAAGAGAAACTAATGGTTTAGAAGTCGGTAGAGTTAGGTTTAGATAGTATAAATATTTATTGTGATTTTAGTAAAAACCTTTATAGGTTTTTTTATTTTATAGTTTATAACGCAAAAGCATTAATTTATAATTATTTGCCATTATCTGACAAAGTTTTTAGTTTTTATATGATATAGTCTTTTATGCAGTATAAGATAAAAGAAGGGAGATGTATATTATGATAAAAAAAGTAAAGTGGTTTAACGATGCAAAAGGATATGGTTTTCTAGACAATGGAGATATGGAAGACATTTTTGTACATTATTCTGCTATAAACAGTGATGGATATAAAACCCTTTCTCAAGATCAATTAGTGGAGTTTGATTTAATTGAAACGGACAAAGGTTATCAAGCTAAAAATGTTACTTTAAAAGAAACACAAATTGTATGAATGCTACAGCATTCATTTTTTTAAATATTTTTTTATTTTTTTATATTGATAAATAATAATTATTAAATACTGGAATAAAGTTGCTATTAACAAAGAGTACATTTTTATATCTAAATATAATGTGAATAATAATATTAGTGATTTTATTATTCCTCCAATTAAACTAGATTTCATTATTGTATTTGAATTATCTGTTGCTTGTAAAGTTGATATTATTGGACCTTCGATATATGTTAAAAGAAATATTGGGGCAGCCCATATTAAATAGTTTGAACCATGTGTTTCATTGTATAGAAGGTTTAATGATTCTGAAGGGAAAACTATAAAGATAAATGTAAACGTTATTCCAATTATTAAAGAAAAGATAATTGATTGATAAAGTTTATTTTTTATTTGCTTTTTATTCTTTTCAGCGTGATATTTAGATACAGTAGGTAGTAAAGCGTTTGATATAGCAGCACTTAAAAACTGAGGCATCATTACTAAAGGGAATACATAACCTGATATAATTCCATATTCATTTGTTATTTCTTTATTTGTATATCCAATTTTTAAAAGAACATAAGTGATTATAATCGGTTCTAGAAATACACTTACTGCTGATATGATTCTACCTGCAGTAGTAGGAATTGATATTTTAAAAATATCTCTTATATTATCATAATTTGGAATAATATCTTGCTTTGTAATTTTTATATTTTTTGGAATAAATAAAAATAGTATTAGAGTAGATATTATTTCACTGATTACGTTGTATAAGATTAAACCTGTTATAGTGCTTATAATTCCATATTTTAATAAATAAGGGGTAATTATTATAGTCATAATTATTCTTATTATTTGTTCAATGACATTAGAGGTTACATGAGGTACCATTTTTTCTTTACCAAAGAAGTATCCTCTTATTATATTAGAAAGTGTTATAAAAGGAAGAGTTATTGACATAGCTAAGATAGGTGTATGTAATTTGTCATTTTGGAGCAAATTACTTGCTATAAACTTTGAACTTAATAAAAGAATTAATACTAGTAGAGTATTGATGATCATAGCTATTGGTATTATTCCAAGTATTATATTTTTATTATTTCTAGTATTTTCAGAAACTAGTTTGGATATAGCAATTGGTAATGATAAAGTAGCAATTGTTATAAACAATCCATACGTTGGCATAATCATCATATATAATCCAATACCATTTAAACCTATGATTCTAGTGGTTATAATTCTAATTATCATACCAAGTATTTTAGTTAATAAGCCTCCGATTATTAAAACTATTGTTGATTTAATAAATTTTTCTTTCATATTAAAACTTATGCATTATTTATAATTTTATAAAAAGTATGAAAAAACTTTTATCTATGTTATAATACTATAGAAAAGAGTGATGGTATGAAAAAGAATTATGATATTCCAAGTGAAAGTATTGGTGGAAAAAGAGAGAATTATTTAAGTTGGGATGAGACTTTTATGTTAAGTGCAGTAGTTTCTTCTGCTAGAAGTAAAGATCCTTCAAGCCAAGTTGGTGCTTGTATAGTAGGTAAAGATAATAGAATTTTATCTTTAGGATATAATGGTGCTCCAAATTGTTGGAATGATGATAATTTCCCTTGGCAAAGAAGTCATGAAAATTTTAATTATACAAAGTATCCATATGTTATACATGCTGAGATGAATGCACTTTTAAATTACAAAGGAGATAATAAAGATTTAATAGGTTCTACAGCTTATGTAACATTATTTCCATGTAGTAACTGTGCCAAATTTTTAGCACAAGCTGGCGTAAAAAGGATAGTTTATTTATCAGATAAGTATAAAGATACAGATGATAATACTGCTTCAAAGATATGTTTAAAAAGTTGTGATATTTCATTTGAAGAGTTTCCTAAAAAATTGCAAAAAGAGTTAGTAGTATCTTTATTACCTGACGAAGGAGTAAAAGAATTAAATAAATAATAAAAAAAGCGAATGATCGCTTTTTTATTTTAGTATTCCTTTAATTTGTTCTATTTTTTCTTCATATCCTTTGTTTTCTTTTTCTAATGTTTCATTTTTACCTACTAATTGTCTAGTTTTTTCATCTGCTTTTTCTAATAGATGATTTAACCTTTCAATTTCTTTTTTGCATTCTTCATATTGCTCAATTATATCACGATATGAGTATTCTTCTTCACTATTATTATTTGTTTTACTGTTAACTAATGAATCATTATGGGCACTAACAACATCAAGAATACCATCTGGTGTACTATCATAATTAGCAGTAAAATTATGCATGTCGATGATTTTTCTTTTTTCTATTTTTTTAGCAATTTCTTCTAGCATACTTGTAGTATTTCTTTTTTCTTCATTGAGGTTAGTAACCTTTTCAACAAAGAAAATACTAGTTACTATTGTGTTAGGAACTCCATTATACATTTCAGCATATCTTTTACAACTTCTTAGTTTTGCTAATTTATCATGATTATAATAATAGTGTGTTGTTTTATTAATATTTCCGTCTTCAGTAAGTTTACTTCTTCTCATGATTTCAATCATAGTTAATGTTTGATTAGCGCATAGTCTTTTTAAGAATTCATCTGTTTCAGGACTGTACTGTTCAAATAAAAGATTTGTATGTGGATAATATGCGTTATTGTTTTCATTTTTTTCAAACCCAATTACACTTAGTTGATTATTATTCATATAACCAATGTAATATCCATCATAAAGAGGTTTTTCAGAACTAAAGTTTTTACTTTTTTCATATTTTACTATAAATTCAATGTTAGAGATATTTATTCCACACACATTTTTAAAGTTATCTAGTTTTTCTTCTATGTAATCAGAAAAGACGTATTGTGGTGGTATATGTCCATCTTCTATTTGACTTAATAGCTTCTTAGGATTACGAACTATTTCATCTAAAATTTGGTATGCATTATCATTTTTGTTATATAAACCTGTACTTCTTAAGTAATCAATATTTATTCCTAGAAGATGGGGTATATTTTTAGGATCAAATTTAATAGTTATTTTCTCACCATTTGCAAATTCTAAAAAGAACTTTGTATAGTCAAAATCTCTACTTTCATAATAGTATAAACAATCATCTAGTTTTTCGATAATATCATAGTATTTTTCTGTACTCATCATATACTTTCACCTCTTTTAATATACTACAAGAAAGGCTTAAAAGTAAAGTTTTATTAGCCTTTTAATATTATATATGTTATAATTAGTAAGAAAAAAAGGTGATGTTATGAAAACAGATGACTTTGACTATAATTTAGATGAGAGTTTAATTGCTCAAACACCTCTTGATAAAAGAGATTATTCTCGTCTTATGCTAGTTGATAAAAAAACTGGTTTCTTTAAACATGATCATTTTTATAATATTATTAATTATTTAAACAAAGGTGATGTTTTAGTACTTAATAACACTAGAGTTATACCTGCAAGGATAATTGGAGAAAAAGAAAGTACAGGGGCAGTAATTGAACTTCTTCTTTTGGAGGATCTTGGAGATACTTGGGAGTGTTTAGTAAAACCTGCAAGGAGAATAAAGCCTGGGGATGTTATTTCTTTTGGTGGTATCTTAAAAGCAGAATGTACTTTAGAAAAAGATGAAGGCATCAAATATTTTAAATTAATATATGATGGTATACTTCTTGAAATATTAGAAGAACTTGGTACAATGCCACTTCCACCGTATATACATGAAAAGTTAGAAAATCCTGAAAGATATCAAACTGTATATAGTAAAATTAGTGGTAGTGCAGCTGCTCCAACTGCAGGGTTACATTTTACGAAAGAACTTTTAAAAAAGATTGAAAAAAAAGGAATAGAGATTTTATATGTAACATTACATGTAGGACTTGGAACATTTAGACCTGTTAAAGTAGATAATGTTTTAGAACATAAAATGCATAGTGAATACTATGATATGAGTAGTGATGTTGCAGAAAAGTTAAATAAAGCAAGAAAAGAAGGAAGAAAAATAATAGCAGTAGGTACTACAACTACTAGAGTACTTGAAACAGTTATGCATAAATATAATGAATTTAAACCTTGTAGTGGGCATACTGACATATTTATATATCCAGGGTTTGAGTTTAAGGGAATAGATAGTTTAATAACTAATTTTCATTTACCCAAATCAACTCTTGTTATGTTAGTAAGTGCACTTGCTGGTAAAGAGAATATACTTGATGCATATAAGATTGCAACAGAAGAAAAGTATAGATTTTTCTCTTTCGGAGATTCAATGATGATTGGAGATTTTAAAAATGACAAAGATGAAATTTAAATTAATAAAAAAAGATGGTAAAGCAAGGCTAGGAGTAATATCTAGTAAATATGGAGATTTTGAAACACCTATGTTTATGCCTGTTGGTACTCGTGCTACAGTTAAGACTTTATCTCCGGAAGAGTTATATGATTGTAATTGTGGTATAGTTCTTGCTAATACTTATCATTTATGGCTTAGACCAGGTGAAGATTTAATAGAAAAAGCGGGAGGTCTTCACAAATTTATGAATTTAGAACGACCGATGCTTACGGATTGCGGTGGTTTTCAAGTTTTTTCACTTGCAAAACCTAAAGATATATCTGAAGAAGGAGTTAAGTTTAAGAGTCATATAGATGGAAGTAATTTATTTTTAACACCTGAAAAGTCTATTGAAATACAAAATAAACTTGGTGCCGATATAATTATGAGTTTTGACGAATGTCCACCTGCTAGTGCTAATCATGAATATATGAAAAACAGTATTGAAAGAACACTTAGATGGGCAAAGAGAAGTAAGGCTGCTCATAAGAATAAAAATCAAATGTTATTTGGTATTATTCAAGGTGGTCCTTATGAAGATTTAAGAAAAATAAGTGCTACGGAAACAGTTAAAATGAATTTTGATGGGTATTCTATTGGAGGGGTTGCTAATGATGGAGAATCAAAAGAAGATATGTATAAGGCAATTGATTATAGTACTCCATATATGCCAGAAGATAAACTTCGTTATTTAATGGGAGTAGGAGAACCAGTTGATATTTTGGAGGGTGTTTCTCGTGGTGTTGATATATTTGATTGTGTACTTCCTACAAGAATAGCAAGACATGGTAATGCTTTTACTAGAAATGGTAAATTAAATATAAAAAATGCTAAGTATCGTGAAGATTTTAGTCCAATAGAAGATAATTGTGATTGCTATGCATGTAAGAATTATACAAAGGCTTATATTAGACATTTAATAAATGTAGATGAAACATTTGGACAAAGATTATTATCAATACACAATGTTAGATTTTTAATAAAAATGACAGAAGAAATAAGAGAAGCAATTAGAGAAGATAAATTTTTAGAATACAAAGAAGAGTTTTTAAAGAATTATAAAAAGAATAAAAAATAAAAAATATAGCATTTTTATGTTATAATTAAAATTAGTTATTTATATGAGAGGTGAAAAATATGAAAAATGAAGAATTTGTTAAAGAGATAACAAACATAGATGAAGATTTTGCACAATGGTATACAGATATTTGTTTAAAAGCAGAACTTGCTGATTATACTGCTTCGAAAGGATTTGTTGCAATTCGTCCATATGGATATGCAATATATGAAAATATTACAGATTATGAAGATAAGGAATTTAAGAAGTTAGGAGTACAAAATGTAACAATGCCACTTTTATTCCCTGAAAGTTTATTAAATAAAGAAAAAGATCATGTTGAAGGATTTGCTCCAGAAGTTGCTTGGGTAACTATGGGTGGAAATGAAGAATTAGAAGAAAGACTTTGTGTAAGACCAACATCAGAAGTAATTTTTTCTACAATGTATGCTAAATGGCTTAAATCTTGGAGAGACTTACCATTTTTATACAATCAATGGGGAAGCGTTGTAAGATGGGAAAAAGAAACAAGACCATTCTTACGTACAAGAGAGTTTTTCTGGCATGAAGGACATACTATCCATGAAACTGGAAAAGAAGCAGATGAATTTAGTCTAAAAATATTAGATGTTTATACAGATGTAATAGAAAATTTACTTGCAATTCCAGTTATCAGAGGAACTAAAACTGATAAAGAAAAATTTGCAGGTGCTGTTCGTACATATACTGTAGAAACATTAATGAGAGATGGTAAAGCACTTCAAGCTGGAACATCACATTATTTAGGAGATAATTTTTCTAAGGCATTTGATATTACATTCCAAGATAGAGAGGGGAAAACAGCTTATCCACATTACACAACTTGGGCTACTACATCAAGATTAATTGGAGCAATTATAATGGCGCATGGTGACGATAGAGGATTAAAACTTCCACCACGTATTGCACCAATACAAGTAGTAATAGTACCAATTGCACAAGAACAAAAAGGTGTACTTGAAAAAGCTAATGAAATTAAAGAAAAACTATCTAAGAAATTTAAAGTAAAATTAGATGATAGAGATAATTATTCTGCAGGTTATAAATTCAATTATTGGGAAATGAAAGGTGTACCAGTTAGACTAGAAATCGGTCCAAAAGATATTGAAAAAGGTGAAGTTGTTCTAGTTAGACGTGATACATTTGAAAAGATTAGTGTTAAGATGGAAGATCTTGATAAAGAACTTAAAAAACTTATGAACAAGATTCATAAGAATATGTATAACACATGTTTAAAAAGAGAAAAAGAAAAGACAACAGTAGTACACAACATGGATGAACTAGTTAAAACAATAGATGAAAATCAAGGATATCTAAAAGCTATGTGGTGTGGATCTGGTGAATGTGAAGATAAAATTAAAGATCTTACAGCTGTAAAATCTAGATGTATACCATTTGAAGAAGAACATTTAGATGATAAATGTGTGTGTTGTGGAAAACCTGCGAAACATATGGTTGTATGGGGAAGACAATACTAGAAAATTAGTTAAATTATTTTAAAAAGTTTATTCTGATGGAATAGACTTTTTTTTGATTTTGACTTATAATTATGTTGTGATTAGTATGAATATATATGATTTAACTTTTAAAGAACTTGAAAACTATTTTTTAGAAAATGGTGAGAAGAAATTTCGTGCTTCTCAAGTTTTTGAATGGTTATATAAAAAGAGAGTTACTAGTTTTAATGAAATGACTAATTTAGGTAAGGACTTGATTGATAGATTAAGTTCTAGTTTTACCCTAGATAGACCTATAGTTGTTAAAGAAGAACATGACAAGGATGTAAGTAAATTTTTATTTAAACTTTTTGATGGTGAACATATTGAAAGTGTAGTTATGTATCATGATTATGGAATTAGTTTATGTATATCTAGTCAAGTTGGTTGTAATATGGGTTGTGTTTTTTGTGAAAGTGGTAAAAGAAAAAAAGTAAGAGACTTAATGCCTTCTGAGATGTTACTTCAAATAATTATAATTGAAGAAATTATTAAAAAAAGAATATCTCATATAGTTGTAATGGGTATTGGAGAACCATTTGATAATTTTTCTAATTTAGTTAAATTTATAGATAATGCTAACAATCCAAAAGGACTTGAGATAGGATCTCGTCATATTACTGTTTCTACTTGTGGAATAGTTCCTAAAATATATGAGTTTAGTAAACTTCCTTATCAAGTTAATTTAGCTATTAGTTTACATAGTGCTTTTGATGATAAAAGAAGTAAAATAATGCCTATTAATAAAGCATATCCTTTAAAAGATGTAATGATTGCTGTAAAAGATTATTTAAGTGTAAGTAACAGGAGAGTTACTTTTGAATATATTCTTTTATCAGGAGTTAATGATAGTGTTAAAGATGCATTAGCTCTATGTAAATTAATTAAAGGACTTAATGCCTATGTTAATCTTATTCCATATAATGAAGGAAGTTCTATGGGATTTAAAAGACCTAAAAATGATGAAATTATGAAATTTTATGATATAATTAAAAAAGAGGGTATTAATGTGACTGTAAGAAGAGAATTTGGTTCAAATATTTCTGCAGCTTGTGGTCAATTAAGATCCAAAAAGGAGGAATAAAATGGAAACGTTTTATTTAACAGACACTGGAATAGTTAGAGATCATAATGAGGATAGTGTCATTATAGTTGAAAATAATGAAGCCACACTTTTAGCGGTAGCAGATGGTATGGGTGGTCATAAAGCTGGAGAAATTGCTTCTTCTATTGCTATTAGTTCTATTAGTAAAAGATTTAGTGAAAGTTTCTTTAAGATGACTAAAGCTGCTGCAGTTGAATGGATAAAGACATGTGCTAATGAAATAAATAATCAAATATTTAAATATACTGAAGAAAATCCTGAAAGCAAAGGAATGGGTACAACACTTGTTCTTGCTATTGTTACTAGTGAATATATACTATTTGGTAATATTGGAGATTCTTCTGGTTTTGTTATGAAAGATGGAAAACTTCATAAAGTTACAAAAGATCATACATTAGTTAATCTACTTCTTGCAGCAGGAGAACTTACTGAAGAAGAAGCAAAAAATCATCCAAAGAAAAATATACTTATGAATGCATTAGGTATAAATGATCCTATTGAAATAGATATTTTTGACTGTAGTATGGAAATAAGTGAAATACTTTTATGTTCTGATGGACTTACAACAATGGTTTCAGAAGATCAAATTGAAAAAGTTCTTTTAGAGGATACAACTACAGAAGAAAAAGTAATCAAATTAATTAAAAAAGCAAATAATAGGGGTGGAAATGATAATATATCTATTGCTTATTTAAAAAAGGATAAAGGGAGTGAGTTAGAATGATTGTTAAAGGACAAAAAGTTAGCTCAAGATATGAAATAATAAAAACTATTGGGGAAGGTGGAATGGCTAATGTTTATTTAGCTAGAGATACTATTCTTGATAGAAATGTTGCTATTAAAGTATTACGTGGTGATCTTGCTTCAGATGACAAATTTGTACGTCGTTTTCGTAGAGAAGCAATATCAGCATCACAACTTTATCATCCAAATATTGTTGAAATATATGATGTTGGAGAAGATGATGGTGACTATTATATAGTAATGGAATATGTTGATGGTAAGAATTTAAAACAACTTTTGAAGAAAAGAGAAAAACTTACTACTGCTGAAGTAGTTGATATAATGCTTCAGATAACTAGTGCTATGGGTGTTGCTCATGACAGTTTATTAATTCATAGAGATTTGAAACCCCAAAACATATTAATAAAAGATGATGGAGAAATAAAAATAACAGATTTTGGTATAGCTATGGCACTTAATGCTACACAACTTACACAAACTAATTCTGCTATGGGGTCTGTACATTATTTTCCACCTGAACAAGCAAATGGTAAAGGTGCTACATTAAAAAGTGATGTTTATTCACTTGGAATAATGATGTATGAACTTCTTACAGGAGTACTTCCTTTCAGAGGAGATAACGCTGTAGAAATAGCCCTTAAACATTTAAAAGAACCAATTCCTTCAATAAGAGCAGAATTACCAGAAATTCCTAGTTCTATTGAAAATATTATAATAAAAGCAACAGCAAAGAATCCTAAAAATAGATATGCTAATGCTAATGAAATGCATGATGATTTATTAACAGCACTTAATAAAGAAAGAAAAAATGAACCTCCAATAGTATTAAAATACGATGAAGGTTTAGATGAAGAATCAGTTGTTGTAGACGAAAAGAATAAAGATGAAGCAATAGTTAATCAAATTACTGAAGAACCAAAACAAAGTAATAAAAAGATAATAGTACTTGCTTCTGTATTCGGAGGACTTTTAGTACTTACATTCTTTGCGCTTCTAATTCTACCTATGATAACAAAAGTACCTGAAGTAACTATTCCTGATGTTTCAGATTTATCAGTAGAAGAAGCAACCGCTAAACTGGAAAAGATGAAATTAAGTGTTAATCCGAAGACAGAAGAAGAAGCTTCTGATGAAATAGATAAAGATAAAGTTATAGGAACTAATCCTAAAATTGGTAAAACAGTAAAAGAAGGAACAGAAATAATACTAATAGTTTCAAAAGGTGTAGAAAAGATTGAAATAGAAGATTATGTTGGACAAAACTATATAAAAGTACAAACAAAACTAGAACTTTTAGGATTAAAAGTAACAGTTGAAGAAAAAGAAAATAAAAAGAAATATAAAGAAAGTGAAATGCAAAACATAATTGAACAATCTGTAAAAGCAGGAGAATTACTTGAAAAAGGTGAAGAAATAACATTATATATACCAAGTACTAAAGTATATTATCCAGATATGGTTGGTGAAAACTGGTCACTTGGAGATGCAAGAACTTGGGCAATAACAAATGAAGTAAAAATCTCGGTTAATTATAGAGAAACAAATGATCATGATCCAGATACAATAATTAAACAATCTAAGACTACTTCAGATGTAGTAAAATCTGGAGATACTTTAGAAGTTGTAGTTGCTAAAGAAAAGAAAGAAGAAGAAAAACCAGTAGATAATACAAACACAAATACTAATTCAAACACTACAAATAATACACAAACACAAACTCAAACTGATGATAATAAAACAACTGAGTGATAGATAGGGGATTTAATGAAAGGTCAAATAATAAAAATAGTTAGTGATGATTACTTTATAGATAGTTCAAATGGTGAATTTATTTGTAAAGCAAGAGGAAAGTTTAGAAAAGATAACATAAGTCCTAAGGTTGGGGACTATGTTATCTTTGACATGGATAAAAAAATAATTGAGGAGATACTTCCTAGAAAAAATGAATTAGATAGACCTCTTGTAAGTAATATAGATGAAGCATTTATTGTTACTAGTTTAAAGAAACCTGAGTTTTCAGAAAATCTATTAGATAAACTTTTAACAGTATGTGAAATAAATAATATTAAACCTATTATTTGTATTACTAAGAAAGATTTAGTGACAAAAAGTGAGTTTAATAGAGTAAAAAAGATATTAAACTATTATAAAAAACTAGGATATACTGTAGTTTATAATAATCAATTATTTAAAATAAAAAGAATGTTTAAAAATAAAACAGTAGTATTTACTGGTCAAACTGGAGCAGGAAAAAGTAGTTTAATAAATAAACTAGATAAAAATCTTGATTTTGAAACTGATGAAATATCTGAAGCTTTAGGAAGAGGTAAACATACTACTAGATATGTTACATTAGTAAAAATAGGTAAAGGTATGGTAGTAGACACTCCTGGTTTTTCTGCTATAGATTTATCTATTTATAGTAAAGAACAAATAAAGAATTCATTTATTGAATTTAATAAATATAATTGTCCATATAAAGACTGTATGCATATTAAAGAAAATGATTGTGAAGTAAAAAAACATATAAATAATGGTATATTAAAATCTAGATATTATAATTATATAAAGTTTATAGAAAAGAGGTAAAATATGGTTGTATCAACTTCATTTCTTAAAGAAGGAAATTATAGTGATTTTATAAAAGAGTTAAATAATTCTAATACAGATATGATTCACTATGATGTAATGGATGGTAAGTTTGTAGATAATACTAATTTAAAGACTTTATCAGAACTTACAAAATATGTTGATTTAAGTACTAAAAAAGTAGATGTACATCTAATGGTAGAAGATCCAAGAAAATATATCGAAGGATTATCTTTGTATAATATAAATAATATTACTATTCATAAAGAAATAAAAAATTACTTAGAGATGTTAGACTTAATAAAGAGTTATGGAATAAGAGTAGGTATAGCAATTAATCCTGATACTCCTGTAGAAGATATATATGATATATTAGATAAAGTAGATGTAGTTTTAGTAATGAGTGTATATCCTGGTAAAAGTGGGCAAACATTTATTGAAGAATCTTCATATAAAATAAAAAAATTAAGAGAAGAAATTACTAATAGAAATCTTAATACTAAAATAGAAGTAGATGGTGGAGTATGTGAAGAAGTTTTACCACTTATTAGTGATGTAGATATAGTAGTAAGTGCTTCTTATATACTTAATGATTTAAACAATATTAATGTAATTAAAAACTATTATGCCTAAGGGCATTTTTTTTTGTTTTTTATAAATAATTTATTGTCAAAGCACTTTTTTTCATGGTAGAATATTTTTATGAAAAGGTGAAGTAAATGAGTGAATTTATAAAAGAATTTGGAAAAGATAATTTCATAGTAATGTTAGTAATAGTTGCTTTAATAGTTTTAGTATTAATTGCAATTGTTTTCTTAGAAAAAAGAAATTCTAAGAAAGTTATAAGAAATGAAATTAATAATATAGATAAAAATGGTGTAGAACAAAGTAATAGTGTTAATAGTAATAATAATACTGTTACTAAAGAAGTTGTTATTCATGATAATGTTATCCAAGATAGTAATGATGTAGAACATTTAGATGAAGTAGAAGATGTAGTTTATTATGAAAGTGATACTACAATAGAAGAAGCCAAAGAAAAACTAGAAGAAGTTACAAAGAGATTAATAGATGATAATCCTTCGAATTTGATAGATCATACTAATTTTGAAAATGAACAAGAAGAAAAATCAATAATAAGTTATGAAGAATTAATAAGAGCTTCTCATGATATAGATCAAAAGAATGATAAATTACTAGAAGATGAAGGAGAAGCTGCTATTACAATAGAAGAGTTGTATAAAAAGCATCAAGAAGAACAAAGTATTCAAGATGGAATAGATGCTGTTAATGAAAAAGTACAAGTAACTAATCCTGTGTTTGAAGAAGAACCTAAAAAGTTTAAAAATTCAGATGTTATTTCACCTGTTTTTGGAATATATACTGGTGAAGTAAAACCTAAAGCAGTATTAGAAGAAATGGATAAAGAAATAGGTCCTAAAGACTTAGAAGAAGAAATTCAAAGAACAGAAGACTTCTTAGAAGAATTAAAAAGATTAAAAAATAGACTAGATTAATAGTTTATTTTTTTATTAGCCATTGACAAACAGATGTTTGTTTTATATAATCTATATTAAGTTTATTAATATTAAAGGGGGTATTATAATGTCTGAATTAAGAGTTGATAATCAAAAAATAAACTATATGAAAATTAATAATGAAGATTATATTTCTATTACTGATATGTTAAAATCTAAAGATGGTGATTTTTTTGTATCTGATTGGTTAAGAAATGGAATACAATAGAGTTTTTAGGAATATGGGAAGAATTACATAACCCTAATTTTAATTATGGCGAATTTGCCATAATTAAAAGTAAAGCAGGTTTAAATAATTATAAAATAAGTGTAAAGGAATGGTCTTTAAGAACTAATGCAATAGGTATAGTTTCAAAAGCAGGTAGATATGGTGGTACTTATGCTCATAAAGATATTGCATTTGAATTTGGTATGTGGATTAGTCCGAAGTTTAAGTTGCTTCTTATTAAAGAATTTGAAAGATTAAAAGCAAAAGAAAAAGAACAAGTTGGTTGGAATGCAAAAAGAGAATTATCTAAGATTAATTATAGAATTCATACTGATGCAATTAAAAATAATTTAATACCTAAAAAACTTACAAAAAGTCAAATCAATTGTATATATGCTGAGGAAGCAGATGTTTTGAATATGGCCTTGTTTGGTATTACTGCTAAAGAGTGGAGAGAGAGCAATCCTAATAAAGATGGAAATATAAGAGATTATGCAAATGTTGATGAATTAGTATGCTTAGCTAATTTAGAAAACTTGAATTCTGTATTTATAAATGATAAAATAAAACAATCTGAGAGATTAAGTAGGCTTAATGAAATAGCCATTTCACAAATGAAAATATTGACTGAAAGTGAAATGAAGTATTTAAATGAATTAAATATTACAGAAAAGAAGTGAATTATATGAAAGTAGGAATATATACTTTAGGTTGTAAAGTTAATACTTATGAAAGTGAGTTTATAATTAGTTTATTTAAAAATCGTGGCTATCAAATATGTAATTTTGATGATGACTGTGATATTTATATAATTAACACATGTACAGTAACTAATAATAGCGATAGAAAAGATAGGAAAATAATAAATAGTATTAAGAATAAAAATGCTTGTAAAGTAGTATGTGGTTGTTTTGTAGAATCTGCAAAAGATTATGATTATACAGGTATAGATGTAGTAATAGGTAATTATAATAAATCAAATATAGTAGATTATGTAGAAGAGTATTTAAAAACAAAAAAACAAATAATAGTAAAAGATAATATGATGACTGTTCCTTTTGAAGATATGGAAATAGATCATTTAGAATCAAGAACAAGAGCTTTTGTAAAAATACAAGATGGGTGTGAGAATTACTGTGCTTACTGTATTATTCCCTTTGTAAGAGGTAGATGCAGATCTAAAGAAAAAGATAAAGTTATAAGTGAGATAACTTCTTTAGTAAATAATGGATATAAAGAAGTAGTACTTACTGGTATACATACAGGTAGTTATGGAATAGATTTAGGTATTAAGTTTTCTGATTTAATAGAAGAATTACTTGATATACCTGGTCTTGAAAGACTTAGAATATCTTCAATAGAAATAACAGAATTAGATGATAAGTTTTTTAAACTTTTAGAAAATAAAAAACTATGTAATCATTTACATGTACCACTTCAAAGTGGAAGTAGTAATGTATTAAAACTAATGAATAGGAAATATACTAAGAATGAGTATAAAAAGCAAATAGATAAAATAAGAAAAGTAAGACCTGATATTTCAATAACTACTGATGTAATAGTAGGATTTCCACAAGAGACGGATGATGATTTTAAAGAGTGTTTAGATTTTTGTAAAGAAATAAATTTTGCAAAAATACATGTATTTCCATATTCAAAGAGAAACGGTACTAAAGCTTCAAGAATGAGTGGACATATAGATGGTATAACTAAGAAAGAAAGAGCAAGAAAACTATTAAAACTTTCAGAAGAATTAGAAAGTGATTATTATAATAAGAATGTAGGTAAAAAAGAAAAAATACTTATAGAAATAAAAAAAGATGGATATTATTATGGACATACTTCTAACTATTTATATTTAAAAGTAAAAGGTAATTATAAAGAAAATGAAATATATGATATAGAAGTAAATAAAGATATGTTTACAGATAATAGTAAAGTTAGTACTTTATAGTTTTGAAAAAAATCTTAAATGTGTTATTATATTATTAGATAGGGAGGCTATAAAATATGAATAATTATGATGAAATGAATGCTGAACAACGTTATGATGCTTTGGAAAAAGATTTTAATGCTGCGGTAGAACAAAAAGACGGAATTCCTGGATATGGTTTGGAAGGAGCAGTAGTTCCACCTAAAGCAGGTTTTGGATTAACTGAAGAAGATGTTAATGAACAATCTCAACCAGAGATGTCTACTACATTTGGGTTAAATCCATCTGCAGGTATGCCAACAGAAGAAGAAATAGAGGCTGCAAAACAAAAAGTTGACGGTATGGTATATGAATCTGTAAGACAAGATGATTTTAATAATAGGACAAATAATTTATTTAATTCGCTTGAAAGTAAAAATGATCCAGTTCCTCCAGTAGAGCCCGTTAATGAACAAAATAGTTTTACACCTCCTGTTGATGGATCTTATGACAGTATATTAGCAAGTTTAAGATCAAAGAAAGAAATAGCAGAACAAAGAGTATTAGATCAACAATTACAAGGAATAAAAGAAGAACCAAGCAATAGAAAAGAATTCTTATCAAATGTGACTGCTGAAACATCTCAATATATTATGACTCAAAAACAAGCAGTTCACGTAGAAGAAAGAGAATTAGATCCTAGTCTAGTAGAAAAACTAAAAGGAGTTGCTAAAAAAGCATTAATAGGAGCGGCAATAATTGGTGTTAGTGCTGCTGTTGTAGCAGGAGCTCATAGTGTCTTTACAGAACCAGAATTTGTTCCAGAACAAACTCCACAATCTATAGAATTACAAGAACAAATAGATAACGCTGAAAACTTTGATCAAGTAGTTGATGCTATAAACGATAACAAACAACAAAACATTGAAAGTGGAATAACAACACATCCAGAACATGTTATTGAAGATAATACAACAGAAGTAGTCGAAGAACCTGTAGTGAAAAAAACAGACGTATTAGATTCTATGCAACAGGTTGTAGATGAAGTTAATAGGCAAAAAGTTATAAGTATAGAAAGTGGAATAACAACACATCCAGAACATGTTGTTGATAGTAATGAAGGAGGAAGGGGTCTATGAAAGATAAAGTTATAGTTTTAGATGGTATAGATTTCTTAATATGTAATGACATAGTTGTAGATAATGTTAACTATTTATATGTTATTTCATTAGATGGCTCAAAACACACTCTTTTAATGAGAAAAATAGAAAATGGAGAAGATACTGTAGAGAGTGTTACAGATGAAAATGAAATAAAAAGAATATTTGATATATTAGCAAAAGGAGAAAACAATTGATTGTTTTCTTTTTTTTTGATATAATTTTACTGAATTTGAGGTGATATTATGTTTGTAGATGAAGTAAATATAAAAGTAACTGCAGGATCTGGAGGAGATGGATGCACAGCTTTTAGACGTGAAAAATATGTAGAACTTGGCGGGCCTTTCGGAGGAAATGGTGGAAGAGGTTCTAATATAATATTTAAAGTTGATGAAGGATTAAGAACACTTGTTGATCTTCGTTATAACAAAATAATAAAAGGTGAACGTGGTGCAAACGGAGAAGGAAAGAATAAAAATGGTAAAGGTGCTAAAGACATAGTTATAAAAGTTCCACCTGGAACAGTAGTTAGAGATTTAGATACTAACTTACTTGTTTGTGATTTAAAAAATAATGGAGAAGAGTATATTGTTGCAAAAGGTGGAAGAGGTGGAAGAGGAAATACAGCTTTTAGAACACAAACTAATCCTGCTCCAAACTTTTCAGAAAGAGGAGAACCTGGTGAAGAAAGAAATCTAAAAGTAGAACTTAAACTTCTTGCAGATGTAGGTCTTGTAGGTATGCCTAGTGTAGGTAAAAGTACAATAATATTAAAAATATCAAATTCTAAACCAAAGATTGCAGCATACCACTTTACAACACTTAATCCAAATCTTGGAGTAGTAAAAACAAAAGATGGAAGAAGTTACACTGTAGCAGATCTTCCAGGATTAATTGAAGGAGCATCACTTGGAGAAGGACTTGGAGATAAGTTTTTAAAACATATCGAGAGAACTAGAGTAATAGCTCATGTAATAGATATGTCTGGATTTGAAGGAAGAGATCCTTTTGAAGATTATGAAAAGATTTGTAAAGAGTTAAAAGATTTTGATGAAAAACTATTAAAAAAAGAAAGTTTAATTATTGCTAATAAAATGGATATGGAAAATAGTGAAGAAAACTTGAAAAAGTTTAAAGAAAAAGTAAAAGATAAAGAAATATTTCCTATATCAGCAATAAATAACGAAGGATTAGATAAAGTACTTATTCATATTGCAGATCTTTTAGATAAGATTGAAGTAACTCCTCTTGAAGAAGATGATGAGTTTGAGGACTATGTTTTATATAAGTATAAAAAAGAAGAACCATTTGAAATAGAAAAAGATGGTGATGTATATATACTAAAAGGAAAACAAATAGAAAAACTGTTTAGAATGAATAAGTTTAATTCAGATGAAGCTATTATGAAGTTTGCTAAGAAATTAACTAAACTAGGAGTAGATGAAAAACTTGAAGAGATGGGCGCAAAACAAGGAGATATAGTTAAAATATTAGATTTTGAATTTGAGTTTAGAAATTAATACTAATTATTAAAAAAACACTAAGTTTTTACTTAGTGTTTTTTATATTGTATGAATAAAGTTAATTAATATTAAAAAATAGTCATTTTACAAATAAAACTATATTTTGTATATTCTCTTTAGGTGATGTTATGGATATAGTAACTAATATAAAAATAGAAAACTTAATCTATGAAATAAGAGGTAAACAAGTAATGTTAGATAGTGATTTAGCAAAACTATATCAATGTAAAAATGGTACCAAAAGTATTAATCAGGCAGTAAAAAATAATATGAATAAGTTTCCTGAACGTTTTGCTTTTAGAATAACTGAACTTGAGTACAATAATTTGAAGTCAAAAATTTTGACTTCAAAAGGAGGCTCTAGAAAGGGGCATACAGTTTTTACTGAACAAGGAGTTTATATGTTGGCAACAATATTAAAATCTTCTATATCCACGCAAGTATCAATAGCTATAATGGATGCCTTTGTAGCTATGAGGCATTATATTGGTAATAATGAATACAGACTTTTAAACATTGAATCAAAAATAGTAGAGCATGATTCATCTATAAAACTACTTAAAGAATCATTTGATAATTTTTATAAAAAAAGAAATATAAATAATTTATATTTAGATCATCAAATATACGATGCTTATTCTAAAATAAAAGATATATTTTCTTTAGCAAAAAAAGAATTAATTATTATAGATAATTATGCTGATAAAACAGTACTTGATATGATAAAAGAATTAAGTGTTAAAGTAGTATTAATTACAAAAGATAATAATAAACTAACAGAGTTAGATATAGAAAAATATAATAAAGAGTACCATAATTTAACTGTAATAAGGGATAATAGTTTTCATGATAGATATTTTATAATAGATAAAAAAGAAGTATATCATTCTGGAACTTCTATAAACTATGCAGGGACTAAAGTGTTTTCTATTAATTTACTTGAAGATACTTTAGTAATAGATGATCTTATAAAATATGTAAATAAAAAACACTAAGTTTTTACTTAGTGTTTTAACTTGTATATAATCTATAAAGATTAATACTTGGTACTGAGAACAATCTAAAATTAATACCTGTATTTCCTACACCATTTGATATATAGAGTGGTGTGTTACTGACTTCGTAGTAATCTTTATAATACTTTTTGCTACCTTTCGGTAGGAATAGGTTTGCTCCTAAGACATTGACTTGTATTCCATGAGAGTGTCCACTTAATACTAAAGATGCATCATAATCATATATAAAATTATTTATATAATCAGGTTCATGAACAAGAACAATTCTATTTTTAATATTTTTTACTTCTTTATTCTTAATACTATTTATTTTTGGAGTTCCTTCCAAAGTATCATCTAAACCATAGATTAGTATTCCTTCATTTGTTTTGTTATAAACAGCATCATAATTGTTTTTTAAAACAGTTATTTTAGCATCATACATTATGTCATCATAATTAGAGTTTTTTACATCATGGTTTCCATATATAGCGTATTTTCCAAGTTTAGCATCTATATTTTTTAAGTTATTCACTAATACCTTTATATCATCATCAGTAAGATCATGACTTAAGTCTACTAAATCACCAGTAAATACTACTATATCAGGATGTAAACTATTAATAGTTTTTATTATTTTTTCTAATCTTTTTTCTTTAGTAAGACCATAATGCAAATCCGAGAAGTGAACTATTCTAACACCATTAAAACTATTAGGTAGACCTTGAGTCTCTACTTTGTAATCATTAATAACAAGCATATTAGGTTCTACAAATTTACCCCATATCAGAAGTAATAATAAAACTATTACTAGTAGTATTGCAAACTTTTTATACTTTTTTTTGTATACAGCTCTTCTTTCTTTTTTCCTTTTTTTCTCGTTTAGTTTATATCTTGATTTCATTTAATCACTCCTATAGATAAAAGAGATATTGCTACTAATATTGTATTGTGTATAACATGAAAAGTAATAGAAACAAATATATTATTTGTTTTAACATAAGTATAAGCAAATACACATCCAAATAGGGCATAGGGTATTATGTATATCATATCTATCATATTTGATACTCCCATAATGTGAGCAAAACCAAATAAAAGGCCAGAGAATATGATAAATAAAATATCACTTGTAAATACTTTTTGTAAACTTTTTCTGAAAACCATTTCTTCCATAAAAGGAGCAAATATACACGCTGTAAAAGTAGTATATATCGGAGCTGTTTTTAACATTTCTTGAACTGCATCTTCATTTGTAGCAGTTGCTGTTGGATAAAGAAAATGAATTATCAAGTTAGAAGTTATCATAAGAGCAATTCCAATTAACCATAGTTTTAAACCAGTAGAGAATAACTTACCAAAATTATTAGCATATTTCTTAAGATCATTATTGTTTTCTTTTTTATATAGTAGATAAGTAATTACCATTAAACTACCATCAATAATAATTAAATATAAGTTTTTAGTATGTTCATCAAATTTATTAATATCTATACCTATTTTATTTAGGAATAAAATAATAACAGCAGTGTATATAATATATAAAATAAATACTGCTATAAAAAATAAAAAGTCATTTATTTTTTTATTCATAATATCATCTCTATTCTATATAAGTATATCATAAAATAATGCAATTTAAATAAAAAAAATAAAATAAAAGAAGGCGTACCCCCTGAGGACGCCTTCAATAAAAAGAATAAAAAGGGGTTGGCTAGTGTGATACTAGCATCCAATTCGCCTAAACCGAATTGGTAATATATATAATAATTGTAAAGAGGTAGTTTGTCAAGCAATTTTAAGCAAAAAAACACATTTTTTTACATATGTAAAAAAAGTAAAAATAACCTTTGAAAAATAGGTAAAAATATGGTATAATTTGTAAGAAAAAGGACGTGGTGGTTTTGATAACTTTAGATAAAGTAAAAGGTGTTGGACCAAAGTCAAAAATGTTACTTGGTAAACTAGGAATAGAAAACGTTGAAGATTTAGTATCACATTATCCTTTTAGATATGAAAAGATAGTAAGAAGTGATTTATTAAAAGCAGAAGAGTTTGAAAGAGTAATAATAGATGGAAAAGTAGATAGTGCTCCAATATTAATAAGATTAAAAGGTAATCTAAATAAAATGAATATTAGAGTAGTGACATCTGAAGGAAAAATAGTAGGAGTTTCTATATTTAATAGAGCATTTTTAAAGAGTCAACTCACTGTAGGTACTAGTATTACAGTAATAGGTAAATATGAAAAAAGTAAAAACATATTACTTGCTTCAGAAATAAGAATGGGATTACTTCCTAAAGGTACTAAGATAGAGAGTGTATATCATGGTACTGCAGGTCTTTCTTCAAAGAATGTTGCAGTTTTTGTAAATAATGCGCTAATGCAATATGGAAATGATATAACAGATTATATACCTAAAACTATAATAGAAAAGTATGATTTTTTAAACAAAAAAACAAGTTTAAATATAGTACATAATCCTTCGACATATGATAAATTAAAACAAGCTACAATAAGATTAAAATATGAAGAATTATTTCTATATATGACAAAGATAAATTATTTAAAAATAAAGAATCAAAATATAAAGAATGGTATAGAAAGAAAATATAAAAAAGAAGACTTAAACAAATTAATAAAAAGTTTACCATTTAAATTAACAGATGATCAAAACAAAGTTTTAGAAGAAATAATAGAAGATTTAAAATCACCGAAAAGGATGAATAGGTTATTACAAGGAGATGTAGGGTCTGGTAAAACTGTAATCTCAGTAATGGCTTTATATGTAAATTATTTAAGTGGTTATCAAGGAGCTTTAATGGTTCCTACTGAAATACTTGCTAATCAACATTTTGAAACAGTTAAGAACTTATTAAAAGATACAGATTGTAAAGTAGAGTTATTAATAGGATCTTTAAGTAAAAAAGATAAAGATGAAATACATAAAAAAATAAAGAATCATGAAGTAGATATAGTAATAGGTACTCATGCATTAATACAAGATGATGTAGAGTATGATAAATTAGGACTTGTAATTACAGATGAACAGCATAGATTTGGAGTATTACAAAGGACAAGTTTAAAAGATAAAGGGTTAATGCCTGATGTACTTTATATGAGTGCTACACCTATACCTAGAACATATGCACTTACAATATATGGTGATATGGATATATCAATAATAGAGTCTTTACCTAAAGGAAGAAAACCTATTAAAACATATTTAAAAGGTCATAAAGATACAAAAGAAGTATCTGAAATGATGTATAAAGAGTTAGAAGATGGACATCAAATATATGTAATAGCACCACTTATTGAAGAATCAGAAACATTAGATTTAACAACAGTTAATGAATTAAAAGATAAGATGGAATCAGCATTTGGACATAAATATAATATTGGAGTAGTTCATGGTAAATTATCTGGTAAAGATAAAGATAAAATAATGAATAGTTTCCAAGAAAATAAAATACAAATACTTATTAGTACAACAGTAATAGAAGTAGGAGTAGATGTACCTAATACAACAATGATAGTAATATTTGATGCTAATAGGTTTGGGCTTTCTACACTTCATCAGTTAAGAGGTAGAGTAGGAAGAAGTGATTTAGAGTCTAAATGTATATTAATAAGTGATATAGATGCAAAAAGATTAAAAGTAATGACGCAGACAAATAATGGGTTTGAAATAAGTGAAGAAGATTTTAAACTAAGAGGTCATGGAGATTTATTTGGTACAAAACAAAGTGGAGATATGACTTTTAAAATAGCAGATATAAAAGAAGATTATAAAATACTTTTACAAGCTAAAAAAGATAGTTTAAAGTTTTTACAAAGTACAAGTGAAGAAGATATAAAACTAAAATTACAAATAATTAGTAATATAAAAGATGCATAAAAAGAACAAAATAAAAAAATATTGACAAAAAAAAATAAATATATTATTATGAAATTACAAGGTAAATAAAACCTTGTCTGCTTTTTACGAATTAAGGTAAAAAGTGGTATTCAACCAAAACCCCCTGAAGAGGCCGAAAGGCCTCACTTTTTTTGTCTAAACCAATCATACCAAGGGTTTGAGTGCACTATAATCTTTTTGTTCGGTTTCTTGAAGAGAGTAGACTCATTGAATATTCAGCAAAAGCTGCATAATTGTTTTGTTATAATATAACAATTGTTTTTATTCATGTTATAATATAAGGGTAGATGAGATATAATTACATATTTATTTAAATAGTATTGTAAATATTAAAAGATTAGTAAGAGCAATGAGGTGATAATGGTGAATGTAGATTTTCATATACATACTTCGTATTCTGATGGTGGTAAAACACCAGCCGAAATAATAAATTTGTGCAAAGAAAATGATATTGGATATATTTCAATAACTGATCATAATACTTTTCGCTTTCATAAAGAAAATAGTAATAAAGATTTTGGATTAAAAATAATTAGGGGTATGGAAGTAGAAGTAGAATATAATAAAGAAATTTCTTTTCATATATTACTTTATAATTTTGATTTAAATTCAAAACTATTAAAAGAGTATTATAAGAAAAATAGAAAATATGAAATATATCATTTTAATAAAGAAATAGAATTATGTGAGAAATTATTTAATATTACAATAGATAAAAATATCAAAAGGAAATTTATAAGAAGCAATAATTATTTTGATAAAGTAAGACTAAATAATTTATTAGTCGAATGTAAGTTGGCAAATGATCCTAGGGAAGCTTATTATAAATATACTAAGGATATAAAGGAAACTAAAAGATATAGACTAAGCCTTGAAGATTTCTTTAAACTCGGAAAGGATTCGGGAGGAATTGCTTCTTTGGCTCATCCACTTTGTTATAATATGAGTTTAGGGCAAATAGAAAAAATTATTTTAGAACTAAAGAATAAATATAATTTAAGAGTAGTTGAGGCTATTAATAATAGACAAACGTTAGAAGATGAAAAAGAATTAATTAAGTTTTGTAAAAATAATAATTTATATATATCATGTGGCAGTGATACTCACTATAAATATGGTGATAATAGTGATAGGAGTATTGGCAAGATTATAAATAGAAAAATAGATGAAAAGGAAGTAACTTTTCTTGAGTTACTTAAATAATTTGTTATGAATGAGATTGTTTCTTTGAATCATCGAAAGTATAAGAAAAATAAGTAATTACCCTGAAGAGGCTATAGGCCTCACTTTTTGTTTGTAAATAAAAGTGTGATATAATTTGAGTGGAGGTATTATCATGGGATTGTTTAAGAAAGAATTATATTTATTGGATGCTTTTGAAAAAGTTCCAATAAATTTTGAAAAGGAAAAGAGTAATCCTGAATCAAAAATTACAAAATTGTGTGAAAATGAAGAATATGTATTTTATGGTTATTATCCCCAACAAACTTTACATTATACATATATAGTTGGGCAATTGAAATCGAAGCCAAAGAAGGCAATATATTTTGCTAAAAGCTATGATTTTGTTGAAGTCTATCATGACCATTTATTTTTATGTAATAAAGGTGGCGAAACAAATACTGATGGAGCCAATATAAAGGTAATAGATCTAAAAAATAATAGTATTGATAGTTTAAGATTTAGGGGTAAGTATAATAAAATGGTTTTTGTTGGTGGATATGGTCGATCACGTGTATTAGATGAATATAAAAACATGAAAGTAATAAATGATGAGCTAATAATTAGTGCACATAGAGCAATAGATGAGAATGAAGATAAATCAGATGATCCAGATAACAAAGATATGGATTATAAAATAGTTTTTAAATATGATAACAACAAGTTTACTTATCACTTTGAGATTGAAAAAGTAAATAAAGTTAGGGAAGTAAAAATAAAAAAAGAAGAGTTAGCATCATATGCAGGTTTATCAAAAAAATTAAACTTCTATAGGGATGAAACTAATCATATAAAACCCAATTATTATAAGGCTCTTGGTTCGAATTTTGATATTAATAACAAAAAGCAAGTAAAAGAATTTATAGAATATATACTTTTTAATGAAAAAATAAGAAAGAAGTATGGCATGTTTACTATTTATGATTATTCTATATTTGATTTTTATGATTTAAATACTGTAGGTACATTGAATGGTGATTTTCCTGGCTATTATTTAATGTCTTCTTTAAAATCTAATACAAAAAGTATAATAAATTCTGATTGGAGGACTGTAGATTATGGATATATTTGTGTTGATACTCCAAGTAATCACGTGTTTGAAGCACAATTGTTGTTTTCACATAATTGGAGAGATATGAACATAAATGATACTAAAATTGAATGTTATATATCAGCATTAGCCTATGAAATGAATGTTATAGATGGTGTTGAAAAAACATATATCAGAAGTCGAGATGATGAATTAGTTTATGAAGACTATTCCCTTGGACAAATTAGACAATCATTACCTATATCTGGTTATTATAATGCTAGAGTTGTATCATATTTGACTGGTAGAATAAAAAATGTTGAAGAAATTAGTTTTAAGTTATATTTTGATAAAAGGTCAATTAAATTATATAAACTATTATTAGAAACTGAAATTGGTGATATAGAATTATATGTTCACAAAAAAAGAGTTTTTAATAATAAAGTAAATCCTAATGAGATTAAAACTGGAAATATAATTGAAGCAACAGTTTGTATAATGCTTAAACCAGTATTGGATAGAAACAAATAATAAATAAAAAAGGTTTATACATATTAATATAAAAAAACAGATAGTATTTGATAGCAAATTAATTATATGAGAAATTGATTGATGTAGTAAAATAATAGTATATCTAGAATAATTGGTTATAGATTTTAAACAAGTAATCTGATATAATGAACTTGAAATTAAAGGTATGGGAGTGTGAAATATGATTAATTATTGTGAACATTGTGGGACGAAAAATGATGATCCAAATAATAAGTTTTGTTCTGGTTGTGGTAAACAATTAATTTATGAACATAATACAATGAATAATTACAATACAACAAGTGTCGAAAAGAAAGCAAAAAATAAAAGATTACCTGTCTGGGCTATTGTGTTATTTGTTATAGGTGGTTTTTTTGCTTTTTGTTTTGCGCTTCTGATTCTTCTTGTTGTTTTTGTTGATGTTGATGAAAATGAGTATGATCCTGATAAGCAGATAGAGGAAAAAAATGATACTATAAAATCAAATGATAATATTAGTAGCAATTTGGAAGAACTATCGGGAGAAAAGCTTAAGTACAATTTTTCTAAGGCATGTGAACAAATAAAAATGAATATTTCAGAAATTAAACAATTAAAGCAAGTCGATGATTGGAATAGTGGTCCTCGATATACTTTTGTATATCATGGGCAACAATTTGTGTTATATGCTTTAGATAATGATGATATAAGTAGTATTACAATAGGAAATAGATTTTTAGATAAAATATATTTAGATGGCTTCGAACCATTGAATGTAAATAATTTTTTATTTAGTTCCTCTGCTCGAACAACTTTAGGAGTAAAAGCTGAAGATAAAATTAAAAGCTATTTAAAATATCCTTCAACTGCGGATTTCAGTTGGACTGAGTATGAATATGCAAGAAGATATAATATTTATCAAATTGTTGGCAAAGTACAAGCTAAAAATGCATTAGGGGTTGAAGGTGAACAAAAGTTTACTATTGAATTTAAAAAACAAAATAATGATTTTGATGTAGTATATCTTAATCTTGGTGGTAAAAAATATATTGGATCTGGTAGTCAAATGAAAGAAGTAACTAGAAAGGAAGTACAAAGTAGTAACAAAACCTCTGATAATAATAGTATTGTTTTAAAAGATGGAACTCTTGGAAAATATGGAAAAAAGGATAATTTTGATGGCGAAGAGTATATAAGATATTATATTCCAGCGGGAAAATATAAGGTTGAAGCAATAACAAAAAATGCACATTTCTTTGTTGAAACAATAAAACTCCACAAAGAAGATGGGTGGGACACAGCAACAACTATAAAAAATATCAAATTAAATGAGTCCGGAGATACTACAGAATTTACGATAACAAATGAACAATGTATATCATTAGTGATATATACTCAAATAAAACTTACAAAAATTAAATAGATATTTATTTTATTAAGAATAGAAGTGAAACAGATTAGATAATATTTTTAGTATTGTAACTATTTTTAAATAATGTTTAAATAAGAATTAACACACTTTAGTTAGTGTGTTTTTGTTTGTAAATAAAAAAAATATGTTATATAATATCACAAAAGGTGATAAATATGATTTATATTACTGGAGATAAGCATGCTAATTTTGAAAGAGTATTTGAATATTGTTATGAAAATGATACAGATATAGATGATATTATGATAGTTCTTGGAGATGCATGTATAAATTATTTTTTAGATATAAGAGATTATATATTAAAAAATAAATTAAAAGAACTTCCAATTACTTTATTTTGTATACATGGTAATCACGAAGAAAGACCTGAAAATATAGATACATATATAACAAAAGAGTTTCATAATGGAACAGTATATTATGAAGAAGAGTTTCCTAATATATTATTTGCTAAAGATGGAGAAATATATGATTTTGAAGGCTTAAGTACTTTAGTAATTGGTGGAGCTTATTCTGTAGATAAACCTTATAGATTACAAATGGGTTATAATTGGTATCCTTCGGAACAACCAAGTGAAGAAATAAAAAATAAAGTAAGAGAAGTATTAAAAGAACATGATAATAAAGTAGATGTAATACTTTCGCATACATGTCCATATAAATATATGCCATATGAAATGTTTATGGGTGGTATAGATGATTCTAAAGTTGATAAAAGTACAGAAAGATTTTTAGATGAAATAGAAGAAAATACTGATTATAAACTATGGTATTGTGGACATTATCATACAGATAAAGAAATAGATAATATAAGATTTATGATGCATGATATAGATGTATTTGAAATAAGAAAAAAGAAGAGAAGAACTATTAAACAATAGTTTTTTTTTGTGTTATAATTAAACAAAGATAATATTAATAAAGGAAGTGGTAATATGGAAAATGAAGAAACAATGAATGGTGTAGCTAAGGGTGTTGGATTTGCGTTATTTACTCCCAAAATCATATCTTCAATAATTGCATGTTTAATAGGATTTTTTTTAGTTTCATGTAATAGCATTTCTTTAATTCGCTCAATAACTTATGTAGAGACAACAGCTACTATAGTAGATATAACATATAATAGTGATACGAATATATATACACCAATATATGAATTTGATTATAATGGTCAAAAAGTTAGGGCAAAAGGATTACCGTTTACTTATGCTGATGAATCTGTTATAGGACAGAAGCAAGTAATTAGTTATAATCCTAAAGATTATAATAAATTTGATATTGGGTCAACAAAAGATTCTATAATTTTGTTCTGTTTTGGAAGTTTTCTTTTTGTAGGTTCTGGTATATTTTTATATAAGTTTTTTAAAGAAGTAAAGAATATGTAATAGTATAAGAGATTAAAAAGATCTCTTTTTTTATGTTATAATTAGTATGGTGATTATTATGAACTATAAAGAAAAATTGAAAGCAAGAAAAGAAATAGAAGAACTTTTAAATAGTGGTGAAGATTTAGTTAGTACTGAGATGTCAATTATTGATAATAAAACTGGAGAAACTGTTTATAAAGAAGTAGATGGAGAAGTAGAAATAAATAAATTAGAATCCGCTAAAGAAAAACAATTAAGATTGGAAAGAGAAGAACAAAAAAGAATTGCAGAAGAAAAACAAAGAATTAAGAAAGAAAAAGAAAGAAAAAAACTTGAAAAACTAAAAAGAAGAGTAGAAAGAAAAATTAAAGTAAATAATGCTTTAAATACAATTAATTATCTATTAGGAGATGGTAAATCAAAACCACCAAAGGATAAGACTCTTGATGATTATTTGATGCCATGGGAAAAAGAATTAATGGAAAAAGAAGGATATGAACCATATCAATTAGATGAAGAAGAGGAAGAAATAGAAGATGATGATTTATATGAAAAAGGAGAAAATTAATTTCTTCTTTTTTTGTGTAAAGATTTTACATATAAATATTGGTCTCTTCCCCCTGATACCACAATGACACCTTTTAATGCCTTATTTTATAAGGCTTTTTAATTATTTTAGACACCATTTAGATTCCAGCAATTTCTTCAATTTGGAGAGAGCGTTCACACCAGTTCATCTAAGTGCACATTTAAGGTAACATAAAGATAGAAAATTTCAAAATCATTTCAAAAAAAGTCGTATAACAATTAAAAATAGTCATAATTTATGTTATAATGTTAAATGAGAGATAATGAGGTTTGGAGTGGTTTTATGATTAATAAAAAAGACTTAACTGAAGAAGATATAAAGTTAAAATTTATTACACCTGCATTACAAGAATCTGAGTGGGATATTAAAAATCAAATTAGATGTGAGTATTATTATACTGCTGGTAAAATAAATGTTAGGGAAAATATTGCTCAAAGAGGTAAAGGTAAAAAAGTTGATTATCTTTTATCATATAAGGCTAATATTCCTATAGCTATTGTTGAAGCAAAAGACAATAAGGTTTTAGCATCTCATGGCATTCAACAAGGTATGGATTATGCTGCAGATTTAGATATTCCTTTTGCTTACTCATCTAATGGTGATGAGTTTTATGAGCATGATATGATTACTGGAGAAGAAAGAACTATTGCTTTAAATGAATTTCCTACTCCTAAACAATTATGGGAAAGATATTTAATAGAAAAAGAAATTACTCCAGAACAAGAAGAATTAATTACAGAACCATATTATTTTATGGATATTAATAAAACTCCAAGATATTATCAAAGAATTGCAATTAACAAAACTATCGAGGCCATATCTAAAGGTCAAAAGAGAATATTATTAGTTATGGCTACTGGTACGGGTAAAACATTTACTGCTTTCCAAATAATTCATAGATTACATAAATCTGGAAAAATGAAAAAAATATTATATTTAGCAGATAGAAATGTATTAATTGATCAAACTATGCAAAATGATTTTAAACCTTTCCAAAAGGTTATGACTAAAGTTGAACATAGAAATATGGATTCTTCATATGAAATTTATATGTCGTTATATCATCAATTAAGAAGTAATGAAGAAGAAATTTATAAACAATTTAAGCCAGATTTTTTCGATTTAATTATTGTTGATGAGTGTCATAGAAGTAGTGCTAAAGATGATTCTAACTGGCATGAAATATTAACATATTTTAGCGGAGCTACACAAATAGGTATGACTGCTACACCAAAAGAGACTGTAGATGTATCTAATATTACATATTTTGGTAAGCCTATTTATACTTATTCATTAAAACAAGGTATTGAAGATGGATTCTTAGCACCTTATAAAGTTGTTAAAGTTAGTTTAGATAAAGATCTTGAAGGTTATAGACCTGAAAGAGGTAAATTAGACGAAGATGGTTATGAAGTAGAAGATAAAGAATATACTTTACATGATTTTGATAGAACTATTGTAATTGATGAAAGAACTAAAGTAGTTGCGAAAAGAATTACAGAATATATGAAATCAACAGATAGAATGGCTAGAACTATAGTATTCTGTGTTGATACTGAACATGCTTTAAGAATGAGAAATGCCCTTGCAGATGAAAATAAAGATATGATGCAAGCCAATCCAAATTATATTGTTAGAATTACTAGTAATGATGTAGTTGGTAAAGCAAAATTAGATGATTTTATTGATGCCAATACTGCTTATCCAGTTATAGCAACAACATCTAAATTATTATCTACTGGTGTGGATACAAAGACAGTAAAATTAATTGTTTTAGATGAAGAAATACAAAGCATGACTGAATTTAAACAAATAATAGGTAGAGGTACAAGATTATTACCTAACAAAAACAAAAATTACTTCACAATAATGGATTTTAGAAGTAATTCAGATAAATTTGCTGATCCTAACTTCAATGGGCCAGCTGAAGTTGTTATTGATGTTGATGGAGGTAATGGAGATAAATCAATTTCTGGTGAAGGTTATGGTGTGCTAGTTGATCCTCCAGTACCAAAACCAATTAGTGGAGATGTAGAGGATGGACAATCTAAAAAGATTTATATAAAAGATGTACCTGTATCTATATTAAATGAAACTGTTAAGTATTATGATGCTGATGGTAAATTAATTACAGAATCTATAGTTGAGTATTCTGGTAAAAATTTAAAAAGAGTATATGAAAAATATGAAGATTTTGAACAAGAATGGTATAGAGCAGATTCTAAAAAAGATTTCCTAAATAGTCTATTTAATGAAGGTGTAATGATAGATGCTTTATATGATAAAGCAAATAATAATATAGATATTTTTGATATTCTATCTAATATGGCTTATGGAGAAGAAGTAGTATCTAAAGATGAAAGAATTGAAAAAGTAAAAAATAGTGATTTTATAAATGAATATAATGATTCCCAAAAGAGTGTTATTGATGAATTATTAAATACTTATAAAAATCATGATGTAATTGAATTAGAAAATATAAGAATATTAGAAGTTAAAAACTTTAATAAATTTGGAGGATTAGTTCCTATAGTAAATTTATTTGGAGGTAAAGATAAATATCTTAATGTTATTTCTAATATAAAAAATGCTTTATATAGTTAGGGAGGTTAATAATGAATATAGGAACAATGATAAAAAGACTTCAAGATATAATGAGACAAGATGCAGGTGTTAATGGTGATGCACAAAGAATAGAACAAATTGTCTGGATGTTATTTTTGAAGTTATACGACGCAAAAGAGTCAGAATGGGAAATATTAAAAGATAATTATAAATCTATAATTCCAGAAGAATATAGATGGAGAAATTGGGCTCCAGATAATAAAGATGGTAAAGCAATAACTGGTGATGAAATGACAACATTCATTATCCAATTATTTGCTACATTAAAAGATTTAGAAGTTGATGAAAATACTGATGTTAGAGGAAAACTAGTTAAGGAAGTATTTACGGATTTAAATAACTACATGAAAGACGGTGTATTAATCAGACAAGTAGTAAATGTATTGAACGAAATTGATTTAACTGATTTTAAAGTTAGACATGCGTTTAATGAAATATACGAAACAATATTAAAAGATTTACAATCTGCAGGAAAATCTGGAGAGTTCTATACTCCAAGAGCTGTTACCGATTTTGTTGTAAAAATGGTCAATCCAAAAGTTGGAGAATCTATCGCTGATTTTGCTTGTGGAACTGGTGGATTTTTGGTTTCTGCTTTGAATCACATGAAAGAAGAAGTAAGTAACACATCAAGCAATGAAGTGTTACAAAAATCATTTTATGGTGTTGAAAAAAAATCGCTTCCATACTTATTGTGTACAACAAACATGTTATTACATGATATAAATGAACCACAAATTGTCAGAGGTAATTCATTAGAAATTAATGTTCGTGATTATGAAGACAAAGATTGTTTTGATGTTATTCTTATGAATCCTCCATATGGTGGAACAGAAAAGAAATCAATTCAACAAAATTTTCCATCTGAATTGAGAAATTCGGAAACAGCAGATTTATTTATGGTTGAAATATTATATAGATTAAAGCAAAACGGAAGAGTAGGAATTGTTCTTCCAGATGGTTTCTTATTTGGTTTAGATAACACAAAAATTGCAATAAAGAAAAAATTATTAGAAGACTGTAATTTACATACAATCATAAGATTGCCAGGTTCAATTTTTGCTCCATATACATCAATTGCAACAAATCTTCTGTTCTTTGATAAAACTGGTCCAACCAAAGAAATCTGGTATTATAGAATGGATTTACCAAGTGGATATAAAGCCTTTAGTAAAACAAAACCAGTTGAACTAAAACATTTTAATAAAGTCATTGAGTGGTGGAACAATAGAGTTGAAATTAAGGATGAAAAGAGTGCTGAATCTTTAACAGATACATGGAAATCAAAAAAATATACTATTGAAGACATAGAAGGTTTAAATTACAATTTAGATCAATGTGAATATCCAACAAAAGAAGAGGTAATACTATCACCAAAAGAAACTATGGATAATTTTGTTTCAAAAAGGGAAGAACTTGAAAAAGAATTAGATAAAAAATTAAAAGAAATAATTAATTTAATTGGTGAGATAGAATGATGATTGATGAATTAAAAATATCTATTTTAAACTATGCTTTTTCAGGACAACTTAGTAAAACCAAAAACACTGATAAAAGTATTGAGGAAATGAAAAACATTTTCGAAGAAAAACATTCAGAACTAATAGAAAAAAAGATTGTTAAACTCGATAAAAAGGTTACATTACCATCAGAAAAAGATTATCCATATTGTATACCTAATACATGGTATTGGAGTAAATTATACTATGTTATTGATGTTAGAGATGGGACACATGATAGTCCAAAATATCACAAGCAAGGGGTCCCACTTATTACTAGTAAAAATTTAAATATTGATGGGACATTGGACAAAGAAAATGTTAAATATATTTCTAATGATGATGCAGATATAATAAACAATAGATCAAAAGTTGATATTGGTGATATCTTGTTTGCAATGATTGGTAGTATTGGAAATCCAGTTGTTATTATGGATGAACCAGACTTTTGTATTAAAAATGTTGCATTATTTAAAAATTCTAATAAAGATATATTGGACAATGAGTATTTATATTACTATTTAGTTTATTCTCAAGTAAAAATGAAAAAAGAAAGTTCTGGAGGAGTTCAACAATTTGTATCGCTTAATTATTTAAGAAATTTTTATATTCCTATTCCTCCGATTGAGGAACAAAAAAGAATTGTCAATAAAGTTGAGTTATTATTTAGCAAATTAGATGAAATACATCCAATAGAATGTGAATTGAATGAATTAAAGAGTAATTTTACTAATAAAATAAAGACATCAATACTAGTTTACTTAATGAATGGAAAACTTGGTACAAATATACCTGTTGATAAAAAAGTTGATATCAATAGTGACATTATCTATGACGAAATACCAAAAAATTGGTTAAGGGTTAAATCTAAAGATATCTTGAACATAACTACTGGAAAAAAAGATGCAAATTATGGAACTGAAGATGGTTTGTATGATTTCTATACTTGTGCTAGTATTCCAATTAAAGCACCTACATATTCTTTTGAAGGTAAAAATTTAATATTACCAGGTAATGGTGCTAATGTTGGATTAACTATTTATTGTGAGGATAAATTTGAAGCATATCAAAGAACATATGTTGCATCACCAAAGTATGGTGATGATATAATTGTTTTAAAATATATATATTATTACTTTTGCGCATTTTGGAATGATTATAATAAAAATAAAATGTTTGGCTCTGCAATTCCTTATATAAAACTTGGGAATTTAGAAAATTTTGAAATTAATATTCCGCCATTAGAAGAACAAAAAAGAATTATTAATATAATTGAAGAACTATTACCACTATGTAATGATATTGATAGGTTAGTAATGAATAGGAGTTGAGATTATGAATGATACAGTAGGATATATTTACATATTAAAAAATCCGTCATTTCCGGATTATATTAAAATAGGATATGCTGATGATGTATATAGTAGATTAAAACAATTAAATGATAAGTCAGCAGTTCCATTTGCTTTTAGATTATATGCTTATTATAAAGTTAATCATCGTTTAGAAGATAAAACAGTACATGATATTATAGATAAATTAAATCCTTCTTTACGTGCTAAAGATAATATAGATGGTAAAGAAAGGAAAAGAGAGTTTTTTGAAATGTCTGCTGAAGATGCATATGATTTGCTACATTGCATAGCTAAGATTAATGGGTTAGAAGATAATTTAGTTTTAGTAGAACCAACTGCTAAAGAAATGGAAGATGAAGATGAAGCTACCACTAAAAGAAAATCTACTCAATTACCTAAAATGGATTGGTTAATAGAACAAGGTATTATTAATATAGGCGATGAAGTATATTTAATTAATCATCCAGAAGAAATAGCTACTATAGAAGATAGTAGAAATATTAGATATAAAGATCAAATAATGTCTTTTAATCAATTCGGATGTGAATTAACTGGATGGAAAGCTATACAAATATATGCTTTTATGAAAAAAGTAGGTGGAGATAAAACTCTATCTAAATTGAGAGAAGAAAAAATGAAAGAATTAGGAATGCTAGATTAGCATCTCTTTTTTTTATGAATATTTAAAAATACCGAAAATCACCAAAATATGACATTTTAGCATTTTAATCTTGCAAAAATAAAAAATAGTGTTAACATATATAATTAAATATTTATAAGGGAAGGAGGTAATAATTTTTGATAAATAAGAGTATATTGAAATTGAAAAATGAAAATTCTATTGTTAGCTATATGCAAATACTTCAAAATAATATTTTAAGAATGAGTAATCATAGTATCAATATAAAGTCGTCAATTTGTCTTATATACACCATTATTATAATGATTTTGATTGCACTTGAGAAAATGTCCAATTATTGGTGGGTTACCATAGCTATTACACTAGTTGGAGCCATTATTGATGCGTGTTATTTAGGAATTGAAAAAATATATATTGATAAATATAATATCTTTTTAGAAAAGTTAAATAAAGGTATTGTCGATGAGATTGAAATCTATGATATGAATCCAAGAAACACAAAACTAAGATTTGAAATGTTAGCTATGATATTATCTTCATTTCTTTCATTTTCAATATATGCATATTATTCATTATTAATTTTAATTAGTATTTTTGTAAGATTTGTATAAGGAGGTATATATGAAAAGACAAGTCTTTTATAGTTTTCATTTTAAAAATGATGTAATGAGAGTATCTCAAATTAGAAATATAGGAGCATTAGAAGATAATAAACCGGTTTCAGATAATGATTGGGAGGAAGTAAAAAGAAAAGGTGACGATAGCATAAGAAGATGGATTGATGATAACATGAATTATCGTAGCTGTGTTATTGTTATGATTGGAGAAGAAACCGCAAATAGAAAATGGGTAAAATACGAAATAAAAAAAGCATGGAAAGAAAAAAGAGGATTATTAGGAATATATATTCATAATTTAAAAGACCCAAATACAGGAAAATGTGCAAAAGGAAAAAACCCATTTGATTCAATTATCATAAATAATGATGGCAAAGTATTAGCGGATGTAGTAAAGTGCTACAATCCTAATCCTTCAGATCCGTATAATGACATTAAAAATAATCTTGAACAATGGGTTGAAGAAGCTATTGAAATTATAGATCATTATAAAAATTAGTCTTGGAAAGCATATGTGGCTAAAAATCTATATATGCTTTTTAGGTGTAAAAAAAATTGCATTATCACTTAATATAGGAATTTTTAAAATATGTTATAATGATATATAAGTATTGTTAGCTGTAAATAAAATAAGTAAGAAATTGGAGGGTAATATGCAGTTAAAAAAAGATGTCATATTAGGAGCTATTATTGGGGATATATCTGGTTCAAGATTTGAACTGGTAAATAATAAATATGGAAAAGAATTTGAATTTTTTTATAAATACTGCAGATATACTGATGATTCAGTAATGACACTAGCGGTGGCAAAAGCATTCCTTGAAGCTAAGAATGATTATAGTGATATTGAAGAAAAAGTGATAAAGTCAATGACAGAAGTAGGAAGAAAATATCCAAACTGTGGTTATGGGCCAAGCTTTTATAGATGGATAATATCAGAAAATCACAAACCATATGGTAGTTTTGGGAATGGATCCGCTATGAGAATTGGAGCAGTAAGTGTGGTGGCAAAAAATATTGATGAAATAAAAAAACTCTCAGCTATTGTTACAAATGTTTCACATAATCATCCTGATAGCATAAATGGATCAGAAACAGTTGCAGTTGCAATTCACATGGCGCTTAATGGAAAAAGCAAAGAGGAAATAAAAGAATATATAGAAACTAATTATTTTAAAATAGATGATTTGAAAATTGATACTATGAAACCACAATACTTTCATATTAATTGCGTAGAAACAGTTAAACAATCATTAGCAGCGTTTTTAGAATCAAATGATTTTGAAGATGCTATTAGAAACGCAATAGCACTTGGTGGAGATAGTGATACAATTGCAGCTATTACAGGGAGCATAGCTTCTGCATATTATGGTATACCTGAGGATATTTGTAATAATGCATTAGAATATTTGGATGATTACTTGATAAAAATTCATGATGATTTTATAAAGAAATATAATAGCTTATAAATTATAATAGATTACAGAACATGTTAAAAATATTTAAAAACTTTAACATGTTTTTATAATATGTTAAAAAAATGAATAAAATAATAATATACCGCGTTCGGAACAAAATATATTGACATATTGTTCCGTTGGTGGTATAATCTATACAGAGAGGTGATTATTATGCTAATCAAAGAAGCTAGTGAAAAATGGAATATTTCTGAAAGAAGAATAAGAAGACTTATTCAAGATGGAAGAATTGAAGGAGCAGAAAAAATTGGAACAATTTGGAATATTCCAGATGATGCTACAAAACCAGTTGATAAAAGAATAAAAGATGAAATTGAATTTAAAATTGATCTTCCAGAAGATTATTTTAAAGAAGTAGATGAAAAATTAGCAAAACTCAATAGTGAAAGACCATTATCAAAAGAAGCAGTTAAAACATTACAAGATGCAATTAATTTGGAATGGACATATAACAGTAATGGTATAGAAGGTAATACTTTGACATTAAAAGAAACAAAAGTAGTATTAGAAGGTATTACAATTGGAGGTAAATCTGTTAAAGAACATTTAGAAGCAGTTAACCATGAAAATGCTATTGAATACCTAGAAGAATTAGTAAAGGATCAAAGCGAAATATCGGAATGGAATATTAAGGGTTTACACCAATTAATTTTAAAAGGTATAGATGATGACAATGCTGGAAAATATAGAAACCATAATGTAATTATTAGTGGTGCTAAGCATAGACCACCAGAATATATTAAAGTTCCAGAGTTAATGGAAAAATTAATTATTAATTATGAAGATTGGGATGGATATCATCCAATAATAAGAGCAGCATTATTACATGGTGAACTTGTTAAAATTCATCCATTTTTAGATGGTAATGGAAGACTATGCAGATTAATGATGAATATGGATTTAATAAAAAGTGGATATGTTCCAGTAATAATAAAAAAAGAAAATAGAATAAAGTACTATGAAGCACTTGATAAAGCACATACAACAGGAGATTATACGGATTTTGTTAAGTTAATAACAAAAGCTGAAAATGAAATGTTGGATCGATATTTAAACATAATATAATATATATTAGCAATTGGGAGGTTTATGGCATGGAAAAAATATTATTAGATACTAATATGTTTATATATTTAGAAGATTATGTAGTAACAGAGAATAAAGTTGCAACATTAACAAAGAGACTTTTTGATTCCGATCAATATAAAATTGTAATACATCCAAAAACTAAAGAAGAAATATTGAAAATTCAAGATAAAGAGAAGAGAAATATTTTTTCTTCAAAAATTTCGGTATATAAAGAAATAAAATCGCCACCAAAGGTAAATGATCAATTTAATAAATTGGTAGGATGTAACAGCAGTAATGATGTAATTGATAATGAGTTATTGTTTTCGATATATAGAAACTGTGCTCAGTATTTAATTACTAATGATAAAGAATTAGTTAAAAAAGCTAAAAAAGTTGGGCTTCATAATAGAGTTTTATCTATTGATCAAGCACTTGAAAAATTCCAAGAAAAAGTTTCTGAAGAAATTAGAAAACCTGTTTTTATAGATTATAAGTATTTGCATGAATTAGATATAAATGATAGTTTCTTTGATTCATTAAAATATGATTATGATGGATTTGAAAAGTGGTTTAAGAAGAAACAATTAAAAGAGGCTCAAGCTTATGTGACAGAGCTTGATGGAAATATAACTTCATTTCTGATGCTTAAAGTAGAAGAAAAAGATGAAGACTATAAAGATTTTTTAAAACCATTTAAACCGGCTAAAAGATTGAAAATATCAACTTTAAAAGTTACAGATACAGGCAAAAGGATTGGGGAAACCTTTATTAAAATCATTGTTAATAAAGCAATAATAGAAAATGTTGATGAAGTATATGTTACAGTATTTGATAAGCAAGAGTTTTTAATTGAAATGCTTGAAGGTTATGGCTTTAAAAAGTACACAAAAAAAAGAACTTTAAGATCTGATGGTAAAATCGAATTAGAAAATGTTTTAGTAAAAAGTATGAAAATTAAAGAAAATTATTATCCTTTTTTTGCAATAGATGATAATAGGATATTTCTTGTTCCTATTCGTGATAAATATCATCATTTATTATTTCAAGAATCCGAAAAACAATCTCAATTAAGTATAGAGGATTTTCAAGGAAAAAACACTGCCTCTAATTCATTAAAAAAAGCATATTTATGTAATTCAAAAATAAAGCAAATACAAAAAGGTTCTATCTTATTGTTTTATTCATCTGGAAAAAAGAAAGCTATTACATCTTTAGGCATTGTTGATGCGGTATTTAACAGATTTGATGATTTTGATGATATGTTTAATTTAGTGAGAAAAAGAACTGCATATGACGAAAATGAACTTAGAGAAAAATTTAAGAATGACAAGTTGGTAATACTATTTAAGTTATATTATTCTTTTGATAATTATGTGGATTTTAAATTTCTTAAAAACAAAGGAATTGTTAAAGGCCCAATTCAAACTATACAACATATAAATAAAGAACAACTATTATTAATACTTGATAAGTGTAAAATGAAGAAAGAAATTTATTTAATAGATAAAAATATATAAATATTGTGATATAATATTCATATAATAGGAGGTAGATAAAATGTGTAAGATTTTAATGCCGATTAATCCTGAATATGTTGATGAAATTCTTTCTGGAAATAAAAAATATGAATATAGGAAAATAAAAGCTAAAAGGGGAAATATAGATAAAATGATTATTTATTCGACATCGCCAATCATGAAAGTAGTAGCTGAGGTAGATGTTGAGGAAATACTTGAGGATTCTCCTGAAAAAATATGGGAGCAAACAAAAGAATATTCTGGTACTACAAAAGATTTTTATTCTAAATACTATAAGAATAAAAAAAATGCAATTGCATACAAATTAGGACACATCAAGGTATATGAAAAGCCTAAAAAACTTAGTGATATTGGAATAAATTATGTTCCTCAGTCTTTTGTTTATTTAGATTGAATGTAAGCCGATGAAATTAATCATCGGTTTTGCTATTTTCCAAGCCATCTATAATAGAAACAAACTAGATGATATTGTTAATACTATAGACAAATTAGATGAATAAGCGCATAAAAATAGTGTTATTAACACTTTAATTATGAAAATATATGGTATAATGTGAATGTAGGTGATGATATGAAAGTTCTAAATAAAGATTTTTTTGATTTAATGAAAAACTTTAGGGAAGTTAATAATTTGCAAGATGAATTAACTGATAATGATTGTAAATGCTATGCCAATATGCTATCAGTGTATTCGGATATTACTAATCATCAGTTTACATTTGCTGAAATGTTACAAACATATGACTTTATAACAGATGTTATTGATGAAGCTAGACCTGATATAATGATTATGACTGATAAGTATCGAGATATTTATAGATTGTTAAGAAGATATTCTATAACGAAAAATTTAGATGATGATACTAGAAAAAAACTAGCATTTTTGATTTATCAGGCTAAATGTATAATGATAAAGGATGAAAAAACAAATGATCTAACTTGGAATATGGGATTATTTGAAAAAGGTACAGAAAACTTTATTGAAGAATATGAATATCAAATTAAAGAATATCCAGACACATTTGAAATAAAAAAACCATTATCTGATACATCAAAAGATGATTTTGGGTTAACAGAACATAACCCTATAGAACTTATTTCTATTGGGGCTGAATATGATTATTTAAGTATGTTATTAACAGAAGATGGTAAAGAAATATCTTTTGAGAGAGTGGGCTCAACAATTCATGATGATTGGGAAACAAATATAGATATATGGAATATTTATAAAAAGAAATTACTTGGAAAAGAGCAAATAGCGACACTTTATATTTCTGGATATGGAAATGACAATACATTAGTTGCTCCCAAAGGTTTTAAATTTATATCTGAATAAGAATTTTATAAAATAATGACTATAAGTATTGTAATACTTTAGTCTTAAATGTTATTTGCATAGATGTTAATTTTAGGTGGCATTTAGGTGGCAAAAGTTAGAAAATTAGTCGAAAGGCTAATTTTTTGATTTAGCTAAAACCCTTGATATATAAGCATTTGTAAAAATAAGCAATAGTAGATAAATACTCCATATGGATGCCCCCTGAAGAGAGCAATATAATAGTTTTTTTGCGCAAACTTTACTAAATATCTACAAATATTTTATAAATATGTTACAATGGATATGTAATAGAATTGGGGAGATGTATGTGTTGTTTGATACTTTTAAAGATACAGTATTTTTAAAAGAAACGTCCAGTCTTAATAAAAAGCGCGATGCATTAGAAAAATTATTAAAAGAATATCCTAATAATGAAAAAATAAAAGAAGAATTATATGTAGTTAAGAAAGGTATCTTAGGAGAAAGAGAAATAAAATATCAATTATCTAAAGCTAATATAGGTATGTATGTATTACATGATATTAATTTAAAATATGAAAACTTAACTGCTCAAATAGATTATGTAGTAGTAACTAGGTATTGTTGTTATTTTATTGAATGTAAAAATCTTTATGGAAATATTATTATTAATGATAAAGGAGATTTCTTAAGAGAATATAACTTTAATGGTAAAAAGATTAGAAAAGGAATGTATTCTCCTTTAAGACAAGTAGAAGCTCAAAGAGAAGTATATAAAAAACTTTGGAATACTAGATTAAGTTCAAACAAATTACTTAATTATGTAAGAAGACTTATAAATGAAGGCAATTTTACTAATATTCATAAAGTGTTAGTATGTGCTACAAACGAAGAAACTATTATTAATACTAAGTATGCACCTAAGGATATAAAAGATAAGATTGTTAGAGCGGATGCATTGGTAAGAAGAATACAAAATGATTTAAAACTATCTGATAAAACTTTATGGGGTAGTAAAAAAGCTACTGAAGATTGGGCAAAAACATTTCTAAACGTTAATGTAAAAGATGATACTGATTATTACGATTATTATAAAAATACTTTAGTAGGAGATGATAAAGATCCTAATAAATGTCCTAAATGTGGCGGAAAATTAGTTGAAAGAACTAGTAAATATGGAAAGTTTATAGGTTGTTCAAATTATCCTAAATGTAAATATACAAGTAAAAATATTTCCAATTGATAAATTAAAAACTGGGAAAAAATTGGCAATTATTTCCAGTTTTTGTTTTGTGTTATAATTTAACTGGTGATATATATGATTAATTCTGATTATTATAATTTAAAAAGATTTATTAAAGCACAAGATGATGATTATGATAGAGCATTAAGAGAAATAAAAAATGGCAGAAAAATATCTCATTGGATTTGGTATATATTTCCTCAACTTGATACTTTAGGTCATAGTGCAATGTCAGAGTTTTATGGAATTAAAGATATTGCAGAAGCTAAAGCATATTTAAATAATGAAATATTAAGAGAACATCTAATTTCTATATCTGAAGCTTTATATGAATTAAATAATAATATAGTTAATATATTTGGATATACAGATTCTATAAAAGTAAGATCATGTATGACATTATTTCATTATGCTGATCCTTCTATAGAAATATTTAAAAAAGTAATTGATAAGTTTTATGATGGAGAATTTGATAATCTTACAATAAATAAATTAAAAAATGGTAAAAATTGGTAATTATTTCCAATTTTTATTTTATGTTATAATATTTATAAGGATAGTGATTTGTGTGGGTATTTTTAGTTTTTTGAAAAAGCAAAAAAAAGAAAACTTGGATTATGAATCAACCTTAAATAGTGATCTAAAAGCTAGAGATTTTAATGGTGATATTACATTATTAATAATTGCTGATACTCATGGTAGTTTAGCACTTAATAAAGATCTTCAAAAGAAAGTAAAAGATGCTAAATATGATTTGTGTTGTGTACTTGGTGATATTCATGATTATGATTACAAATTTATATTAGAAACTGTACCAAAAGAAAAAATAGTTGCTTTACTTGGTAATCACGATAGATATACTTTATTAAAAGAATATGATATTGAAGATTTAAATGGAAAAGTAATTGAGTTTAATAATATTAAAATTGGAGGAATACAGGGTTGTTTTAGATATAAAAATGATGATTTTCCATCTTTTACTCATGAAGAGAGTATTGATTTTATGAATAATATGGAATCATGTGATATATTGTTATCACATGATAAACCATTTATTTTTGATTATAAGGATTTAGTACATGATGGATTAAAAGGTATAACAAAGTATTTATATGATAACCAAGTACCTATTAATATTCATGGACATATTCATGATAGTTATGAATCTAAGCTAAAAAACAATACACTTGTTAAAGGAGTATATTTAGTAGAAATAGTTAAATTAAAAACTGGTAAAACTTGGTAATTATTTCCAGTTTTTGTTTTATGTTATAATATTTATAGGTGATATTATGTCTAACTTTAGTAATGATGAAAAAATTAAACTGATTAAAAAGTATTATAAAAAGTATCCTATTTTTTTAGAACTTAGTTTAATAAACTATGAAAATTATAATATATATATTTGCATAAATGAAATATCTAAAAATGATAGTTATAGATTAAGCTGGTTTAATCTTGATGAAATAACTGATCGAAATATTAAAAAATATATTTCATGTGAATACATATCTGCTTCTGTCATTGAAATGATTAAAAAAGATTTTTTAGATAATGATATTAATTATAATTATCATGGTGAAATATTAAAAAATGATTATATAGTAAAATTAAATGCTAATATTCCTACAAAAGAATGTGAAACTATTAATCTTTCTTTTAGACGATATCTTCCTGGTACATTATCTAATTATTTTGATTTGTTAGTATTTATATTTAGAAATATGCCTAAAAAATATGAAGATTTTTTATTTGAATTATTAGCAGGATTAACAAAGACAACTGAAAGATATGAATATAAACAAGAATTTGATTTTGATTTATTTAATGATGATATAAATGAATTATTTGAATATCAAATTTGTAAAAGAGGAGAGAAGTATTATCAAGAATCTAGAGTTAAATTTTTAGAAAAAATTGATGATAGATATTTTGCAATAGTTGAAGGTACTGAAAAGTATCTAACAATTATAAAATATAAAGATGAAGAAAAAAGAATGCAAGTGTACTGTTCATGTCCTTGTGAATTTTACTGTAAGCATATGTATGCCGTTATATTAGCAATTAGAAATAATGAGTTCAATCGCTTTTATAAAATCATGTATAAGAATCCCGATAAGAGTTTATTAGAACGCGTTACAAACTTTGATTATTTACTATGCTTAGGTGTAGTAGAGCAAAACTTCGAAATAATTAATAATTATGGTGATATAGAACTAGTACCTATATTAGATGTTAATGATAGATATAATTGGCAAATACTAGAAGATTCTGAAGATGAAAAATTAACTAAACAAGTAAAATATTTTTTAGATAATAAATAAATTAAAAACTGGTAAAAATTGGTAATTATTTCCAATTTTTATTTTATGTTATAATATTATTAGGAGTTGGTAACGTGAAAGAAGCTATAGATGAATTAAGGGAAGAGATAGGATCTGTTACTTTAGTAGCAGTATCTAAAACTAAAAGTAATGAAGAAATACTTAAAGCATATGATTTAGGTATTAGAGATTTTGGAGAAAATTATGTACAAGAATTAGTTAAAAAAATGGACTGTTTACCTAGTGATATTAAATGGCATATGATAGGACATTTACAAACTAATAAAGTTAGAGATATTGTTAAAAGAAACATATATTTAATTGAATCAGTTGATTCTATTAAACTAGCTAAAGAAATAAATAAAGAAGCTATTAAAAATAATAAAACTGTATCTATATTAATAGAAGTAAATATAGCTAATGATATTAATAAGACAGGATGTAGTATATCTTCTTTAGATGAACTTATTTCTTTTTGCTTAGGTTTATCAAACATTAATCTTTGTGGATTAATGGCTATAGCACCTCATACTGATAATATAGATGATATTCGTTCTTCATTTAGAGAGATGAAATCATTAAAATCTAAATACAATTTATCACTATTATCTATGGGTATGAGTAGTGATTATAAAATAGCTATAGAAGAAGGTACTGATATTATTAGAATAGGTACTAAAATATTTGGAGAAAGAGTATATAAATAATAATTGTGTTATAATAATATAAATTATTTCGGAGGTGTATTTATGAAAGATTTAGAAAAAAGAATTAAAGAAATTGAAAAGAGAAATAGGAGAGTAGAACTAGATAAAAAATGGGAAACAAGTCTTTTTAGAAGATTTTTAATATGTGTTTTAACTTATATTGTAGTTGTTACATATTCCTATATTGTATCTAAATACAATAATATATATTTTAGTTCATTAGTACCTGTAATAGGTTTTGGTTTATCTACATTATCTTTAAAACTATTTAGAAAATTATGGGAAAAATATAATAGATTTAATAATTAACTAATAAAGGAGGTTTATTATGGCCTTTGATAATGAAAAATTATTTGTTCAAGAGATAAAACTTGAAAGAGGAAAGGTTCCTTCTTTTGATATATATCCTTTTGATATAAAAGTAGTTAAAAACTTTACTGAAATTGAACTTACTAAACCTGTAACTTTTTTTGTAGGAGAAAATGGTATAGGTAAATCTACATTTATTGAAGCTATTGCAGTTTATTTAGGATTAAATGCTGAAGGTGGCACTCAAAATTTTAATTTTTCAACAATTCCAACACATTCTATTTTATCTGAATACTTATTTATTCCTAGATATGGTATGCCTAAGACAAAGTTCTTTCTTAGAGCAGAAAGTTTTTATAACGTTATATCAGAAATACAAAAAATAAGTGAAGATCCTGATTCTTTTGGTACATTATATGATTCTTATGGCGGTAATTTACATGAATGTTCTCATGGAGAATCTTTTATAAAACTAGTAGAGAATAGGTTTTCTGATAAAGGTTTATATATTTTAGATGAACCAGAAGCAGCATTATCTCCTCAGAAACAAATGAATTTACTTTGTTTAATAGATGATCTTGTTAAGAAAGGATCACAGTTTATTATTGCATCTCATTCTCCAATTATTATCAGTTATAGAGATGCACAAATACTTGATTTAAATGATAATTTTAAAGAAATTAAATATGAAGATACTGATATATATCAATCATATAAGATGTATCTTAATGATCCGTATAGAATACAACATTTAATGTTTGATGAAGAGTAAATTGTTTATAATTTACTTTTTTTGTGTAAAATTTTATATATTTTGTTAAATAGAATTGAAAAAATATTATTTATGCTTTAAAATTATATATAGATAATAAAGGAGGAATATATATGCAAATGGAAAATCAAAAAGATAAGAAAGCAAGAATTATGGCAATTGTAGGACTTTTATTGGGAGTAGTTGGATTATCACTAGGTTTCGCAGCTTTTTCAAACACACTTACAATTAAATCATCTGCAGAAGTAGTAGTTGATGATAGTGTGTTTAATGTTGACTTTTCATCAAGCTCAAGTAGTGTTGTTGATGACGATATAACACCAACATTAAATCCTACTGGAGTTACTGGATTTACAGCTTCAAATGCAGTAATTGATAATGATAATGGAGATGCAGTAATTAAAAATTTACATGCAGTATTTACAGCACCAGGACAAGAAGTTACTTATAGTTTCTTTACTAAGAATGCTGGTGAATTGAAAGCATATTTAAAGAGTATAACATTCTCTAATGTATCTGGAGAGTCTTCTACAAAAATATGTACTGCTAAAAGTGGTACTACTCAAAGTTTAGTTAATACTGCTTGTACTGGAATTACTTTAACAGTTACAGTAGGAAGTGAAGCATTTACTGGAACTACATTAAGAAGTGCTTTTGCTAATGCTACAGCACATGACTTAAATAAAGATGCTTCTGAAACAGTAGAAGTTAGAATTGCTTATGAAACTGGATCAGCACAAGCTGATGGTGGGTTTGATGTATCATTTGGTGATGTGACATTACTATATTCATCAGCTGTATAATTAAATGTATTGATTATTGTTAAAATAATATAAATATCGGGATGCTTATTTTAGAATAAGCATCTTTTTTGTTTTTTATATTTTTTAAATCAGTTAAAAATATAAAAAACATAATTGAAAATAATTATAAATGTTGTATAATATTAATTGGAGGTAATGTTATGAAAAAAATATTTATATTTGCTTTAATACTATGCATTTGTTTAGTTGGTTGTGGCAAAAAATCTAGTTCTAGTGAATCTGAAATAGTGGGAGGTTGGACTGCTAATAATGATATAAAAGCAGTTAATATACCAGAAGATGCTTCTAAAGCGCTTAATAAAGCTACTGAATCATATGATGGTATGACTTTTGAACCTGTTGCTCTTTTGGGTAAACAAGTAGTATCTGGTACTAACTATATGTTTTTATGTAAAGGAACAACTGTTACTGAAAAGCCAGTTACAAGTTTAAAAATGGTAGTAGTATATAATGATTTAAAAGGAAATGCTTCTGTTTCAAGTGTTAAAGATTTTGACTATACAAAATATGTAAGTAAAGATATAGAAGTTAATACTGAACAATTATCAGGTGCATGGTCAGTTAATAGTAATATTAAGGCTACTACTTTAAGTGATGATGTTAATGAGGCATTTACTAAAGCTACTTCAATAGTCGGAGTAGAATATACTCCAATTGTTTATTTAGGTAAACAAGTAGTTTCAGGAACAAATTATGCTTTTCTTGCTCTTGCTAAAACAGTAACTGCAGAAAGTGTATATTCTATTGATGTTCTTACTATTTATGATAGTTTAGATGAAGATGCAAAACTTTCATCTGTTGCTTATGTAGATCTTGCGGATTTCAACAGTTAATTATTCTGATTTTTAAAAAGAGAAAAATTGATTTTTCTCTTTTTTATTTTACGTAATTATGATATATTTAATAGTGATAGAGGTGAATGATATGGGTAAATTTGTTACTAAACATCCTGTGCTTTTTGTACTTATTTTATTTGTTCTTTACGGTATGCTTTTATCTAGTTGTAGTAGTGGGGGAATTGATCTTGTAGATAATGATGATAATGTCTTTCGTATAATTTCTTCTACATCTACTAAAAAGATGGATGAACACTTAATTAAGTATGGTAAAAAGAATAACATTAAAGTTGAAATAGAACATTATGGTGATTTAGAAATTGTTGATATTCTTAATTCAAACAGTAAGAAATATGATGCTGTTTGGATATCAAATTCAATTTGGTTATATCAACTTAATAATACTTCATTAACAACTGATAGTAAGTCTATAGTTATAGATCCTGTTGTTATGGGTATTAAGAAGAGTAAAGCAAAAGAATTAGGATTTGTTAATTCTAAAGTTTATAACAAAGATTTACTTGAAAGTATTAAATCCGGTAAACTTAAATATGTTATGGCATCAGTTACTAAGACTAATACAGGGGCTACAAGTTATTTAAGTTTCTTAAACAGTCTTGCAGGTAATCCCGAAGTACTTACTACTGATATGTTAAAGAGTGAGTCATTGAAAAGTGATTTAAAATCATTCTTTAAAGGAGTAGAACGTGTCAGTGGTGATGAAGAATATCTTACTGATATGTTTATAAATGGTAAATATGATGCAATGATTAACTATGAAAGTTCTTTGATTGAACTTAATCAAAAATTAGTTAAAGAAAAGAAAGAACCTCTATATTTGATATATCCTGTTGATGGAGTAGCAATTAATGATATGCCATTTGCTTATATAAATAACGATGCTACAGATACTAAAAACAGAGAAAAGTTTCTTGAATTACAAAAATATTTAAGAAGTGATGAAGCTATTAATCAAATGGAAAAATATGGATATCGTTCTTGGTATGGTGGTACAAATAAAGATGCCGATAAAAAGATATTTAATCCTGATTGGGGTATAGATACTACTAAATATATAAAAGATATGAAATATCCAAGTAAAAAGGTTATCACTGCTGCAATTAATCTATATATCGAAGCACTAAGAAAACCTACACACGTAGTATTCTGCTTAGATATTTCTGGAAGTATGTATGGTAGTGGTCTTGCTGAATTAAAAGAGGCAATGAACTATATACTTGATTATGAAACTGCTAGTAAAGATAATTTACAGTTTTCTGATAAAGATAAAATAACAGTAATTACTTTTAACAGTGATGTTAAGAAAGTATTTGACACTAAATATGGTAACGATACAGATTCTGTAATAAAATATGTTGATTCACTTGAAGCACTTGGAGGTACTAATATATATGATCCTTCAATTGAGGCTTTAAAAATATTAAGAAAAGATGATAGTGATGACTACACTAAAACAGTTATACTTATGACTGATGGAGAATCAAATAGTGGTTCTTACTATGATTTAAAAGATTATTATAAAGATCATAAATCTACAATTCCTATTTATAGTATTACTTTTGGAGATGCAAATGAACGTCAACTTGAAAAAATAGCGGATCTTACTAATGCAAAAGTGTTTAATGGTAAAGATGGACTTCTCGCAGCATTTAGAGAAGTAAGGAGTTATAACTAATGAAGAATAAAGAGATTGTTTCTGCAATTGTAGGAAGTACATTTTTTGCAATACCTTACTTAGGTTTATCAATAACACTTGGGCCTGCTCTTGCCATTGGAGCAGCAGCATTTGGAGCTTCTGAATTAGTTTTATCAGGAGTTAAAACAAAAGAGATACTAAAGGATACTAATAGAAGTCTTTATTTAAAAATAAATAAAGCAAGGAAAGAAAATAAAGAAATACTAAATCTGATATCTAAAGTAGAGTCAGAGGAAACCAAAAAGAATTTAAAGGAGATACATGATACTGTAAATAAGATTATTGCTACTGTAGAAGAAAATCCTAAAAAAGAAGACAGTTTAGGTAACTTCTTTGAATACTATTTACCAGTACTTATTAAAATAGTTAAGAAGTACGATGAAGTAGAAAATCAAAAACTTGGTTCTTCCGAAGGACAAGATTTTATGAAAAAAGCAGATAAGATGATTGCTGATACTAATCGTGCATTTGGGACAATATTATCTGATTTATATGAAAAAGATATTATTGATGCAGATGCAGATATGAAAGTATATAACATTATGCTTAAAGCTGATGGTATAGTAGATGATAATCTTATTATGAAAGGTAGTGATAATAATGAAGACTAGAAATGTAATAACAGGAATTCTAATATTTGTAATTCTTGTTGGGGCCATGATCTTCATTAAGTATTTTACAGATTCTGATGGTAATAAACCATTTGTAGGGAAATTAACTACAGTATATGTTGCAACTGGTGGAGGAAAAGAAGATTTCTTAAATGATGCTGATGTTAAGAAAATACTTAGAAAAAAATACAAATTGAACGTTGTATTTGATACTTGGAGTAATGGTAAGACTATTACTAAACCACTTATTAGAGAAAGCGTTGGACTTGGTAATCAAAGTATAGTATCAGAAATGGAAAGTGGAAAGAGTTTTTCAATTAACTCTCCTGGAGTAAGTAAATATGATGCTTTGTTTACTTCAGATCAAAGATTCTATGATTACTATAAACTATCTCCAAATAAAGAAGCAGGAGAAGCAGATAGATATACAGTACTTGATGGAGGACTTACTTTAAATACTCCAATAGTTATTTATAGTTGGGATGAAGTTGTAGAAGCTTTAATAAATGAAAAAATAGTAACTAAAAAAAGTAATAATGTTTATTACATTACTAACATGAATAAATTAATTGATTATATTCTTGAAGGTAAGAAATGGAAAGATATAGGGCTTAAAGGTTTATATGGAAATATTAATATAGCTTCAACAGATCCTGTATCATCATCACCTGGGGCTACATATTATGGACTTCTTTTATCAGTACTTAGTGAAGGACAAGTAAACACTGCAAATGTTAAAGCTAATTTACCTAAGTTAAAAGATTTTTATATTAAGTCAGGTTATATGAATAATACTCCAGCAGATCTATTTGAAAGATACTTAAAAACAGGTATGGGCGGAGAACCTATGATTGTAGATTATGAAAAGAGTATGATAGATTTTGCTAATTCATCTCCTGATGCATTTGCTAGAGTAAAAGAAGATGTTAGAATTCTTTATCCAGCGCCTACTATTTGGAATTCACATTGTTTCATGGTATTTACTGAAAATGGTGCTAAAGTATACAAGGCGCTTAATGATCCTGAAATAAGTCAAATAGCATGGGAAAGATATGGATTTAGAACAGGTGTTACAGGTGGTAATTACGATGTATCAAGCATAGGGCTTGGAATACCTAAATCAATTACTAGTACAGTTACTAGTTTAAAGATGAATACTTATAATAAATTAATTGATTACTTAAAGGAGGATTAAATATGAGTAATTTAGAATTAAAAGTAGAAAAGAAAGTTGATGAAAAATCACTAGAAGGATTAGTTACTGAAAAAGAAGTAACTGAAAAACAAATTGAAAAATCTCTTAACTATGATGAACTATCTAAAGCAGAACAAAAAGCAATTGATGAATTCAATAAAAAAATTGATATAACTGACTCTGCACAAATACTACAATATGGTGTAGCAGCTCAAGAAAAAATATCTAAATTTTCAGATAGTATACTTGAAGATGTTAAAACTAAGAATACTGGTGAAGTAGGAGATTTACTTGCAGAATTAGTTAGTCAAATTAAATCCTTTGATAAAGATGTAAGCGGAGTAAGTAAACAAAATATTATTAGCAAGTTATTTACTAGTGCTAAAAAGGAATTTGATTTTATAGTAGCTAAATATAGTAAAATTGAAAAGAATATTGATACTATTGAAACTGGACTTGAAAAAGATAAACTTCAAATGTTAAAAGATATTACTATTTTTGATACTATGTATGAAAAGAATCTTGAATACTTTAAAGAAATATCTTTATACATCATTGCTGGTGAAAGAAAACTTGATGAATTAAGAAATGTAGAACTTCCTAAACTTATGGCTGCTGCTGAAAAAAGTGGTGAACAATTAGACGCTCAAAAAGTACATGATATGGAAGCATTAATCAATAGATTTGAAAAGAAAATATATGATTTAAAAACTACTAGATTAATTTCAATTCAAATGGCACCACAAATTAGATTATTACAAAACAATGAAGCAGAACTTGTTGAAAAGATTCAAAGTTCTATTACAAATACTATTCCATTATGGAAGAATCAAATGGTACTTGCTCTTGGAATTAGTAACGCTAAGAAAGCTTTAAAAACTCAACAAGAAGTTTCTAAACTTACTAATGAAATGTTAGAAAAGAATAGTCAAACTCTAAAACAAGGATCTATTGAAATTGCTAAAGAAAGCGAAAGAGCTATTGTTGATGTTGAAACACTTCAAAAGACAAACCAAAACTTAATAGAAACTTTAGATTCAGTAATTAAAATTCATGAAGAAGGAAGAGCAAAACGTGCTGAAGCTGAAAAGACTTTAGCAGATCTAGAAAAAGAATTAAAGGCAAAAATGTTAGAAATAAAAGTTGAACAATAAAAAAGGAATGCTTATGAATAAAGACTATTTGAAAGATATATACAAAGACTTTTTTGATACTGAGAATATTCCTAAAATAGAAGTAGAAGAAATGCCAAATGATGAAGATATGGCATCTCTTTTTGATAGAATAAACGAGTTAAATGTTGATGATAAATCAAGAGAATTAATCAAAAGAATAGTAGAGTATATGAAAGTGTTTAATGAAGGTACTGAAAAGAATTATATTCCTTTTAGAATAATTCTTGAGTCTAATAATAAACCTTTAGTAGAAGAAATAACCGATATACTTAGTACTGCAGGATCTTTTTATAATTATATAGATAAAGGTACTAAAGAAATATCTTTATATAAAATGGATAATGTTAATTTTGATAGTGGACTTGTTCTAATTAATAATTTAAATGGTATTAATCTTGAGGAAGTAAAAACATTTAAAAAGTTTATTCATGATTTAACAGAATTCTTAGATAAAGATAGTAAGTGTATTACTGTTATATCAGGTACTAATGAAGAACTTAATAATTTCTTTTTAGGAAATGAATCTGTAAAAAATAATTATTTTGATTTTTATATAACTGGTGTTAATCCTGATGTTCAAGATATATACAACGAAGTTCTTGACAAGGTTTCTGCAGATGATGAATTCAAAGTTAAAATACTTGATTATATTACTGCTACATATAGTAAAGATATAGATTATGTAGAATATAAAAATGATTTAATTAAATATATTTCATTTAATAAAGAACTTCCAGTAATAGAAAAAGAAAAGACTATTGATGAAGTATTTGCAGATCTTAATGAATTAGTAGGCCTTGAAAAAGTTAAGAAAGTATTACATGAACTTGTTGATGTTATCTCATTAAAAGAAAAAGATAAAGACTTAAAAATAAAAGATATTAATTTACATATGGTATTTTTAGGTAATCCTGGTACAGGTAAAACTACTATTGCTCGTATGATATCTGAAATACTTTATGACTTGAAATATGTTAAAGAAAATAAGTTAGTAGAAGTTTCTGTAAAAGACTTAGTAGCAGAGTATGTAGGACAAACTGCACCAAAGACTATGTCTGTAATAGAAAAAGCGATGAATGGAGTTCTATTTATCGATGAAGCCTATGCTTTAGCAGATCGTGGGGACAATTCTTATAATGGAGAAGCAATTGCTACACTAATTCAAGCCATGGAAAATTATAGAGACAAACTAGTGGTGATTTTTGCAGGATATACTAAAGAAATGCAAGCTTTTCTTGATTCGAATTCTGGTATTACTTCTAGAATTGGATATACTCTTCATTTTGATGATTATACTACTGATGAATTAATAGAGATTTTCTTAGGTATGACTAAGAAAGCAGGTTTTGAAGTAAAAGATGATGCTATAGAATACTTACGTGAAATAATTGATAAATATCGCAATATGAAGAACTTTGGTAATGCTAGATTTGTTAGAAATATTTATGAAAAGACTGTAGTTAGACATGCTTCTAACGTTAAAGATAAAAAACAAAAGAGAGTACTTAAAACTATTACTAAAGCAGATATAAATATTGAAAACTTGATTTTAGAATAAAATATGTTATAATATATTTGAATCTTATAAAGAGTGATGGAGGGACTAGCCCTATGAAATCACACCAACCTATTAAGTTAGGTGGTAATGCTAGAGCTATAAGATAACAATACCTAGGTTATCTAGGTATTTTTTATTCTTCTTTTATAAGATTCAGAAAGGAGGATAAGATGAGAAAACAATTTATTATAGGAGAAAGCAATTCTTCTTTAAGAGTAGAGTTTTATAATTATATTCATGAAAACTATGATTTAGAGGAACATTTTTTAACTTCTGGTGAGATAGAAAACAGTAAGTTTCCTTTTGTTGTTGATTTTTCTAATAATTCATTTTGGATATGTAATAGTATTACTTGTTGTGCTTGTGCTGCTCAAAAAAATTTAATAATGACTATATCTGAGTTTAAAAATATGAAACATGTTAAGAAAAGAGTAATTTAGTTTACACTTTTCTTTGTTTTTATTGTGAAAAAAATGTTGTAAATTATTACTTATATGATATTATTAATATATAATAAGGAAGTGTTTTTTTATGAATGAAGTACCTAATAATAATATGAACCCTACTACTGATGGTAATGTAGTACCTAATGACGGAGTACAACCAGAAGTAGTAAGTAATCCTGAGGCTGCTGTACCTGTTCAACCTGAAGCTGCTGCTCCAGTTTATGAAGAAGTAGCTCCACAATTTCAAGAAGTAGTGCTACCTGAAAAACAAGTTAGAACTGATTCTTATTTTGATGGTGGTTTACTTGAACTTATTGGCTGGCGTATTCTGGCAGGTCTTATAACAGTAGTTACATTTTCTATAGGAAGACCGTGGGCTCAGTGTATGTTATATGCATATGAATATAATCATACTGTTTATAATGGAAAAAGATTGAAATTCGAAGGTAAGGGTGGAGATCTATTTGTTAACTATTTTAAATGGTTTTTCCTTACAATTATAACATTTGGTATTTATGCATTTTTTATACCAGTAAGAAAACAAAGATGGTTAGTATCTAATCTTCATTTTGAAGATGAACAATTAATAAAAGGAGAAAGTTTCTTTGATGGAAAAACTTCTCATCTAATTGGGTTAAATATTTTATGTTTGATATTAAACTCTATTAGTTTAGGACTTTTATTTACATTTACTACATGTTTTAGACTTAAATGGTTAAGCAAACATACAATTATTAATAAAAAGAGAATTGCCTTTACAGGTGGGGCTTTAAATCTATTTGGAAAATACTTACTATGGCTATTCTTAACATTAATTACATTTGGTATATATGGTTGGTGGTTAAGAATCAAGATGTTAAAATGGACTACAAAGAATACTCATATTAGAGTAGTAGGAGAAGCTGAAGTGGAAGATAATAAAGCACTTGCAGTTGCTATTGTAGTAGGAGTTGTTGGATTATTAATGTTTATCTTAGTAGCTCCGAAACTAATTGGTTTAGTTACAACTGGTGTAGAAACATCAGGTGGTCATAATATATGTCTAAACCCATTTACTTGCAAAACTCAAAATAGAGTAGGCGGATTAAATGATGAGTATAACTATGGTAGTCATAATGTTACTATTGAAAGGGCAAGACCTCATTATTAAAAATATTTGATTTTAAATAAAAAAGATTTATAATATATTCGAAAGGAGTAATAGTATGGAATATAATATGGAAAATTTTGATATTAATGGTTTTTTGGAAAGCTTTGGTTCTAATGGTACAGTAAATGGTAGTGAGATACCTCAAGGCGTTATTAATTTTGTAGTGGGTTTCTTCATTGTTTTTGCTATAATAGTTGTAATATGTGCAATTTTAATACTAATAGCCCAAATAATGATGTTCAAAAAAGGAAAACAACCTGGATGGGCTGCTATAATTCCATTTTATAATCAAGTTGTACAATGTAAAATGGTTGGAATATCTCCTTGGTGGGTATTAATTGTATTTCTTGGAGGTATGCTTGGAGAAATACCACATATAGGTTCTTATATTTCTCTTGTTATATCAGTATACTTTATGATTATACTAGGTGTTAGTACTGCAAGAGCTTTTGGTAAAAGTGATTCATTTGCAGTAGGACTTATTCTTTTACCAGTTGTTTTCTATCCTGTTTTAGGATTTGGTAAAGCAGAATATGTTGGAAATAGTAACCCAATGAATGATGTTGTGTTTAAAAAAGCGCAAGAAATATTAAAAACTAATTCTAATTCTAATAAAAAATTCTGTTCACAATGTGGAGCAGAAATGAAAAGTGATTCAAAATTCTGTCCTAGTTGTGGAAAAGAATCAGCATAGTTTTATAAAGTAGATGAAAGTCTACTTTTTTTATGCTATAATTAATAACTGTAGTGGTGGTTATATGGAAAGATATCAAGAAATTGAAAGAAGCATAATTAAAAGATTTAGGAAAGAAATATGGAGTAAATTTGTTAAAGCGATAAAAGAGTACTATTTAATAGAAGAAAATGATAGTATTATGGTCTGTATAAGTGGAGGAAAAGATTCATTTTTATTAGCAAAGTGTATACAAGAACTTGCAAGACACAGTAAGATACCTTTTACTGCTCATTATGTTGTTATGAATCCTGGTTATACGGAAAAGAATTTAAATAGAATAAAAGAGAATGCAAAGATACTTAATCTTCCAATTGAGATTTTTGAAAGTGATATTTTTGAAGTAGTAGATAAAGTTGGAGGAAAGAGTCCTTGTTACTTATGTGCCAGGATGAGAAGAGGTTATTTATATAGCAAAGCAAAAGAACTAGGTTGTAATAAAATAGCCCTTGGACATCATTTTGATGATGTTATTGAAACAAGTTTATTATCTCTTTTATATGGCTCTGAAATTAAGACTATGATGCCAAAACTTCACAGTGATAATTTCCCAGGTCTTGAACTTGTTAGACCTTTATACTTAATAAAAGAAGAAGATATAATATCTTGGTCTAAATATAATAATATTTCTTTCTTAAACTGTGCTTGTAAGTTTACTGAAGAATATAATTTAAGTATAAAAGAAAGCAAAAGAGAAGAAGTAAAAAAACTGATTAAAGAATTAAGAAAAACAGATAAAAAAATGGATGAACGTATTTTTAAAGCTTATGATAATATTAATCTAAATTGTATTTTAGGTACTAAAAAAGATGGAAAATATGAATCATTTTTAGATAACTACAAATAAAGTTAAAAATTCGGGATTTATTCTTGACTAAATTTAAATAAGCAAATAAAATAATTAAATTAAGTGGGGTGTTAAGATGAATATAAAACAGCTTAATATAAGACAAAAAGTTATATCTATTTTACGTAGAAATAAAAAAGAAGAATCAGAGGAAGTAGAAGAAGAGATGCTTGAAGATAATTTTGATCTTGATGACCTTATGAACTATGTTAGTAATAGAATAGTAGGACAAGATGAGGCTATTAGAACTTTAATTTCTAATATTTTATACAATCAACTTTTACTTAATGAAATTAGTGAACAAGAAACTTTAGATTTAATTGATTTAGAATCTAGAAAAATTTCAATTCTGTTGGAAGGCCCCACTGGAACTGGTAAGTCTGCAATTATAAATGATATAGCCTCTAAACTTGCTATACCTGTTACTATTACTAATATATCTAAGTTTTTTGAAAATGATTTTTCTACTAATGAAATTCTTTATGATTTATTACTAAAAGCAGATGGTCAGTTAGAATTTGCTGAAAGAGGTATTGTAGTTATTGATGAGATTGATAAAATTGCAAATAATTCTGATTATGGCTCTATAGATGCTAGAAAATATATTCAAGAGGCAATAGTTGCTCTTATGAGTGGTGAGATATGTCAATTTTCAATAAATCAAGGTGATAATCCTCCAGTAGAAGTTCCTTTTGATACTAGTAAATTAACTTTTGTATTAAGTGGTGATTTTTCAAATTTGAAGAAAAAAGGTGTTAATGATAGAGGATTAGTAAAAACTCCGGGATTTTGTGATAGTGATACTTCAAATGAAAATATTACTATTAAAGAATGTATTAATACTAATATGAGTCCTGATTTCTTTAAAAAGATAAAAGTGATTGCTAATACTAAGAAGTATGATATAGAAGATTATGAAAACATACTATTACATTCTGAAATAAGTCCACTTAATAATCTTGTAAGAACTTTTAAAAGATTTGATTATGAAAATGTGAAGTATGATAGTGGACTTGTACGTAAACTAGCTAATGATGCTTACGATATGGGAGTAGGTGCAAGAGGACTTCAAATATTAGTTTCTGAAGTTCAAAATAAAGTTTTATATGATATCATGACTCAAAAATATAATAAGAATGAAGAGATTAGTCTTACTAAAGATTTATTAGAAACTGGAAGACAAAGAGTTAGAAAATAACCATTAGGTTATTTTTTTATGTTTATTTCTTTTGTTTTTGTTCATATTAATACTGGGAGGAAAAATATGACACAAAAAGAATTATCTTATGTAGAAGATGCCATAGGACATGAATCTACAATAATATCTGTTTTAGAAGATACATCTAAGAATTTGGAAGATGAAGAACTAGTTTCATTTATAGAAGAAAACATTGAAAATCATACTTCTATAAAAGAAGGATTAGTTAGTTTATTGGAGGCTAAGGTAAATGAATGATCAATTATTAATGGATAACTATTTATTAGTTCTTAAAAGCACTGTAGAAGTTTATGTACATGGAACACTTGAAAGTTCTAATAGTGATGTTAGAGAGCATTTAAAAGAGTGCTTAGATAACATTATGTCTATGCAAGCAGATACTTATGATAAAATGGTAGAATGTGGTTGGTATCAAGTAGATAATGTAGAAGAAACAAAAATACAAGAAACAATAGTTAAATTACAAAATAATAGTAATGATGATAATAAAGAAGATACTGAAGATACTGAAGAATAGATTTTTAGTATCTTTTTTTGTGTTATAATATTCTTAGGTGATAGTATGAATTTATCAAAATCTAAGTATTGTAACGGAATTCAATGTAAAAAAATGTTATGGCTTTATAAGTATAAACCTGAAGAACAGGAAGAAATAGATAATCAAGCAGTATTTGATAACGGTAATGATGTACATGAAGTTGCTCGTAAACTTTTTGGTGAAGATATAAATATTGCTTTTAATGAAGATTTAAATGAGATGATAAAAGATACTGAAAAAGCACTAGAGAATGAGAATGTAATTATTACTGAAGCATCTTTTAATTATAATAATAATTTTTGTAGCGTTGATATATTAAAAAAAGAAGGAGATACTTTTGAAATATACGAGGTAAAAAGTTCTACTCATTTAAAAGATATATATATAAATGATGCATCTTATCAGTATTATGTACTTACTAGTTTGGGATTTAATGTAACTAAATGTTATGTTGTTATACTAAATAAAGATTATGTTTTAAATGGTAATCTTGATTTAGATGAATTATTTATTAAAAATGATATAACTAGTGATGCTATAGCTAAATTAGATGAAGTAAAATCTAATATCGAAGATATTAATAAATATATGGAGCAAACTGAAGAACCAGATGATGATATAGGTAGGCAATGCTTTGATCCATATGATTGTCCATTTTTTAAATATTGCACCAGAAACCTTCCTTCTCCAAATGTTTTTGATATAGGATGGAATACTCGTTTTGATAAAAAGCTTAGCATGTATTATAATGGTAAAACTTCTTATTCGGACATTTTAGGAGCCGGAGGCTTAAATCCAAAAGCTGATACGCAAATGAATTATGAACTTTATAATCTAGAACCTAAAATAAATAAAGATAATATAGAAGCATTACTTAATACATTTACATATCCATTATACTTTTTAGATTTTGAGTCATATCAAGTCCCAATTCCTACAATAGAAGGGACAAAACCATATCAGCAAATATGTTTTCAATATAGTTTGCATTATTATTTAGAGAAGAATGGAGAACTCTTTCACAAAGAGTATTTAAGTGATGATTATGAAGGTAATCCTATGTATGGATTATGTAAAAGGTTATGTGAAGATATTCCTAAGGACTCTTGTGTTCTTGTGTATAACCAATCTTTTGAAATATCTAGATTAAAAGAAATGGCAGCACTATTTCCTGAATTTAGAGATCATTTATTAAATATAGTGGACAATATAAAAGATTTACTTCCACCATTTAAAAATCAAGATTATTATGTAAAAGAAATGGGTGGTAGTGCTTCAATAAAAAGTGTTTTACCAGCACTATTTCCAGATGATCCTAGTTTAGATTATCATAATTTAGATCAAGTACATAAAGGTGATGAAGCAAGTAATGCTTATTTGTCTTTAGCAGAACTTAGTGAAGAAGAACAAGAAACTTTAAGAGAGAATATGCTAAAATACTGTGAACTTGATACATATGCAATGGTTAAAATATATGAAAAATTACTTGAAGTAATAAAATAAAATGTTTAGTTAATAACTAAACATTTTTTGATTATATTCATCTAAGAAATCATTTATTGTCTTTAAATCATATATTCCTTCTTTAAAACAAAATCTAATAATTAAATCATAGTAATTATTTTTAGGTAAAGAATAAGATGCACTTTCTAAAAGACTTTCAATTTCTTCTTCACTTAACTCTAGTGATATTCCAAGTAAGATAACTGTTTCTTTACTTGGATGATAATCTATATCATTTCTTATTTTTGAGAATAATCTTCTATCTAAGTGTACTTTATTATAAACATCACTATCTTTTAATTCTCTCTCATCTATATATTTAAATAGAAGTGTTTGAAACTTATTTTCATTCTTATTATCATTTATATAATTATTAATACTTAGTGAAGATTCACAGGCTCTACAATAATCTACTTCTTCAAAAACCATTTTGTTAGCACTTCCTAAGAAGGCTCTTTTTTCTCTTGTTTTTTCTAAGTTTTCTTTTATATATTGTCTTAATTTTTTATTCATAAATTGTCTCCTTTCAAGTGACCAATTAAGGTTTTGTTTATAGTACTATTATAGCAGAAAGGAGAGATATTTTATGAAAAAAGAAATGGATATTGTATTTTTACTTGATAGAAGTGGTTCTATGGGAGGTTTGGAATCTGATACTATTGGAGGTTATAATAGTTATTTAAGCAAACAAAAAGATAAAAACGCTAAAGTAACTACAGTATTATTTGATGATCAATATGAAATGTTACATGATAGAGTAGATATTAAAAAAGTTAAGAAAATTACTAAAGATGAATACTATGTAAGAGGTTGTACTGCACTTCTTGATGCTATAGGTAAAACAATTAATTATATTGATAGTTGCAAGCCTAAAAAGGTTATGTTTGTTATTACGACAGATGGATTAGAAAATGCTTCCAAAGAGTTTAACAAAAAACAAATAAGAAATCTCATTAAAAAGCATAAAGATTGGGAATTCATTTATATAGGAGCAGGAATTGATTCTTATGCTGAAGGAAGTAGTATAGGTATAAGAGAGAGTAACATTTCAAACTACGTAAAAGATAGAAAAGGAACTTCCAAATTATTTGATGCCGTAGGTTGTGCTTGTCGTATGATGTATGAAGATGAAGAACTTTCTAGTAGTTGGAAAGAAGAATTAGAATCATACATAAAAAAGAATAAAGAAAGTATTTAATTACTTTCTTTTTATGTTAAAATATATTTGGTGATGTTTATGAAAAAAGAAAAGTCTTGTGGAGCGGTAGTAATAAAAAAGGAAAATGATGGGATTAAGTTTTTAATAATAAGACAACACGATGATTGTTGGCATTTTCCTAAAGGGCACGTAGAAGAAGGTGAAACAGAAGAAGAAACTGCTATAAGAGAAATAAAAGAAGAGACAAATATCGATGTAGAAATAGATAATGGTTTTAGAAAAGTAATAACTTATAGTCCAAAAGCTGGAGTTATGAAAGATGTAGTATTCTTTATAGGAAAAACTATATCAGATGATTTAGTTATTGATCCTAATGAACTTCTTGAAGCTAAATGGGTAAATATTAAAGAAGCAAAAGAGTACTTTTATTATGAAGATACTATAGATACATTTGAAGCTGCAATAGAATACTTATATGAAAACGGATATTTCTATGATTATTACATACCTGAAAACTGTAAAAGAGTATTTATAATGTTACATGGATATAGTAGTGATATGTATGGTTCTACCAATACTTGTGTAAAAGAAAAATGCAAAGGAACAGATACTGGTTATATAGCTTTTGATCTTCCTGGGCATAATTCAAATTCTGAGAATTTATCACTAAAAAAATGTTTTGATCTTATAGAAAGAGTAAATAGTTTTATAGATAAAAAACAAGCAAATGTAGAAAAGATTATTTTAGGAATGAGTTTCGGTGGTTATTTGGCACTTATATCTGCAATTAAAAATCCAGATAGATATAGTAAAATAATACTTAGAAGCCCAGCATTAAAAATGTATGAAAGTTTATATAAGTTTAATAAACAAGCAATCGATAATCATAAACAAATAGTTTTTGGAGTACCAATAGAAAAAGACTTTATTGAGGAATTAAAAAATACTGATATATTTGATATGGATATTACTATTGATACTGATAAATTATTAATAATACATGGAGATAATGATGAAGTAGCATCTCTTCAAGATGTAGTTTCATTTATAGATAAATACGGAGGACATTTAAAAATAATCAAAGGTGCTGGTCATAGTTTCAACGAAAATGATTTAGAAGAAATGTATAATTATATAGATGAATTTATTAATTAAGGAGGGTATATGGATAAAATAAAAGAATTACAAAAATTAATTGATGATTCAGATAACATAGTATTTTTCGGAGGAGCAGGAGTTAGCACTGCAAGTGGTATAAAAGATTTCCGTAGCAAAGATGGACTTTATAATATGCAATATGATTATCCTCCGGAAGAGATACTTTCACATCATTTCTTTATGAATAATACAGAAGAGTTTTACAGATTTTATAAAGATAAAATGAACTGTTTAGATAAATTACCTAATAGTTGTCATTTATACTTAACAGAACTTGAAAAAAAGGGCAAATTAAAGGCAATAATAACTCAAAACATTGATGGATTACATCAAAAAGCTAAGAGTAAAAATGTTCTTGAACTTCATGGAAGTATTTATAGAAATAGATGTATGGATTGTAATAAGTTTTACGATGAAGATATTGTCTTTAATAGTAATGGTGTACCAAGATGTACATGTGGCGGAATTATTAAACCTGAAGTAGTTTTATATGAAGAATCCTTAGATAGTGATGTTATAAGTAATACAGTTAAATATATAAGTAGCTGTGATCTTTTAATTGTTGCAGGTACTTCTCTTACTGTATATCCTGCTTCTGGATTTATTAGTTATTTCAGAGGTAAAAACTTAGTTATAATTAATAAAATGACTACTAACTATGATAAGATGGCAGATCTTGTTATTGATGACGATATAGAAAAAGTGTTTAAGAGTTTAAAGTAATTTTTAATAAAATATGTTATAATTTTATAAAGGGTAGTGATAGAATGAATAATTTTGAAATTATAGTTAATAAACTATTAGAAAAAAATAAAACAATTTCTACGATGGAATCATGTACGGGAGGATTACTTGCTTCTGATATTACTTGTATTCCTAATTCTAGTGAAATATTTCATTTCGGAGCAGTTACTTATTCAAATGAATATAAGATTAAAATGGGAGTTAGTTCTGATGTTATAGATAAGTATACTGTTTATAGTATTGAAACTGCTAAAGAGATGGCTAAAGCTATATCAAGTTTTACTTCTTCTGATTATGGAGTTGGTGTAACAGGTCAAATAAATAAACAAGACCCAAATAATCCTGTTGGAGTAGTAGGAGAAGTATTCTTTAGTATTTATGATAAATCTAATGATAGATTTTATGAATACAGTTTAAATGCTACTGAAAAAACAAGAGAATTAAATAAAAAACTAATAGTAGATTATATTTCTACAAAACTTTTAGAAGTATTAGATGTTGACAATTAATAAAAATAATCATAAAATAAATATGAAAAGCGAAGAAAAGGACACGATAAATAAATGTGTTTTTGTAGAGAACTATGGGTTGGTGAAACTTAGTAAACATATTATTTATTACTACCTTTGAGTGTTTCTATAAATAGAAGCCGGAGTTTCCGTTATAAAAATTAAGTAAAAGGTAGGATGGTACCGCGCACAACGCTCCTTGTAAGGGGGCGTTTTTCTTTTGATGAAAGGAGGGTTATTCATGAATGTTCAGGATTATGTGATAAGTTTAAGTAAATTTTTAAGTATTTATTATAATTTTGAAGGAGAAGTACTTAAAAAAATAACTCATGAACAAATATGTGATGTATTAGATTTAGGAGTTGTTCCTATTAATGAAATAACTACTGAGAACATTTCAACTGGTCAAATAATATTAGTTAAGGATATCGAAGGTAAAGTTTTAGGATACAAAAAACCATATATTAAAACTAGTGATTCATATTTAGAAAATCCTTCTACTATGATGATTACTTTTGATGAAAAACCCAATATAGAAATTGAAGATATAACAGATTATAGTAATCATGAACTTACTGAGCTTATTAAAATTTGTAAAAAAGCAAAAGATGATAAGACAAAAAAAATAATAATAAAAGAGTTACATAAAAGAGAAGGTACTGAAAAACATTCAAATGGGAAAATAAGAAAAAAAGATTTTAGAAAGGAATGATAATATGATTAATATTAAAGAGAATGAAAGTTTAAACACTTTAAACCACAGTTGTGCACATCTTCTTGCACAAGCAGTGAAACATTTATATCCAAATGCTAAGTTTTGGGTAGGACCAGTTATTGAAGAAGGATTCTATTATGATATAGATCTTGGAGATGAAGTTATTTCTGAAGATGCCCTAGAAAAAATAGAAAGAGAAATGAAAAAATGTGCTAAAGATAATAAAAGAATAGTTAGAGAAGAAATATCTAAAAAAGAAGCGCTTGATCGTTTTAAAGACGACCCATATAAAGTTGATTTAATATCAAGAATGGATGAAGATGATACTGTTATTTCTATGTATACACAAGGAGATTTTACAGATCTTTGTCGTGGACCTCATGTTGAATCTACTCGGGCTTTGAAACATTTTAAACTTTTAAAAACAAGTGGTGCTTATTGGAAAGGTGATTCTAAAAACAAAATGCTTCAAAGAATATATGGTATTTGTTTTGAAAATCCTGAAGATTTAGAAGCACATTTAAAAGAACTTGAAGAAGCTAAAGAAAGAGATCATAGAAAGATTGGTAAAGACCTTGAAATATTCATGACAGATGATTTAGTAGGTAAAGGGTTACCACTATGGCTTCCAAATGGATATACTCTTTGGAGAATAATTCAAAACTATATAACTGAAAAGGAAGTGGCTAATGGTTATTTACATGTTCATACCCCAGATTTAGGGAATGTTGAGTTATACAAAACAAGTGGACACTGGGATCATTATAAAGATGATATGTTTCCGTCAATGAAGTTAGATGATGAAGAATATGTACTTCGTCCAATGAATTGTCCTCATCATATGGTAATCTATGGTAACAAACTTCATTCTTATAGAGATTTACCATTAAAAATAGCAGAAGTAGCTAATGATTTTAGATATGAAGCAGCAGGAGCAGTAAAAGGTATTGAACGTCCTAGATGCTTTACTCAAAATGATTCACATATATTTGTTACACCAGAACAAATAGGAGAAGAATTCAAGGGTGTATTAGATTTAACAATTGATGTATATAAAGATTTTGATATTGATATAACTAAGCATAAGTTTAGATTATCTTTAAGAGATCCTGAAGATAAAGTAAAGTATTATCAAGATGATGATATGTGGGATACAGCTGAATCATCATTAAGAAAAGTACTTGATGATATCGGTATTCCATATGAAGAAGGTGTTGGAGAAGCAGCGTTTTATGGACCAAAACTTGATATACTTATTAAACCTGCAGTAGGTAATGAAGTAGCAATTCCTACAATTCAACTTGATTTCTTGTTACCTAAAAGATTTGATTTAACATATATAGATCAAGACGGAAGTAAAAAGACACCAATTGTTATTCACAGAGCTATTCTTGGTTCACTTGATAGATTTATAGCTTTCTTACTTGAAGAAACAAAAGGTAATTTACCACTTTGGCTTGCACCAATTGGTATTAATGTAATACCTGTAAATAATAACTATCATTTAGATTATGCTAAAGAAGTAGTAGAACTTTTAAAGGAAAAAGGTTTAAGAGTAGTATTAGATGATAGAGATGAAAAGCTTAGTTATAAAATGAGAGAAGCTCAAATAAAAAAATATCCATATAATCTAATACTTGGTCAAAAAGAAGTTGATGCTAGAACTGTAAGTTTCAGATTACATGGTGAAGAAGAAACTACTACGATTGATTTAGATAAGTTTATTAAAAAGGTAAAAAAAGAAGCAGAGACAAAAGGAATAGTTAAATAACTATTTCCTTTTTATTTTACATATGATAGAATATAATTAAAATGAGGTGGTATTATGAGTAATAAAGATTCGAAAAAGGAAATACCTACTAAAAACTATTTTTTACTTGGAGTTATAGTTATACTAACTGTGTTGTTCTTTGTTTATTTGTTCTCTTGGCTAGGACAATATAATAGATCTAAAATCAATACTCCAATTATTACGTCTACTTTAAGAGAAGTAGAGTATAACAACTTAAATACTGTACTTGCTGAAAGAGATATGGTTATTATGTATATGTGTACTACAGATGAATCTATTTGTAGAAACTTTGAAAAGAAATTTGTAAATTATATAAAAGAACATAATTTATCAGAAGATATTATGTATCTTAATTTAGGCTATAATAGTGATGAGAATAATCTTTTAAATAGAGTTTATGATAAATATAAAAGTGATACTCTAGTAAAAAAAGTATATGAGTATCCAACACTTTTAATATTTAATGATTCTAAAATAGTAGATGTACTAAGTTCAAATGGAAAAACTAAACTTACTATAGATGATGTAGATACTTTTTTAGAAGGCTATGAACTATGATTAATGTTGTTTTATTTGAACCTGAAATTCCTCAGAATACAGGAAATATTATGAGAACTTGTGTAGGAACTGGCTCTAAGTTACATCTTATTAAACCACTTGGTTTTTCTCTGGATGAAAAGAGTATAAAAAGAAGTGGTGCTAATTATATAGATAAGTTAGATTATGAAGTTTATGAAAACTATGAAGATTTTAAAAGTAAGAATCCGGGTACTTATTATTTCTTTACTAGATATGGTAAGAAACCTCATTCTGATTTTGATTATAGTAATAAAGAGGAAAACATCTATTTAATATTTGGAAAAGAATCGAGTGGAATAGATAAGAAAATATTAAAAGATAATTTAGATCATTGTATGAGAATACCTATGACTGAAGATTTAAGAAGTCTTAATTTATCTAATTGTGTTGCAATAGTAGTTTATGAAGTATTAAGACAACAAGATTATAGAGATTTAATAAGACATGAAGTTCAAAAAGGTGAAAACTTTTTGGAAGAGTTAGATATATAAAAAATATACATTATTTTGTATATTTTTTTATTGTGTTTAAATCGTTATATTTTTTATATTTGTTTTTAATAGCCATATAATTATCTGTACCTTTTCCTAGTATTAGAATTGTATCATTTTTATTAGCAAGTGTTATAGCTTCTTTTATAGCACTTTTTCTATTTTTTATATAGAAGTAATTATCTACATTTACTTCTTTTAACATATCATTAACTATATCTTTTACTTTTTCATATCTTGGGTCATCCATAGTAAATATTACTTTATCTGATAGTTCTGTTACAAGTTTTCCAATTTCTTTTCTTTTTTCTTTTTCTCTTCCGCCAGCACATCCTACAACAGTGATAATTTTTCCTTTTTTTGTTTGATTAGCAAACTCAAGTACACTTTTGGTAGCGTTTATAGTATGTGCATAATCTAGTATAATATTTGAGCCTTTATTTGTTATAAAAGTATTCATTCTTCCTGGAATAGGTTTTATTTTTTTTATTAATTCTATTATTTTTTCTGTATCTATTCCTAGTGAATTAATAGTTATAATCGCTGCAGTTAGATTATAGATATTAAATTTACCAAGTAGAGGACTTTCTATACTATATTCTTTATTTTTATGTTTTAATGTAAAATGTGTTTTTTGATTAGTTAATCTATAATATCTTATTTGATAATCTGCTTTTTTATGAAGACCATAGGTTATTACTTTTATTCTTTTTTGTTTACTTTTATTTTTGATATATTCATAAGAGATATCATCAATATTAGTAATTAGTACTTTTTCTTGTAAAAGATCTATTATTTTTAATTTTGAGTTTAGATAATTTTCAAATGTTTTATGAACATTTAAATGATCTCCTGTTATATTAGTTATAATAGCTCTTTTTAGGTTTATATTATTACATCTATTATGAAGTAATCCTTCGCTTGATATTTCCATTACTAAGTTTTTTATGTTTTCTTTTTTTAAAGCATATGCATACTCTAAAAGTTTACTTATTTCTACAGTAGTATTTGGAGTATCTATTTTGTTATTTTTATATATAAAACCTAATGTTCCTAAATAGGCAGAAGTATCTATTAAGTTCATAATTTCATTTATTATGTAGGCAGTTGTAGTTTTTCCATCTGTTCCTGTAATACCAATAATATTTAGGCTTTCTAATGGTTTTTGATAATACTCATTATATATTTGAAACATAGTGTCATTAGTATTATTAACTTTTATTATAGGTATATTTTTTTTAATATTTATATCTTTATCTACAATAATTGCACTGGCTTGTTTTATATCTTTTATATATTTATGTCTATCTTCCAAACTGTCATGAGTACAGATAAAAATATCATTCTTCTTTACATATTTAGAGTTGTTTTTTATATTCATTTCACATCATATTCATACTAGTTTGATATTCAAATGCTTGATTGCTTTTATTTTGTTCTAACTCATTTAGACGGTACTCTAAACTCTTTATGTTTTTTTCTAATTCTTTTAATTTGTTTTGAATCTCTAAATAAGCATTAAGAGTTAAATTGTTTTCATAAGGATTTTGAAAGTTAAAAAGTGGTGTATTAGGCATTAGTATTCCTCCTTTTTCTATTTTTATTGTATGCCTATTATTTATTTTTTGACTAGGCTATTGTATAATAATAAATGGTGAGTTAAATGCGCGTTAGGAATATTAAAAACAAGAAAGAAATACTTGATAATAGTAGTTATGTAATAGATAATCCTCTTGTTTACAAAGGCAAATGGAAGGATTTGTTTAAAAATAATAATCCAATACATTTAGAGATTGGAACAGGTAAGTGTAACTTTATATATGAAATAGCTAGACAAAATCCAAATATTAATTTTATAGGTATAGAAAGAATAGATACTGTTCTTGCTTATGGAATAAAAGATCTTTCTAATAAGCCTTTTTTAAATAATCTTTATTTGATGAATTATGATGCTTTAAAAATAGAAGATTTATTTGATAAAGAGATAGATACATTATATTTAAATTTCTCTGATCCATGGCCAAAAGCTAGACATGAGAAAAGAAGACTAACAAACTTTAGATTTTTGGAAAAGTATGATATAATATTTTTAGGTGATAAAAAGATTGTTATGAAGACTGACAATAGTAATTTATTTGAGTATTCTATCGTCTCTCTTTCTAATTATGGTTATAAAATAACTGATTTATCACTAGACTTACATAAAAAAGAAGATTATAATAATATTATGACTGAATATGAAGAAAAGTTTTCTAAAAAAGGATGCAAAATTTATATGTTAAGTGCAGTCAAAAAAGATGAAAAATAAGATATCATCTGATATAATAAAAGAGGTGAATTGTTTGAAAAAAATTTTATTATTCGCAGTTATTCTTTTTGCTCTTACTGGATGCACTAGCATAAGCGATTTAGATTATAATGGCATTATAGATAACGTCTTAAAGGATAATACGTATAAGGATAATACATATATGGAAGGATATAAACTATATATACCTAATCATATGACAGTGATTGGTGATTTGAAGGGTAACGATATTTTATACTCATATGGTGATAAGTATTATCTATATGTAGATTTAATAAGTTTTTATAACAAAAAACAAAATAAGTATAATATTGCTACTGATGACTATAAGTATTCTAAAAATATAAATTATAATGATTTAGAGGGTTATGTAACAGTTAGTGATTCTAAGGGTGGTTATTTAGTTGAAGTAATGTATAATTATGCTAAAATAGAGGTAGTTACTAATAATGTAAAGAAAGCTATTGCAAATAGTTTGTTAGTTTTAAAAAGTATAACTTACAATTATAAAATAATAGACAGTATGATAGGTTCTAATGCATTAGTATATGACTCTGAATTATTTGAACTTCTTGGCCCTAAGAATAAAACAGATAATTTCTTAAAATATGTAGAAGAATATGGGGAGTATAAAGAACAAGAATCCAATATCGATGAAGATACTATCAAAATGGAGTCTTCAGACTAAAGAGGTGATAATATGAAATTGTGGGATAAGATTAAAAATTCAATTTTCGAAGAAGATGAAATTGAAGAAACAGAAGTAATTGGTGAAGTAAAGGAAAAACCAATTGTTGATACGTTTAAAGATGATGTTGTTAAGAAAATTGATATTGAAAAAACGATACCTAAAAGAATTGAACTTCCAAAAGAAGAGGTAGTAGAGGAGAAAAAACCAATTCTTCCAAAAAGAGAACATCGTGTGACACCAATGATTTTTGATGAGGACGATTTTATCATGGAAGATGATATTCCTATTACTCCGAAAAAAGAAGTAGTTAAAGAAGATGTTAAGAGGCCTTTATATTCTGGATATAAAGATGATAAACAAAAAGAAAAGTTTAAACCATCTCCAATTATATCTCCAGTATATGGCTTTGTAGGAGTTAGTCCTGTTTTGGAACAACCTAGAAATGAAGAACTTTCTTCTTTCAATGAAATGTTTGCAAAAGAAAAGAAAGAAACTGTAACAGTAGATGCTGTTAGACAAAAAGCATATGGTGTAACACCTACAGAAAAGAATGTAGAGGAAGATGACGATTTAGGACTTCTATATGAAATGAAACAAGATGAATCACCTGCAATATCTAAGATAACTCTTGGAGATGCTGAAGAGTATTTTGATGATTTAGGACTTGAATATAACGTGGATTATAAAGATAGTGCTAAAGAGAATTCTGCACCAATCATTAAAGGAAAGAAAAAAGTAGAAGATGTTAAAGAAGATACTCTTGATGAAATCAATATAGATTTAGAAAATACAAAAGAACATAAATTAGGTTCTACAAAAGATCTTGAAATAACTAAAGAACAATTAAAACCTAAAACTGCTAAAGAGATAAAGAAAGTTAAAAATATTAAAGATTTAGATGTAGAGGAAGAAACAGAAGAACCTGATGAAAAGAATCTATATGATTTAATCGATATGATGTATGAATCAAAGGAATAATAAGGAGGAATAAAGATGACAGGAGCAAATGAAGTTTTAGTAACAGTATTACTTACACTTACTTCAGTATTAGTGGTATTTTTAATAATTGTTTGCGTAAAATTAATTAATACTACAGATAGGATGAATATAATACTGGATGATGTAGAAAAAAAGCTAAAAAGTGTTAACGGGGTGTTTACTGCAATTGATACAGTATCAGATGCTGTATCTAGTGTTGGAGAAGCAGTAGTAGGAAAAACACTTTCATTAGTAGATAAAGTATTTAAGAAAGATAATTAAGGAGGGATAATATGAAAAAAGGAAGTTTATTAGCAGGAGTTTTAGCGGGTTTAGGTATAGGACTTTTAGTAGCCCCTAAAACTGGAGAAGAAATGAGAAAGGATTTATCTAAGAAATTCGATGAAATGTGCAAAAAGTTAAAAGAAGTTGATTACGGAGAAGTTAAAAATGATATCGAAGCTAAAATCGGAGAAATAAGTGCTGAACTTAAAGATTTAGATAAAGAAAAAGCATTAGATCTTGCAAAAGAAAAAGCTGAAGCTATCAAAAAGAAAACTGAAGAACTTGCAAAACTTGCTAAAGATAAAGCTACTCCAGTAGTTGAATCTTCAATTGAAGATCTTAGAAAATCTGCTATAAAAGCAACAAAAGAAATAACTAAAAAACTTGAAGGTAAAGATAAGAAAACTGCTAAAAAAGAAGAAAAATAATTATTTATATGAATTGAAACTTTAAGAATAGTGTGATAACATATTATATGTGTCACACTGTTTTTTTTAAGGAGGGTAATATGACAGATAAACAAAAGTTAATTTATAGAATTATAATAATTATATTGGTTCTTGTTTTGGTAGGAGAACTTATTTATTTTGGAGTTAAAATATATCTTAATAGAAAGGAATCTACTTTTTATACAGTAATTAATAGTGTTGTTTTAGAAAATGAAAATAATTATATTGGAGTAGGTTCTAGTGATTATAGATATAGCAAATTTAATAAATATGATGAAGGTTATGAAAAGGCAACAATCTTTGAAATAGAAAATGGAGAAATTGTAAAGGAAGTTGGAGTTCTTAAAGGTATTGCAGGAAGATATAACGATGTAGTAAAAACTAGTGATGGATATATTGCTGTTGGAAGGATGGAAATGACTAAGAAACAACATGAAGAAAAAATGTCTGAAGCAGTAATTGCAAAATATGATGAAAATCTTAAACTATTGTGGAGAAAGAATTTAAGTATTTTAGAAAAAACAGAATTTAAAAGAGTAAAACTAGATGGTGACGATATTGTAGTAGTAGGTACTTCTGTATATAGTGATGGTTATATTGGTAATCACACTACTGGCGGAGGAATACTTTTAAAATATGATAAAGATGGTAAAGAAAAATTAAGAGTTAACAATGGTGGACCTTATAGTGGATCTTTTAATGATTTTATAATTGAAAAAGATTATTATGTAGTAGCAGGTCTTGGTAAAGCTAATTCTGGTATTATTATTAAATATGATAAAAAAGGTAATAAAATTAGTTCAGGTTCATTTGGATATACTGATAAAAGTGGTATTAACGGTATAGCTAAAAAAGGTGATAACTATGTGGTAGCTACTACAAAAGTAGTTAATCCAAAAGAACTGAGTAATTATAGTGCTGCTATAGTAGAATTTAATTCTAAATTAAAAGAAGTCGATAATGTTAAATATACAAGTAGTGATATAAATTATTTCAATGATATAGAAGTAGATAATGATAATAATATTATCGTTTGTGGTTATACTGGAGAACCTAAATATGGTGCTATGAGTAGTGATGCAGTGATAGTTAAATATGATAAAGATTTATATGAAAAAGAATCTGATTTTATAAGAGGTAATAAAAACGATTTTTATAGTCATATTTATTTAAAAGATGATAGTATTTATATACTAGGTTATTCAAATAGTAAACTTAAAGAATATAAAGTAAATGGTTATGATTATTCTACTTTATTGAGAAAGTATAGTAATGATTTAAAATAATAAAAAATTGATTAAAACAAGTATAATTCCTAAGGTATAGAATATATAAGTTATTCTATACCTTTTATATTTGTTTATTTCAGGTAATAGTTCATAAATAGATATATGAATCATTATTCCAGATATAATGGCATAAATCACTCCAAATATTTGATATGATGGCTTTAAAAACAAATAAGCAATTAAGGCTCCGAAAGGTTCTGATATTGCACATATAAATGTATAAAGAAAAGCTTTCTTAAAACTTCTTGAGTAATAGTATATAGGTAGTGATATACTTATTCCTTCAGGAATATTATGCATTGCTATAGCTATAGTAAGTGATAGACCTAAATGTATATCTTTACTTGTTGTAATAAAAGTAGCAATACCTTCAGGAATGTTATGGATGATTATTCCAATGGCAGTTATAATTCCAAGTTTATATAGTGATTTTTCATTAAAAGTATTGGGAAATACTTGATCTATAATTATAGATATACACATACCTAGTGATAAAAATATTAAAGATAGAATAATACTTATAAAAGGTTTATAAATATATGAAAAAAAATGAATGCTTTCTGGAAATAAATCAAATAAAGATAAAAATAACATAACAGAAGAGGCAAAAGAAATACCACCGATTAAAAAGTTTAGGCTTTTCTTTTTTGATAGGAAGATAACAAATGATCCAATTAATGTAGAAAAACCTGCAATAGTAGAAAGTATAAAAGCTATATTAGTATTCATATAAACACCTTTATAAAACATAAAAAAGTAGATAAGCAAAAACCAAGTATAGCAAAATATGTATAGCCATAATACTTGTTTAATAAATAATTTATTAATTTAGATATAAGAAAAGTAGTAATAGTAAAACTAATAAAAATAGGAATTAGAACAAACATATTGAAAGTAGAAATACTGTATATATATATTCCATATAAATTAATTATAGATAAAAGAACTGTTGTAGATATACCTGGTATTACTGTAGAGAATGAAAGAATTATTCCAATTAATAAGTATTTTAATAATCCTAAAAAACTGTAATCAATGTTATAATTTAAATCTTTTATATCTAAAAAGATAAATAATATACCGATAGTAAAAGTAATTATAAAAGGAATTAAATAATCTTTTTTAAATCCATTTTTTGTTCCTTCTTTAAATAGATTAGGAATAGTTGTAATAATAAGTATAGTAAAAATAATATATGTTTCTAAGGGATAACTTTTTAACAAAACAAAAATAATATTACTAAAAGAATATGTGCCAATTATTATTCCTGCTCCAATAGGAAATAAAAAAGTAAATGATTGTTTAGGACTTTTAAATAAGTCACTAATCGCTTTTAAACATTTTTCATATAGATTAAAAACTACTAACATAGCACTACCTGATAGACCAGGAATAATATTAAATATACCAACAATAATTCCTTTTAGAAAATTTATCATAGTAAATTATATTAAAAAAAATTAAAAAGTATGAAATAAGTAATTTAATTGAATAATAGTATATACATTGTAAAAAAGTGTATATATTTTTTTTGTTTTTCTTCTTTTTTATGTAGTTAAAACGTTAAAAAAGCCCATTTTACAATCGTTTTTTCTTTTGTTATAGTCTTTGTCGAAAGGAGAAATAATGAGGAAAATTAGTTATTTTTTAATGGCATTATTGTCATTAATAATTGGAATAAATAGGGTATATGCTAGTAGTTATAATGGCAAATTGTATGAGGTGTGGCATCCTGATTCTGGTTTTACAGTTTTTGCAGAAGAATCAAATGGATATATGGATTATAATAGTTGGATGATAAAATCTACTGCTGATGATAAGATTTATTACTGTATTGATCCTGCGACACCTTTGGAGGGATCTTCATCTGGTTCTCATAATATTTATACTGATAAGGACGAAATAATAAGCAAGACTGATTTAACTGAAGAAAAATATAAAAAGGTTCAACTTCTTGCATATTATGGATATGGATATAAAGATGATTATGTAGACCATACTAATAAAAAATGGTATGGTATAACACAAGTAATGATATGGAGAGTAATGAGACCTGATTTAACTTGGACTTTTAAAGAGAGTCGTAATGCAACTCCTTTGGCTTCTTTGTATGCTAGTGAAGTAACAGAGTTAAATACATTAGTTAATAATTATTATAAAGTTCCAAGTTTTGCTAATAAAAATATAACAGTAAAAACTGGTGAGACAATTACTTTAAATGATACAAATAAGGTTTTTCATAATTATACTTTGTTTCAAAGTTCTAATAGAGTAGAACTTACTAAAAATAATAATAAATTAATAGTTTATTCAGAGTATAGTAGTCCATATCGAATTGGTTATAAGATTGAATCAAAAACAAATGATGTTTTTGGAGCATTAGTTAGTTCAGATTTTCAAGATATTATAAGAATGGGAGCACCTCAAGAACAACAGTTTTATTTCACTTTGGAGGTTAATGGTGGTTTTTTAAAAGTTCAGAAATTAGATTTAGACACTAATCTTGCTATTCCTTTGGGAGATGCTACTTTAAAAAATGCAGAGTTTAGTATTTATAATACTAATAGTGAACTTGTAAAAACAATAAAAACAGACTCTAATGGTATAGCTAAAATAGGTCTTGATTATGGAAACTATATATTAAAAGAGACGAAAGCTCCAACAGGTTATAAGATTGATGAAGAAAACTATTCATTTACTTTAGATGGAAATAATGACAACATCATAATTAATGTTAAAAATGAAGTAATAAAGGGAACTTTAAAAATAGTAAAAACTAAAGGTGGTGCAGATGAAAAATATGTTTTTGAAGAAGATGCATCGTTTGAAATAATTGATAGTAAAGGTAAAGTAGTAAGTACAATTACTACTGATCAAAATGGAGAGGCTAGTATATCTTTGCCATATGGATCTTATTTTCTTAGGCAGATAAGCGGTTCTGAAGGATACGTGTTTAGTGATGATGTGATTGTTAACATAAAAATGGAAAAGGTTTATGAAAAGAAAATTAAAAATGTAAAGAAATCAATTTTAGAGTTTTCTAAGACAGATTATCCATTAGATATATCAATTCCTAATACTTTAATTGAAATTTATAAAGAAGATGACACATTAATCTATAGTGGTAAAACAGATAAAAATGGGAAAATAGTTTTACCAAATTTAGATATTGGTAATTATTATATTTTAGAAAAAGAGGCACCTAAGTATTATAGATTAAATACTGATAAAATGTTTTTTGAAGTTCTAGAAAATGGTAAAGTAATTAAAGCAAATATGAAGAATTATAGAAAAGAGGGTTCTTTAAAAATAATAAAGAAGGATAGTAAAACTAATGAACTATTGGAAGGTGTACAGTTCGATATATATTTAAAAGGTGTTGATAAACCGATGTTTAAGGCAACTACTGATAAAAATGGTGAAATCAGTATTGATAATATAATTGCAGGAAAGTACTGTATAGTAGAGACAAAGTCTCTGGAGGGTTATAAAAGTAGTGATGAAAAACATTGTATAGAGATAGATGAAGATGGTGAAGCAGTTGAAGTAATTATTAAAAATGATCCATATACTATTAGTGTTCCTAAGACAAGTGCTTTTAATATTATTGGTGTTATAGCTAGTATATTTATTTTAAGTGGGTCAAGTTATTTTATTTATGAAAAGTTTCATTAGAATTGTATTTTTATTATTTATAATTGTTGGAATTGTATTACTTACTTGTGATAAAGTAGGCAGTTATATAATACTTAATGCTAGTAATAAAAGGATAGAGAAGTTTTTTGTTAATAATAATATTAGTAAAAATAATGATTTATCAGATTATAGTTATATTGGAGTATTAGAAATTCCTAAAATAAAGTTAAAAAAAGGATTTGTTAATCCTTTTTCTATTCATAATAATATAAATGAAAATATAACAATACTTAAACCATTTATGTTGCCAAATGAAAAGAATAGTACCTTTATTTTGGCAGCTCATAGTGGTAATTCACATATATCTTTTTTTAGAAATTTATCAAATTTATCGATTGGAGATATTATTTATATTTATTATGACAATAAAAAATATAAATATGAAATAGTGAAATATTATGAAGAAAAGAAAGATGGAGATATTAATATAAAGGATAATAGTAGTAATAGAAAACTTATTCTTACTACTTGTAAATCTAGTAATAAACAACTTATATATATTGCGTATTTAAAAAAGGAGATAGAATTGTGAATTATTATAACGAAATAAAAAAAGAGTTAATAAATAATGAAATTAATAAACAGGTAAAGAATTATTTTTTAAACAAAAACGAATTAGAGGTTTATTACAATGTTGGGAAATTACTTGATGCAGCAGGTAAACATTATGGCGAGGGGATAATAAAAAAGTATTCAGCAAAGTTAACTTTTGAAATAGGAAAAGGTTATAGTCAAAGAAACTTAAGAAATATGCGTCAATTTTATAATGTGTTTAGAAAATGGCAGACAGTGTCTGCCAAATTAAACTGGAGCCATTTTTGTCAGATTATTTGGTTCGATGAAGATAAGAAGAAACTACCATAAATGATTTCATTAAAAATCCTATTATTATAAGAAATGCTAATAATTATGATGTAATATCAGAAAAAGCACTACAAAAATTATTTCAAAAGAGTACATGCTAATAAAATAACGAAGAATATCTTCGTTATTTATTTATCTTTTTTTCTAACAAATCAATCATAAGATATAGTAGGTAAGACATAATTCCTAATATAAATATTGACGTTATTACTAGGTTTAAATTAAATACTTGGGATCCATATGTAATTAGGTATCCTAATCCTTTTTTTGATACTAATAGTTCTCCCATAATGACTCCAATTAAAGATAGACTTATACATATTTTTAGTGTATTAACTAGTGCTTTTGTATTTCCTCTTAGTACTAATTTGGTAAATATTTGTATTTTGGAAGCTCCAAAAGTTTTTAAAAGTATTATTTTTTTATTATCAGTATTTATAAAAGCAGTATAGGTATTAATAATTGCTGTAAAAACTGTAATTAAAAGAGTCATGAAGACTATTGAATTAGTATTTGCACCTATCCAAATAATAATAAGTGGTCCTAAAGATACTTTAGGAAGAGAGTTTAAAACTGTTAAGTAGGGATCTAGTATTTTTGATATGGTATTATTACTCCATAGTATACTAGCAGTTATAATTCCAATTATGCTTGCAATAGAAAAACTTATTATAGTTTCATAAAGAGTAGTCCATATGTGTTTAAATAGATTGTTTTGTTTATATAATTCTATAATTGTTTCTATTACTTTCTTTGGTGATGATGTTAAAAAAGGATTTATTATTTCATTTCTGGCTAATACTTCCCACATGGTTATAAAAAATATTATTATGAAAATTCTAAAAAAGGTAACTATTACTTTTTCCTTTTTTATTCTTTTTAAGTACTTTTTATGTTCTTTACTATACATGATGATCAAGTTCTTTCCAAATCGTTTCATAATATTTAGCAAAGTATTTATCTTTTCTGTTTTCAGTGGGATTACCTTTTTTATCTAAGTTTATTTCTATTACTTTTTTAATTGTCCCAGGTCTTTTAGTTAAAATTATTACTTTGTCTGACATACTAATTGCTTCTGCTATATCGTGAGTTACCATTATGGTTGTTTTCTTTTCATTTGTTATTATATTTTTTAAATCATCAGATAGGGCAAGTCTTGTTTGATAATCTAAAGCAGAAAAGGGTTCATCTAATAAAAGTATATCGGGATTTAACGCTAATGTTCTAATTAATGCAACTCTTTGTTTTAAACCTCCAGATAAACTATTTGGATAACTATATATAAAATCATTTAGTCCATATTTTTTTAATAGTTTAATTACTTTATTCTTTGTTTTTTTATTTAGTTCTTTTTTTATTTCTAATCCTAGACAGGCATTATCTAAAACAGTTCTCCAAGAAAATAATGCATCTTCTTGCAGCATATAACCAATTCTTGGGTTTTTAATACTAAATTCTATTGTTCCACTTGTCTTTGGTATCATATTAGATATGATTGATAAGATTGTTGATTTTCCGCATCCAGATGGTCCTACGATTGATATAAATTCATTTTCTTTTACGTTAAAACTTATGTCTTTTAAAGCATAAAGTTCTTTATCTATACTGTGATATATTTTGTTTAGATTTTTTATTTTTAATAAATTATTTTGCATTTATTAAATCATTGTAACTCACTTTATTTTTTAAAAAACCTGCTTCTATTACAATGTCTTGTAAGTGATCAAATGACTTTTTAGTAAAAGTAGTTGTCTTTGGCCAAGTATCGTTCTTCTTATAACTTTCTACAGCATTTTTTATATCATTATACGAAGTATCTGGAAACTGATTCATTATTGTTTTTGCTATTGTATCGCTATCATTTTTGTTTACAAAATCTAATCCTTTTTGAATAGCTCTTGTAAATTTTGTTATTGTTTCTTTATTTTTACTTATATAACTTTTTCTAGCGTTATATGCTGTATATGGAACATTATCTGTAAGTGTTCCAAGTTGTGCTACTTTATATCCATATCCTTCATTTACTATTTGAGTAGCAAGTGGTTCAAATAGAGTTACAAAATCTCCAGTTCCTCCGATAAAGGCTCCTGCCATTGCTGCAAATTCTATACTTGTATCAATAGTTAGGTCTTTACTAGGGTTAATATTGTTTTGTTTTAAGATATACTCTAAAGTCATTTCAGGCATACCTCCGAGACGACCTCCAATCACATATTTTCTTTTTAAGTCGTCAATTGTAAAATTATTAATTTGTTTTCGAGATATTAAAAATGAGCCATCTTTTTGAGTTAACTGTGCAAATGTTTTTATGTAGTCTTTTTCACCTTTGTTATATACGTAAATAGTGGCTTCTGATCCAGATAATCCTATGTTTGCGTCTCCTGATAAGACTGCTGCCATAACATTATCAGCACCACTTGTTAAGGTTAGTTCTATATCCAATCCTTCTTCTTTAAAATATCCTTTTTCTATTGCAACATATTGAGGTGCATAAAATACACTATGAGTTACTTCTGCTACCTTAACTTTTGTTAGTTTTGAATTATTGTTACTGCTATCAAAACTATATATTAATGAAATAACGATTAACACTATTATGCTAGTAACAATAATAAGTATTTTTTTCATATTATCCTCCTTTTAGTTACAGTTTATTATATTCATTTAGAGTATAAAAGGTACTTTAGTTATGATAAAATAATATTCACTTTATATGTTTTTATGGTATAATTAACTTGTATTATTTTTTAGAAAGTAGGTTATTTATGAAAAAATTTGGAGATCGTAGAGATGGGAAAAAATTAAAGAATTTAAACGGTATGATGTATGTTATGAGTGACATCAAGAAAAAAAGAGCAGATAGGGAAGTATATATAGATTATCCTATTGATGTTACTGAACTTCTTAAGTATAGGGAAAAACTAAATAAGAAAAAAGATAGACATATTACTATATTTCATTTGTTTTCAACGGGTATTGCAAAAGTTATTTATAATAGACCACAACTTAATATATTTATAATTAATGGTAAATTCTATCAAAGAAATGACGTAGTGTTATCTTTTGTTGCAAAGACTGAATTTACTGATACTGCTGAAGAACTTATGCAAATATTAAAAGTTGAAGAAAATGATAATATATTTACTCTTAGTGAAAAAATATCAGGTAATGTTAAAAAGGCAAGAACAAGTTCTCAAACTGGTGGAGATAAATTAGTTTCTTTTGTAGGACATATGCCTAAAATCTTAAGAAGACCAGTTGTAGGTATGTTTATGCTTTTAGATAGACATGATTTATTACCTAGTGATCTTGCTAATGAACTTTTATACTATAGTTCAGTAATTCTTTCTAATATTGGTGCTATTGGATGTACTGGGGGTATTTATCATAACATTACTGATTTTGGTACAAATAGTATATTAGCTACTATGGGTAAAATTTATAAAAAAGAAGTAGTTAACGATGACGGTACTAAGGAAATAAGAGATTTCTGTGATTTTGGTATGACACTTGATGAAGGAATTGCAGATGGTTTCTATATGATTAAATCAATGCAATTATTCCAATACATTATGAACAATCCAAAATTACTTGAAGGTAATGCTAATGAAAAAATTGAAATTAAATAAAAGTAATAATAGTTATCCATGGTATAAGTTTTATAAAGATGTTCCCGAACATATAGAATATCCTAAGGGATCTATGGTGGATGTTATTGTTCAAACGGCATTTAAGTATCCTGATAACATTGCTCTTGTGTATTACAATAATAAAATTACTTATAGGGAACTTGCTGATAAAATAATAGAATGTGCGAAAGCATTAAAAGGTTTAGGAATAAAAAAGGGTGATATCGTTAGTATTTGTATGCCTAATACTCCGACAGCTATATATATGTTTTATGCTGTTAATATGGTGGGTGCAATTGCTAATATGATTCATCCTCTTTCTAGTGAGAAAGAAATTGAGTTTTATTTGAATAAAACGGAATCTAAAGCTATTTTGACAATTGATGTCGATTATAAAAAAATTATGAATGTTATAAACAATACACACGTTACTAAAATAATAGTATCTTCTGCTGGAGATGACTTAAAAGGTTTAAAAAAACTTATGTATAACATTTTTAAGACTGATTTGACTAAAGCTATTAAAAAGATAAAACAAGTGTTTTTAAAAGCATTTAAAAATAGGGAAGTTATATCATATAAAAGATTTATTAAAAGAGGTCATTTGTACTATGAAGATTATGGTGCAGAAGTAAGTAGTTCTGATACAGCCGCTATTCTTTATAGTGGTGGTACTAGCGGTACTCCAAAAGGTATAATGCTATCAAATTATAACTTTAATGTTCTTGCTGTTGGTGCTAATCTTATGTGTGAACTTTCTAAAGAAGGGGATTCAGTTCTTTCTATTATGCCTATATTTCATGGGTTTGGACTTGGAGTTTGCATTCATGCACCTCTTCGTGTAGGTATGACATGCTTTTTGGTTCCAACTTTTAAGGCTAGTAAATTAATTAAATTAATCAGAGAGTCAAAACCTAACTTTTTTGTAGGTGTTCCTACTTTATTTGAAGCTCTTTATAATTCTTCAGGAATTAAACCAGGTGATTTTTCTTCGATTAATTGTATTGTTTCTGGTGGAGATACAATGGATGAAGAAAATTATAAAAAGTATAATGATATGTTTAAGAAATATGGTTCAACTGCCAAGATTAGAGTTGGTTATGGACTTACAGAAGCAACTGCTGCAACATGCCTTTCACCAACAGAAATGCATAAACCAGGTTCTATTGGTGTTCCTTTTCCAGACAATATATATAAGATAGTTAAGATAGGTACTACTAAAGAAGTAAAGCCTATGGAAGATGGTGAAATATGTATATGTGGTCCTACTGTAATGCAAGGATATTTGAATGAACCAGAAGAAACTGCAGAAACACTAAAAAAACATAATGATGGTAAAGTATGGCTTCATACTGGTGATATCGGTTGTATGGACAATGATGGTTTTGTCTATTTCAAATCCCGTTTAAAGAGAATAATTATATCTTCGGGTTATAATATATATCCTTCATATATAGAAACAGTTATAAATAAACATGAATACGTATCAAGTTCTACTGTAATTGGTGTACCTGATCAGTATCGTGGAGAAATAGCAAAAGCATTTATCGTATTAAAAAAAGAAGTAAAACTTACTGATGAAGTAGAGGAAGAAATAAAAGAATACTGCGAAAGGCATATTGCTAAGTATTCAATGCCTAGAATCTTTGAATTTAGAAGAGAACTTCCTAAGACTTTAGTAGGTAAAGTAGCGTATACTGTTTTAGAAAAAGAAGAAAAAATAAAAGATAAAGTAAAAAAGGATGATAATTAATGTTAAAGTATCCTAGACTAATTATTGATTTAAAAAAACTAGAGCATAATATAAAAGAATTAAAGTCATTTTGTGGTAAGGATAGTATTGATGTTGCAGGAGTCATAAAAGGATTTAATGGTTCTTTAGATATGGCTTTAAAATATGATGAAATGGGTCTTCCTATTATTGCTTCATCAAGACTAGAACATCTTGAACCTTTAAAGGGTAAAGTTAAAGCTAAACTTATGACTATTAGAATTCCTATGCTTAGTGAAATAAGTGATGTTATTAGAATCACTGATATTAGTTTAAATAGTGAAATTGAAGTTTTAAAAGCACTTAATAAAGAGGCTTTAAAACAAGATAAAACGCATGATGTTATTTTAATGAAAGATCTTGGTGATTTACGAGAAGGTTTTTGGGATGAGCATGAGATAATAGAGGCTGCTCTTTTAGTAGAGAATGAATTATCTAATTTGAACCTTTTAGGAATCGGTACTAACTTAGGATGTTATGGTTCTATAGTTCCAACTGTAGATAAATTAAATGAACTTGTTTATGTTGCTGAAAAAATTGAAGATAAAATTGGTAGAAAACTTCAATATATTTCTGGGGGAGCAACAAGTAGTTTACCAAGATTATTCGAAGGTAATATGCCTAAGAGAATTAATATGCTTCGTGTTGGAGAAGCCATCATATTTCCAGAAGTAATTAAAGACGATTGGAATTGTGATGCTAGTTTTATGGAAAAAGAAGTATTCAAACTTCAAACTGAAGTTGTAGAGATAAAAATTAAGCCATCTTATCCAGTAGGAGAGACTTATATTGATGCTTTTGGTAATAAACCTGTTTATGAAGATATAGGTAATAGAAAAAGAGCATTAGTTGCTCTTGGAAAAGTTGATTATGCTTTTTTAGATAAACTACAATTACTTGAAGAAGAAGCCTTTATAGTAGGTGCTTCTTCTGATCATACTATAATTGATATAACAGACGCTAAAAGAGATATTTATGTTGGAGATATAATTGAATTTGGTTTATGTTATCAAACTTTAGTTTATTTAACCAATTCTGATAATGTAAATAAAGTTTTTATAAAATAAAAAATAAGAAGATTCTTCTTATTTTTTTCTAATTTTTGGTTTAATTTCACTTATATCTTGCGCTGTTATACTATCTGGATCAAATTTAGTTATTAGGTATCCTACTATTACAGGTGATGCTAAGCATAGAGCATATGCTTTTGGATGGGCATAAATACTATCTAGATGTTTATCTATACCATAATCCATAAGACCATAACTAATCATTGAAACAGATGCTAGTGCACTCATACTAAATGATATACTTTCAATAAAATCTATTATTTTTCCTTTTGCAGTTGATACATTTTTTACTTTTTCCATATTTTTTCTCCTCAGATTTCTTATTATATTATTATATATTTATACTGTCAAATATAATTTGTTAAAATATTATAAATTTTCTTGATTTTTTGTATAAACTATAGTATATTATTATTGCTTCTGTTACTCAGATAGATAGAAATCCTCAATTTATCTTGGTAATGGTGAATAAAAAAAAGGAGGTAAGTTTATGGCTTTAACAAAAGAAAAGAAAGCTGAACTTGTTAAAAAATTTGCTAAAGATGAAAAAAATACTGGTAGTACTGAAGTTCAAATAGCAATTTTAACAGAAGAAATTAAGGCTTTAACAGAACATCTTAAAGAACATAAGCATGATTTCCACTCTAGAAGAGGAATGCTTAAAAAAGTTGGTCAACAAAGAAGTTTGCTTAATTACTTAAAAAATAAAGATGTTACTAGATATCGTGAAGTTGTTAAAAAATTAGGTTTAAGAAAATAGATAGGCGCTTGTTTTTTAGTGTCTTTTTATTTTGATAGGGGGCTCTATGCAAAAATTACAAACTGAAAAATTATATATTGTAGGACTTTTTATAATCTCAGGTGAGGAGTATAAAGAAGATGAATTAATCGTTTCAAGAAGATTTTTGAAATGGATTGTAGTTGAAAATGAAAGTGATAATTATACTGCATGTTTTAGAGATATAAAGACAGATGTTAGGTATTTTTCTTATGGCTATCAAGTAGGAGATCTTTATATTGATATGAATACATTGTTTAGTTTTAATAGATTCACTAATAAATTAAAACTAGGTAAAGAGGAAATTGCTTTATATTTAAATGAGTTTAAGAATAATTATAATGTTACTAAGATAAAGAATAAGAGAATTGCTTATGAGATATTACTAAATTTGATTAAAGAACTTGGTGATGAAGCAAACGTTATAATTGATAAGGTTATGCAAGATTATGATGAAGAGAGTCCTGAAAATATGAAAAGATTTTTACGAGATGTAAGTGAAAGTTTAGACTTAAATGATAAGAAAAAAGTTAGAAGTAGAAAGAAAGGAATGTAGTAAATATGGAAAAAACATATGAGTTTGAGTTCAGGGGTAGACCTATAGTAGTTGAAATAGGTAAGATGGCAAAACAAGCTTCAAGTTCTTGTTTAGTTAGATATGGGGATACAGTAGTTTTATCTGCTGTAGTTAATAAGAAAGAACCAACAACTGGAGATTTCTTCCCACTTACAGTTTTATATCAAGAAAAATTATATTCAGTAGGAAAAATTCCTGGAGGATTTATTAAGAGGGAAGGTAGACCTACAGAAGCTGCGACTCTTGCGGCAAGATTAATTGATAGACCAATTAGACCATTATTCCCAGAAGGGTTTAAAAATGAAGTACAAATTATAAATACTGTTTTATCAGTAGATACTGATAACAGCCCAGAAATGACAGCATTATTTGCTTCAAGTTTAGCACTTTCAATTAGTGATTTACCTTTCGAAGGTCCTATTGCTTCAGTTGTAGTAGGTAGGGTAAATGGAGAATTTGTAATTAATCCTACAGTGGATGAACAAGAAGTTAGTGACATATTCTTAACTGTTGCAGGAACAAAAGATGCTATTAATATGGTTGAATCAAGTGCTGCAGAAGCTTCTGAAGAAGATATGCTTGAAGCATTGATGTTTGGACATGAAGCAATAAAAGAATTAATTGCATTTGAAGAAAAAATAGTTGAAGAAATAGGTAAACCTAAAAAAGAATATCCAATTATTAAAGTAGATGATGAAATTAATTCAAAAGTTCGTGACATTATCACTGTTAAAATGGTTAATGCTATTCAAATTGAAGGAAAACTTGAAAGACAAGAAAAAATTGATGAATTAAAAGAAGAGGTTCGTGAACAATTCAGGGAAATGTATAAAGATGCTGAAGATATTAATGATGTTATTAATCAAGTAAACGAAGTTCTCGAAGCAATTGAATATGAAGAAATAAGAAGATTAATTACTGAAGAACATATAAGACCAGATGGAAGGGCTATTGATGAAATTAGACCTTTATCTTCAGAAGTAGATTTACTTCCAAGAACACATGGTTCTGCAATGTTTACAAGAGGTCAAACACAAGTGCTTAGTGTTACAACTCTTGGATCAATAAATGAATATCAAATACTTGATGGACTTAGTGAAGAAGAAGGAAAAAGATTCATGCATCACTATAATTTTCCACAATTCTCTGTTGGAGAAACTGGAAGATATAGTTCTCCAGGGCGTCGTGAAATTGGACATGGTGCTTTAGGAGAAAAAGCTCTTGCTAGAGTACTTCCTAGTGAAGAAGATTTCCCTTATACAATAAGAGTTGTATCTGAAGTTCTTGAAAGTAATGGTTCATCATCACAAGCAAGTATATGTGCTGGATGTATGAGTCTAATGGCTGCAGGTGTTCCTCTTAAAGATATGGTTGCAGGTATAGCTATGGGTCTTATTACTAAAGGTGATAAGTATACAATATTAACTGATATCCAAGGTGCTGAAGATCATTTTGGTGATATGGATTTCAAAGTAGCAGGTACTAAAAAAGGTATATGTGCTCTTCAAATGGATATTAAAATTAAAGGAATTACAAAAGAAATACTTGCTGAAGCACTTGAACAAGCCAAAAAAGCAAGATTTGAAATTCTTGAAAATATGAGCAGCGCAATAGCAGAACCTCGTAAAGAATTATCTCCATATGCTCCAAAGATTAAACAAATGAGAATTAAAGAAGAAAAAATTAAAGATGTTATTGGACGTGGTGGAGAAGTTATTACTAGAATTATTCAAGAAGCAAGTGGCGTAGTTAGTGTAAATGATAAGAATGCTGTTAAAATTGATATTGAAGATGATGGTAGAGTAATTCTATATCATACTGATTATGATGTAATAGATAAAGCTATGAAACTAATTGAAGATGTAGTTCGTGAAGTAGAAGTTGGAGAAGTATACAACGCTAAAGTAGTTAAAGTAGAAAGCTTTGGATGTTTTGTAGAAGTATGGCCAGGTTGCGAAGGATTAGTTCACATTTCTAAACTTGCTAAAGACAGAGTAGAAAAGACAGAAGATGTAGTAAAAGTTGGAGATGAAATAGTAGTTAAATTTATTGGAACTGATAATAAAGGAAGATTAAACTTCTCAAGAAAAGATGCTATGTAAAATAGTATCTTTTCTTTTGTAAAGTTTAGGTGTTTTTGAATAATTTGTTTATTGTATATATGGGGGGGCACATATGCAAGATAAATATTATAATAAAATAAAAACATTACTTATTGATAATGAAATAATTAAAAAAGTAAAAAACTATTCCATTAATAGAAATGATTTAGAAACTTATTATTCTATAGGAAAACTTTTAATTGAAGCACAAGGAGGAGAGTCTAGAGCTAAATATGGAGATAATTTAATAAAAGAGTATTCTAAAAAATTACAAATAGAAATAGGTAAAAAGTATACATATACATATCTATCAAGAATGCGTCAGTTCTATCTATTATTTCAAAATGTTGCGCCAGTGGCGCAACTATCATGGTCACATTATCAAGAAATGCTGTCTTTAAAAGATATTAATAAAATAAACTATTATATAGATATTTCAATTAAACAAAATTTAAGTAAAAGGGAACTTAGAGAAAGAATTAAGAACAAAGAATATGAAAGATTGGATGAAAAAACTAAAAATAAAGTAATAAAACAAGAAGAATTTAATGTATCTGATTTTATAAAGAATCCTATTTTTATAAGAAATATAAATAAATATGAAGATATAAATGAAAAAGCATTACAACAATTAATCATGGAGAATATATCAAGTTTTTTAAAAGAATTAGGATCTGGTTTTTGTTTTATAGAAAATGAATATAAAATAAAACTTGATCATACTTATAATTATATAGATTTACTTTTATATAATTATATTTATAGGTGTTTTATAGTAATCGAATTAAAAGTAACGGAATTAAAGAAAGAACACATTGGACAAATCCAAGCATATATGAATTATATTGATAAAAATATTAAAACTATTGATGATAATAAAACTATAGGAATAATTATATCAAAAAGAAATAATAGATTTGTAATAGAGTATTGTAGTGATTCCAGAATTAGTTTTAGAGAATATATGATAATTTAACGTTAAATTAAATGTAAATTTCTTTAATTTTTATTTATTAAAACTTGTTTTTGTGATAGAATTGTTATAGTAGGTGATTCTATGGACATTAAGAAGTTGTATATTATAGGCATAGTAACAATTATTTTAATAATGTGCATTGTTTGTTTCATAGCTATAAAACGTAGACAACGTAAGCAACTACGCGAAAAACTTGAGGAATTAGAGCGTGGGCGCAACTTAATTGTAGCTACACCTGTTATGACTGAACTTGATAAAGTGAAAGTTATTATCAATAATTCTGAGTTGGAGGGTAAATATAAAGACTGGAATAAAAGATATGACATTATAAAAAATCAAAGATATGAAGAAATAACTGATAAACTTTTAGAAGTCGATAATTTACTTGAAGAAAATGATTATAAAGAAGCAAGAGTGGCTATAGTCAATCTAGAAATGGAAATATATAAACTTCGTGTTAGTACAGATAATTTACTTGATGAAATACGTGAAGTTACTATGAGTGAAGAAAGAAATCGTGCTATTGTAACTAAGTTAAAATCTAGATTTAGAGAACTTGAAAGAACTCTTGAAAGTAATAAATCAGCATATGGTGATGTGGTAAATAACATTGAACTTCAATTTGAGAATATTGAAAAGAAATTTTCAGATTTTGAAGAGGTAATGGAACAAAACGAATATGAAGAAGTAGTTAGTTTAGTAAAAGTTCTTGATGAAATGATTGCCCATATTGGTGTAGTAGTTGAAGAATTACCTGATCTTATACTTCTTACAGATAAAATATTGCCTAATAGAATAAAAGAAGTTCGTGATACTTATGAGAAACTAGTGGCTAAAGATTATCCACTTGAACATATGAAAGTTCCATATAATCTTGAACAAATTGAAAACAAAGTAAATGATATTAAAACAAGAATAAAAATACTTAATCTTGAAGATAGTATGTTTGAACTTAAAACTTTTCTTGATTATTTAGATAATCTATTCACTGATTTTGAAATAGAAAAGAAGAGTAAAAGATTATTTGATGAAACTGCTAAAACATTCAAGATTAAACTTCAAAAAGTTAATCGTATTGTCACAGATATATATAATCAATTAGATGATATTAAAAACATGTATAATTTAGATTCTGAGGATTTAGCGGATCTTGAACAAATAAATAAAGAATTATTCAAAGTAAATAATAAGTTTAACGATATAATTGGAGATTTAAAAAACAAAAATCTTCCATATTCTAAACTTAAAGATAAAATTATGCATTTATCAAGTGGATTTGGTAAGATTGAAGATGACTTAAATCTATGTTTAAAATCATTGGGTAGTATGCATGATGATGAAATGAGAGCAAGAGAACAATTAGATGAAATTACTGAGTTATTAAAGAAATGTAGAGCTAAGATTAGACATAATCCACTTCCTATTATTTCTAATAATTATTTTGTAGAACTTAGTGAAGCTAATGATGCTATATATGAAATAGTAAAAGAACTTGAAAAGACACCTATTACTATTAAAACATTAAATATTAGAGTAGATACTGCTAGAGATTTATCTTTAAAACTATACAGTACTACTAATGAAATGGTAAAAACTGCGAAACTATGTGAAATGTCTATTATGTATGGTAATAGATATAAACCAGTTGATAAAGATATAGAGCAAGGTTTAGATGTAGCAGGTCAATTGTTTATGAAAGGTAATTATAAAAAAGCACTTGAAACTGCACTTGCTGCTATAAATATTATTGAACCAGATATTTATAAAAAAATGCTTCATTTATATAAAGAAGATAAATAATTAAAAAAGAAATCTTGTATTTCTTTTTTTTGTGTTTTATAGTATAATTCTTGTGAGGTGATATTATGAGTGGGCATTCTAAATGGGCTACAATTAAACGTAAAAAAGGATTAATAGATGCAGAAAGAGGTAAAGTATTTCAAAAACTAGCAAAAGAAATATATGTTGCTGCTAAAGGAACAGATGGTAATATAGATAATAATCCATCACTTCGTATGGTAGTTGATAAAGCAAAGGCTGCAAATATGCCTAAAGATAGAATTGCTTCTGCAATAGAAAAAGCTACTAAGAGTTCTGGTGGGGAAGATTATGAATTTGTTCGTTATGAAGGATATGGACCAAATGGAGTAGCTATAATGGTTGATTGTTTAACAGATAATAGAAATAGAACAGCATCTGCTGTAAGAAGTACATTTACTAAACGTGGTGGTAATTTAGGTACTGATGGATCAGTAAGTTATATGTTTGAAAGAAAAGGTATAATTGTTGTTCCTAATACTTATAGTGAAGATGATATTATGACTATTGCTTTAGAAAATGATGCACTTGATTTTACTACTAATGATGATTCTTATGAGATATCAACTACACCTGAAGATTTTGTAAAAATAAATGAGGCTCTTGATGCTTTTGGAGTTAATGACTTTATAATGAATGAAGTTAGATTTATACCTTCGAATTATATATCTCTTGAAGAAGATAAAACTACTAAAGTAATGGGATTAATTGATGCACTTGAAGAACTTGATGATGTTTCTGATGTGTATCATAATTTAGAAATAGACTAAGTCTATTTTTTGTTTATGTTTGATAGATTAGAACTTTTAATAGGAAAAGATTCCTTAAGTAAAATAAAAGAAAAAAATGTAGTAGTTTTAGGACTTGGTGGTGTCGGAGGATATGTTGTTGAAGCATTAGTTAGATCAGGTATAGAAAACATTACAATAATAGATAATGATGCTGTTGATATAACAAATTTAAATAGACAAATTATTGCTAATTTAAATAATATTGGAAAACTTAAAACTGACGAATTTGAAAAAAGAATATTAAGTATTAATAATAGAGTAAAAGTAAAAAAGATTTCTTCTTTTATAGATTCTGTGAATATTGATAGTATTTTTAAAGATAAAATTGATTATTTTATAGATGCTTGTGATACAGTTTCTACTAAGAAATTAGTTATTGAGAATTGTATTAAAAATAACATAAAGTTTATTACTTGTTTAGGTACAGGAAAGAGATTAGATCCTTCGAAATTAACTATTTGTGATATAAGAGATACTAAAAATGATCCAATAGCTAGAATTCTTAGGAAGTATGTAAAAGATAGTAATATAAAAGATAAAGTTATTTGTTGTTATTCAGAGGAAGAACCACTTAAGTGTGAAGGAAAAAAGATTGGTTCAACTGCTTTTGTACCTTCTTCTGCGGGATTACTTATTGCTTCATATATAATTAAAGATATTATAAAATAAAAAAACCATTAAGGTTTTTTTGTTTTTACAAGAGTATTTTTAATAAAAATACAAAGAATAAAATTATTTCTACAAATAGAATTATAGCATTAACTGTGACACAAAAGAACATAGTTATGAAAGATTGATATATGATTATTAGTATCCAAAAGCATAAAAACAATAGATAAAACTTACTGGAACGTCTTCTGTTTCTGCAGACATTACATGAACAAAAAAAACTATGTCTCATTTTTATCACCTATTGTAATATATGAAATATGCTTATTTTTGGGAATATTTCTTGTTTTATTTTGTTATTTCTTTTATAATTAATATGGAGGATGCTTATGAGTGTTAAACAAAGAATGGATGAAATTGAAAAGCTTTTAAATAAATACAATTATGAGTATTACGTTCTTGATAAACCTAGTGTTGAAGATAGTGAATATGATAGATTAATGCAAGAATTACTTTCTTTAGAAGAACAATATCCTGAATTAAAGAGTAATACATCTCCAACTAGTAGAGTAGGTTCTGAAGTTGTAACTGCTTTTGAAAAAATAGTTCATCAAAGACCTATGCTTTCACTTGGGAATGTATTTAATGAAGATGAAATAGTTAAGTTTGATGAAAGAATAAAGAAAGAAGGGTTTAATCCGGAATATGTATGTGAGTTAAAAATTGATGGCCTTGCTATTAGTTTAATTTATGAAAATGGTAAACTTGTAAGAGGAGTAACTCGTGGTGATGGTAGAATAGGTGAAAACATAACTAGTAATGTTAAAACTATTCATTCTATTCCACTTACATTAAGTAAAAACATAGATATTGAAGTACGTGGAGAAATATATATTGATAAAAAAGAATTTGTTAGAATAAATGAAGAAAGAAAAAAAGCTGGTCTTGATTTATTTCAAAACTGTCGTAATTTAGCAAGTGGTAGTGTTCGTCAGTTAGATTCAAAAGTAACTGCTGAAAGAAAACTTAACAATTTTATTTATCATTTACCTAATCCTCTTGATTATAATATTAATACTCATAGTGATGCTCTTAAGTTTATGAGTGATTTAGGATTTAGAGTTAATCCTAAATATAAAATTTGTAAAGATATAAATGAAGTAATTGCTTATATAAATGAGGCTACAGAATATAGAAAAGATCTTCCATATGATATAGATGGTGTAGTTATAAAAGTTAATGATATAAGAATGCAAGAAGAACTTGGGTTTACTGCAAGGAGTCCTAAATGGGCTACAGCTTATAAATTCCCTGCAGAAAAAGTAACTACAAAACTTGTGGATATTAAGTTTACTGTAGGTAGAACTGGTAAGATTACTCCAAATGCTATGCTTGAACCAGTTCGTGTTGCAGGTTCTACAATAAGAAAAGCAACACTACATAACGAAGATTACATTATAAATAAAGATATTAGAATTGGTGATATAGTAGTCATTCAAAAAGCAGGAGATGTAATACCAGAAGTAGTTAAACCAGATTTAGATCGTAGAGTAGAAGTTCTTCCAAAGTTTACTATGATAGATAAATGTCCTGTTTGTGGTACTGCATTAATTAGAAAAGAAGATGAAGCTAATCACTACTGTCCAAATTCAAAATGTGATGCTAGAAATGCTCAAAAACTTATACATTTTGTAAGTAGAAAAGCAATGAATATTGATGGACTTGGTGAAAGAATAATAGAGGATTATTATAATTTTGGATATTTGACAGATATTCCTAGTATATATAATTTAAAGAAGTATAAAAATGAACTTCAATCTTTGGAAGGATTTGGAGAAAAAAGTGTTGAGAATTTATTAACTGCTATTGAGGAAAGTAAAAAGAACTCTTTAGAAAAACTTTTATTTGGTCTTGGAATAAGACATTTCGGAGAAAAGAATGCTGCAATTATAGCCAAAAAATATAGAACAATGGATAATGTAAAAAATGCTACTTATGAAGATCTTGTTGCTACTTCAGATATTGGGGATATAATGGCAAAAAGTATTATAGATTATTTTAAAGATGAAAATAATTTAAAAATGTTAGATACTTTAAAATCTTTGGGTATTAATATGGATTATTTAGGTAGTGAAGTAACTTTAGATGAGAGGTTTGCTAATAAAAAGTTTGTTTTAACTGGTACTATTAGTGCTATGTCTAGAGATCAATTAAAAGAAATTATAACTAATCGTGGTGGTAATGTGACTGGTTCAGTATCTGAAAAAACAGATGTAGTTATAGTAGGAGAGTCTCCAGGAAGCAAATATGACAAAGCAATTGAACTTGGTATAGAAATATGGAATGAAGAAGAATTAATGGGTATGATAGGTGATAGTTATGAATAAAAAAGGATTTACGTTGGTTGAAGTAATTTTAGTTATAGTTATTATAGGTATTATTGTAGTTTTAGCTATTCCAAACATTTTGGATGCAATTGATGAAAACAGAGTAGAGGGTGCTAAATCTGTAGAAAAACTGTTAACACAGAACTTGGAGTTATATAATAACGATAAAATGTATGGTGGATTTAGATACTTTGATATGGTTGATTCACATGGTAAAAAAATAAGGATCTATGATAGTGAAAGTGATATTTGGGATATTAACGAGTTAAATGAACCTGGTACTTATTGTAGTTATGTTGACTATAAAGAACTAGTTAATTTAAATAATGATATAAAAATGGGTGAATGTTTATTACTTAGTCCAGATAAATCATTAGTAATTCAAAGGATAGTTACTCCTAAAAGCGCTAATTCTAGAAACTATGTAGTTTCCTATAAATATTATGCAAGTATTGTGTGTGGCAAAGGATTAACTAGTGATAATAAATATGCATTAAATGGTGGTTATAGTGAAGCAGGTGTTTATTATACTACTACTAATAAACCAAATTGCAATTAAAAATAGGCTCTATTCAGAGCCTATTAATTTTGCTTGGACAATTAATCTTTGATTTGAATTTTGATAACAAGTTGATAAAGTAATTATTTTATTGTTTACAGTTGGAAGTGTTTTAAAATCTTTTATACTTCTTTTTAATGAAGTATTTAGATATTCTTGATATTTTTCTCTGCTATCAAAATTTATTTGTAAATAATCAGCAGTTTCTTTAATAGTGTAGACACTAAATACTTTAAATATTAATCTTTCTTTTTCTGTATCTAGTGTTATTCTTTGCATACTTTCATTATCAAGCCATTTTCTACTTAAAACATTTTTTAATTTACTAAATATTGTAGTCATTCTATAGGTATGACCATACATAATTGTGTTTGTGCTTAGAGTAGGGAATGTATTTTGAGAATCTGCGAATGCCCAACCCATTGCATTGCTGTTCTTATCAAAGTCATGTGTTAAATAATAAGTGTTATTTTCTCCTTTAACAATTGGCATATCTATATCAGTTCCTGGTACTGTTAACCAAGCAACAGTATCACTATTTTTTTTCTTTAATTCGGTAAAATCACGATGTACATTAGTTTTGTTGTCATCATTTTGATTTTCTCTTTTAATGTTTTCTGTTATTTGTTTTGCTTTTTGTTGACTACTTGTCATCAGTTCTTGTTGTCTAATTCTAGAGTTTTCAATATCTTCTTTTTGATCTAATATGTATTTAACACCATAACCTCCACTTAATAAAAGAGCTATGGCAAACATGGTAGCTACTAATCCTAAACTTCTATTAGGTCTTTGAGGTATAAGTGTGTTTTGTTCATTGTTGTCATTTATGTACTCAAAAAAGTCATTAAAACTTTTATTATTAATACTACCACCTCCATATCTTACACGTTAAGTATATAATATTTTGTACAAAAAGTAAATGATATATACTTTATGTTTACAAAAAAAGACATTATTTACTAGTATTTTTTTCTAAAAAAGTATAAAATATAATTAGAGTACAAATAAAGAGGTGGTTATTTGTGAACGATACTGCTAGAATAGAGCAAGAATTAAAAGATATTTCAAGTAGTAATAAAGCATCATTTAATCAGAGTGATCAACAAACATTATTCTATTTTATTCAAATGATAGAACTTTTGTATACTGAAGTAAGTTATGAAGTATATGATAAAGATAAATTATATGATTTAATCTGTAATAACTTTAGGGCTAATACTAATATAGTTTTTGATAATATGAAAGAGTATTATTCTAGAATAGTTAATAATGCTGTTAATGAGTTTACTAAAGTTGTTAAAGTTAGTGTTTTTAACAAATATATAAAATCTAGTAATTTAGTTAATATATATAACAATTTTAAGTTAGAGATTAATACTAATACTAATCTTGAAGATAAAATAAAAGTTTTGTCAAATTCCAATGGTAATCTTCTTTTAGAACAAATCCATACTAATTGTGTAGTAAATGATAGTAAAAAGATTACTACAATAGTAAGAAAGTATATTGAGTTTATTACAGAGGCTATGATTAAAAATGTAGCAGTTAAAAATGAAGTTGTACTTACTTCTTATAAATCTTTTATAGATTCTATAACTAAAGATACTATGGATGATATAGAGAAGATAAAGGCAATGAATTTAAAAGTTATAACTAATACTACATATTTATATTTAAAAGAACAAGAGTATTTTGTTATAGATAAATACAATAAAGAAAACAGTAAACTAGTTATTGATTTTTTTAATACTTTTGAAGATAAAGTACAAAAAGATTTGGGTATTAAAAAACATAATAATATAAAGTATAGTAATGCAAAAGACTATTTACTTGGTTTTAATAATACTATTAGAGTAAAGGCTATGAATATCTTTGATGAGATGAATGCTGCAGTTACTTTGGAACAAAATCAAATGCGTGATAAAGTAAAAGAGTTTAATGGTTTAATATCTCATATATATGAATTAAACCTTAAATTTGATAAACTTTTCAGTGAATATAAAAAAGAGTTTAATGTGCCAACACATAGTCGTGATAAGTTTAATGATTTTTTTGAAAAAGAATTTGCTAAGTTTTATGAACAGTTTAAATTGAATATATCTAATATATTTAGAGATAATACTAAGACATATAATGATATAGTTTATAAGAACATTATTTTAAAATCTAAGATTGAGGAATTTACTGAAGTGCTTTCTGAAAGCAGAGTAAAAGATCTACTATTACAGTAGGTCTTTTTTAATAATAAGGATAAGGTCTATATACAGGGCCATAATATGGATATGGTGGTCTAGGTCTAGTTATTCCATATACTAGAGGAGAAGTTACAAATCCTAGTGCAAAAGGGAATAAGAAGTTACCGCCACCTATTAATCTGTTTCCTTGTTGGTAATTTCTTATTTGAGTTGGATAATAGTTGTATCTCATATATAACTCCTTTCTGTTATATACTATGCTGGTTATTATATATGGTTAATAAAAAAGAAGGTATAGACCTTCTTATACTATTCTAGTTTTTAATATTCTACTAGTATTTGAAAAATTCTTTTTAGCAATTTTATCAAGGATTTCTTTTCCATATTTTTCTACTGCTTCTTGTCCTATAGTATCTACTTCATGACCACTACCTTTTACTAAAGGTAAATGGTATTCATCACATATTTTATCAAATTCATCTAAGAATATATATCTGCTTATAATAGATGCTGCTGCTACTGCAAGATTTTTTGATTCTGCTTTAGTTACAAATGTTATTCCTTTTACAACATTAGGTATTCCTTCGAGATATGAATAGTATCTAGCTTCTCTAGCAAATTCATCTACTATTATAAGTTCGGGTTTTTCATTTATGTCGTTTAAAATAGAATAGAGTACTTTGTTATGCATAATTGCTTTAATTTTATTCATGTTGTTTTCTTTAGAATACTTTTCATTATATTCTTCATTTTTTAAGATGATACTTTTGTATTTAATTCTTTTTATAATTTCAGGAGCTATTTTCTTAATTTTATCATCAGTTATTTTTTTAGAGTCAGTGCATCCCAAACTTTTTAAAAAGTCTATATCATCTTTCTTTACATAAGTGCTAGTAACTACAATAGGGCCAAAGTAGTCACCTGTACCAACTTCATCAGAACCTACTGAAGAGATGTTCATATAATCGTTTTGGTCTTCATCTTCTTCATCATTTTCTTTTATAGCTTTCCACATGTTTGCATCTACAAAAGCACTAGTTCCTTGAAACATAACTTTACCTGATTCATATAGAGTAATAATAGTGTCTTCTTCTTGTGCTTGAAATATAGCATAAGGTGGAGTCTTTTCTCTTACTTTATCTTTGTAATACTCAATCATTTTATTTTTTGTTTCATCATCAACTTTTATAACGACATTCATAATATCACCTAGTTTTATTATAATAAAAATTTAATTTTTTTACAATTATTACCATGAATTTTTGTTTAAAACGCAAATGTTATAAAAACTATTGTTAAAATATAAATAAAAAAATATAATACTAGTGTTTTTTGTGTAAACCATTTACACTTTTGTTTTATTATTGGGTTAAAAAGTGTTATAATGTTTATAGTGGGGGAGTGATCATATGACTAAAGAAGAATTAATAGAACTAAAAAAAAACTTAAAAGATTTAAATGAAGAAGAAAAAAAAGAACTTGATTACTATTTAAAGGATTTAGCAACAGGTAAAATACAAGGACCAAAAGTAGGTTATCCTACTATAGATAGACCTTGGTTAAAATTAGTAGATTTAGATGTTCTGTATAAGCCAAGAACCAAGAAGACAATTTATCAAGAAATATATGATAACAATAGAGATAATTTAAATGGTATTGCTATTGAGTTTTATGGTGCCAAAATAAAGTATAAAAAATTATTCGAAGAAATAGATGATTTAGCAAGAGCACTAGTTGCTAATGGTGTTAAAAAAGGTGATATGGTTACCATATCTTGTGCTGGTATACCCGAGACAACGTATGCATTTTATGCACTTTCTAAAATTGGAGCATGTGCTAACTCGATGTCACCATTTTTTGATGTAGCAGGAATGACTGAAAGAATAAATGATTGTGACTCAAAGATATTGCTTGTTATGGATCAGTTTTATCCGAGTGTTAAAGAAAAAGTAAAGGAGTCTACTATTGAAAAAATAGTAGTAGTGCCAACTCTTAATTCTTCACCGCTTAGATTTGTAAAACCATCTAAAGTTGAATTGGATCAAAATGCTGTTTTATATAATCAATTTATAAAAGCTGGAAAAGTAATTGCTAATGTTAAAACTGCCGAATATGAACCTGATATGCCTGTAGCAATGGTATATTCATCTGGTTCTACTGGATCATCTAAAGCAATAGTTTTATCAAATGACAGTTTTCAAAATTCAATCCATTCATACGAAGCATGTAATATGGATTTATCAAGAGATTTAAAAGATTATCAAGTTATTCCACCTTGGTTTTCTACAGGCGCAAGTACGGCAATGCATTTACCTCTTGCAAATGGTGCAACTGTATTTATGGATCCAAGATTTGATAGAAAAGTTTTTGTAGAAAATGTAATTAAATATAAAATAAATGTAGTTGTAGCAACTACTAGTTTATATACTGGGTTTTTGGAACCTGAACTTGTTAAAGATGCGGATTTATCACATTTTACTAATCCATTTCAAGGTGGAGAACATCTTGGTAAAGAGATGAAAGAAGCTATTGAAAAAGTATTTCATGATCATGGCTCACCAAGCGCTTTAAAAATAGGATATGGTCAATGTGAATGCGGCGCAGGAATTGCTACACAAACAGATGATTTTTATAGATCAGATGGTTCTGTAGGTATACCAATACCAGGAGTTGTATGTGGCATATTTGATGAAGATAGAAATGAACTTCCATATAATGAACGTGGTGAAATATATGTAAATACTAAATCAGGTATGATTGGATACTATAATAAACCCCTTGAAACAGATAAATTCTTTTATACAGATCCATTTGGAACAAAATGGAGTTGTACTGGAGATATAGGAAGTATTGATGAAGAAGGTAATCTATTTGTTTATGGTAGAGCAGAAGATTACAGTATGGTAAATGGGGAAAAAGTATATAATTTTGATGTAGAGGAAGTTATTGCTGCTGATGAAGATATACAAGATGTTGATATAATGCCTGTAAATGGTAATGGTGATACTTTAGTTACTCATATTGTCTTTAATGATATGTATAAACAATTAATAACTAATAATCCAAAAATGTTGTATGAAAAGTTATCAGATATAGAACAAAAAGTATATGATGAGTTTAGAAATGAAAACTATGTACCTACAGTATTTAAAATAAGAGATGAATTTCCACATGCATTATTTGGAAAACGAGATCTTGCAGGTTTAAAGAAGGAAACTGAAGGATTTATAAAATATAAAGAATACAGTAAAGATAGAGAAAAAGTAAGAGAATTATAATATTGAAAATATCATGTTTTAATGCTATAATCTATAATAGGTGATGATATATGGCAGTAGGCATGATGTTTTTAGTTGTTTTTAGTATGCTTTATAGTATTGGCTTAAGTATTATATATTTTTCGAAAGAAAGAGTAGATAATGATGAGAATAAGATATATAAAGGAGTACTTATATCCAATATAGTGTCTCTTATTTTTCATATGCTATGTTATGTTGTAGTATATATTCAAGATAGCATTAGTCCTATACTAGTAAACTTTGTTTTTAAAACATTTTTAGTAATGTTTATTCTGTTTGCTAATTTATTATTAGTATATGGAATGACTATATTATCTCCGAAAAATAAAAAACCAATAATTGCTATATTGATATCATTTATTATAGAAATAATCATGATATATGCACTTCCTATATTTTTATTCCAAAATGAAGCAGCAGGCGTTTATTATACGTATGGTCCATCAGTAAACTATGTATATGCAGTATCTGCATTAATATCAAATATATTAATATTTATAATGATTGCTGGTAGAAAGAAGAAATTTGGTTTAAAAATATTACCATTGTCATTATTCATAGTATTTGGATTAATAATTATGATAATTCAAATGATATATCCTCAGATAACATTATCTGATTCAGTTGAAGCAGTATTATGTTGTATCATGTACTTTACTATTGAAAATCCGGATGTTCAAGCAATAAATACTCTTTTAAGAAATCAAGAATTAGTAGAGCAAACAGTTAATGATAAATCTAATTTCTTGTTTAAAGTATCACAAGAGATTAAAAAACCAATTCAAGGTATTATAGATAGTGTGGGGGCTTATTCTAAAGCACAAACTAGTGAGGAAAAAGATAGTATTGTAGAATCTATTTCTCAAGATGCTAATGCTGCATACTTTATCATAAATGATATCACTAATATATCTTCAGAGGATTTTAAAAAGTTTAAAATACAAGGTACTCCATATATAACTAAAAAACTTCTTCTAGATATCAAAACTAATACAGAAAACCAATTAAAAGTTGCAAATAAGGATAAAGATATTAAACTTAATTTTAATCTTAATAATGATTATCCTGAAAAGCTAATTGGTGATTATATAAAAGTAAAACAAGTTGTTCTTTCTTTGGTTTCAAATAGTATAAAGTATACGGAAAAAGGTTTCATTGATCTTGATCTTGATGTAACTACTAAATATGATGTCTGTAGGTTGATATTCTCTATAAAAGATTCAGGTCAAGGGATGGAAATTGGTCAAATAAATAAGCTTTTATCTTCTAATGAAGAAGTAGATGTTTCTGATTTTGATAAAATTGACAGTTTAAACTTAAATATTCCGTTAGTTGTAAAAGTATTAAAGGTAATGGGTGGTTCTGTTAATATTCGTAGTGATAAAGGTAAAGGTACAACTATTGTTATTGTAATAGATCAAAAAATTGTTCAAGATAAGGAAAACAAAACTTTAAAAAGTGTGAAAAGTTATAATCTAGATTTTAATGATAAGGCAAGAGTTTTGATTGCTGATGATAATAGTGATAGTTTAGATAAATTAGGAAGATTGTTTTCAAAAAAAGATACAGATGTTATTTGTACATTAATAGGACACGATGCAATTGATAAAATTAATTCTGGTGATAAATACAATTTAATAGTTTTAAAAGACGATATGAAACCAGATTCTGCATATTCTATTTTGAAAGAATTAAAAGAAAATAAGAAGTTTAATACACCAGTTGTTATAATTATTAAAAAAGATAAAGAGTTTATTAAAGATCATTTTATAAAAGATGGATTTAGTGACTGTATGATAGAAGAAAAAATAGAAGATGAAGTAAAGAGAATTAGTGAGAAGTATATATAATATATACTTCTTTTTTTCATACTATTAATTAGGTGATTTAGATGAAAAAAGTGTTGTTTTTTTTCTTTTTTTTGTTATTTCCTTTTAATATAGATGCTGCTGAAATATTAAATAATTATATAGTTATGGATATGGATTCAGGAAGAATAATAAAAGAGCTTAACAAAGATGAAAGAATACTACCTGCAAGTACTACTAAAATAATGACATTAATAGTTGCTATTGAAAACTCTAATCTTATGGATGTGGTAAAAGTAGGAGATGAAATATTAATTGCAGATGGTACAAATATTTATGCAGAAGTAGGAGAAAACTTTCTTCTTGAAGATTTATTATATGGAATGATTCTTAGAAGTGGTAATGATGCTGCCTTAATAATTGCTAAAAACTCTGGAGGAACAGTAGATAATTTTGTAAAGTTAATGAATGAGAAAACAGTAAAATTAGGTTTAAAAAAAACTTCTTTTCAAAACCCTACAGGGTTAGATGATACTACTAAGAATTATTCTTCTGTGAATGATCTTGCTATTATTTATTCATATGGATATAAGAACAAACTATTTAGAAAAATACTAAAGACAAAGGAATATAAAACTAGTAGTGATAAGAAAAGTTATTATTTTAAAAACAGAACTGAAATAATTAATTTATATGATAAATCTACTGGTGGTAAGACAGGTTATACACCAAAAGCAGGAAGATTACTTATAAGTAGTAGTTCTAATAATGATTTAAATATAGTAATAGCATCTCGTGGTAATACATATGGTTATGATTCTCATATTGCTTTTTATGAAGAAGTTTTTTCTAATTATAAAAACTATACGATATTAGATAAAAAAAGTTTTAAACAAGATACTAATTTAAGTGGGGAACTTTTTATTAAGAATTCATTTGTTTATCCTTTAACTAATGAAGAGTTAAATAATATAAGAAAAGTATTAGTATATAACAAAGACAAAAGGGGTTATGTTGCAGATATGATTGTATATTTAGGTGATTTAGAAATACATAAAGAAAAAGTATATTTAAAAGAGAATAAAATAAGTTTTTTTAAAAGAATTATTAATATGTTTAAATAGTTTGCATAAAAAAGAAAAATACACTATAATTCTTTTGAGGTGCTTTTTATGGAAAGATTACAAAAAAGAATTGCCAATTCTGGATATTGTTCTAGAAGAAAAGCAGAGGAATTAATAAAAAAAGGAAAAGTAAAAGTAAATGGTTCTGTTGTTACCGAACTTGGTTTTAAAGTGGAGAATAAAGATCAAGTGATGGTGGATGATATTTTAATTGAAGATAATACTAAAGTATATATTTTACTTAATAAACCTAGAGGAGTAGTATGTACTACTGATGATGATAAAAATAGAAAGATTATTACTTCTTTAATTGATACTGATATTAGGATATTTCCTGTAGGTAGACTTGATTATGATACTACTGGGTTAATACTTTTAACTAACGATGGTGAACTTGCTAATATTCTTACTCATCCAAGTAGTGATATAGAAAAAACATATGTTGCTAAAATAAGTGGTAAATTACTTCCAAATGAACTTATGACTTTAAAAAATGGAGTAGTTATTGATGGTAAGAAAACTAAAAGAGCAAAGTTGAAAATTAAAAGTTATGATAAAAAAACAGATACTAGTATAGTTATCATAACTATTACTGAAGGTAGAAATCATCAAGTTAAAAAGATGTTTGAAAAAGTAGGGCACAAAGTATTAAAATTAAAAAGAGAAAAGTATGCTTTTTTGACACTTGACGGTTTATCTTCAAAAGAATATAGAACTCTTACTATAAAAGAAGTAAAGAAATTGTATAGTTTATCAAAAAAAGAAAAATAGTATTGAAATTACTATTTTTTTTAGTATAATGAAATTAAGAGAGAAATCTCTAAAAAAAAGGAACACTTAATTTTCGAGGTTAAGCGTTACCTTTGTAGGGTAGGCCTAACTACTAGTTAGGCTTTTTTATTTATTGAACCAAAACCCCATAGAGAATTGATAATAGATAAAAAACTACAATCAGTAAAGAGAGAATTATAAAATCCTTCTTACTCATGTGGCACCTCCTTTATAAAAGGATAGGCACGCCTAACAATTAAGTGCTCAAAATGCACTATAACACAGAGAAAATAGCTAAGCAAATGGCTATTTTTTACGTTTTGATAGTAAGATTATCATCAAAAGTTATTTTTTATCTCTTAAAATTAATAATTTAATAAATATATAAAATTGAAATAATTATACAAATTTCTTGAAGAAAGCTTTTATATTTATTATAATATAACTGGAGGTAAAATTATGGAATTAAAAGGAAGTAAAACAGAAGCTAACTTATTAGCAGCTTTTGCGGGAGAATCACAAGCTAGAAATAAATATACTTATTTTGCTAGTAAGGCTAAAAAAGATGGTTATGAACAAATAGCTGCTATTTTTGAAGAAACTGCAAATAATGAAAAAGAACATGCTAAAATGTGGTTTAAAGAATTAAATGGTGGAGAAGTTCCAACTACTACTGATAATTTACTTGCTGCTGCTGAAGGTGAAAACTATGAGTGGACTGATATGTATGAAGAATTTGCTAAGGTTGCAGAAGAAGAAGGATTTGATTTAATCGCTAAAAAGTTCAGAATGGTTGGAGAAATTGAAAAACATCATGAAGAAAGATTTAGAAAACTACTTAAGAATATTGAAGATGAAGTAGTGTTCTCTAAAGATGAAGATAAAATCTGGATATGTCGTAACTGTGGTCATATTGTTATTGGTAAAAATGCTCCAAAAGTATGCCCAGTATGTGCACATCCTCAAAGTTATTTTGAAGTTAAGGCTGAAAACTATTAAAAATTTTTAGTCTTTTTTCTAAAGGAGGGAATATGAGAGTAGTATTAAAAATAAGTGGAGAATCATTAAAGGGGGAATATGATTTAGATAGTAACGCCTTAGAAAATGCTCTTAGAGATGCAAAGGCACTTGTAGCATCTGGAGCAGAATTGATCATTATACCTGGTGGCGGTAATTTCTGGAGAGGTAGAAATGGCTTGAATATTAATATTAGTGTATCAGATTATATTGGAATGCTTGCTACTGCTATGAATACACTAGCAATCAATTCATATTTGAATGAAAATGGTATTGAATCAAGTGCATATTGTTCTTTTGATATAACTGGTGTTATAAAAAAAGGAACTTATTATCAAGTAGAAAATGATTTGAAAAATAAAAAAGTTGTAGTCTTTGGTGGAGGACTTGGTATTCCTAATTTAACTACTGATATGACTACTGTTTCAAAAGCGGTTGAACATAAAGCAGATTTGATATTAATGGCTAAAAGTATAGATGCTATATATGATCGAAATCCAAAAGAAGAAGGCGCTCAAAAGTTAAGTGAAATATCTCATGAAGATTTACTTTCTATGTCACTAAAGCAAGGTGTAGATTCTCTTATGGTAATGGATCTTGAAGCTCTTTCTGCACTTTCAAAAAATAAAATGCCATTATACGTATATAGTTCTAGCAAGATTAATAGTATACAAGATGTTCTTGATAATAAAGAAGGCACTCGAGTAATTACTAAATAGTTGATAAAGGAGTAAAAATGTGAAAAAGTATGCAATAGCAAGTGGAAATGAGAAAATGATTAGTGAATATGAAATCACTAATGATAACCACGTTTTAGTAACATTTGGAGATGGCAGTTCAAGAAGAATTCTTCTTACAGAAAAAACTGTTTCCAACTTAGATAAAATCATGATGAGACAATATCGAGATTATGATAATTTTATATCAATGGCGTATACTACAAAAGAGGATTTAATATCTTTAGGAGCAGGTGTTGCAACAACAGTTGCTTGTATGATTGCGTCTACGGGTGCAGCCACTAAAGGAGAATTACTCCTTGCAATAACAATGGGAGCAGGTGCAGCATTTGTAACTAATAATTCATTAACAAAAGTTAAGGTAGACGAAGTTCTTGACGATTATCAAAAAGATACTGTTTTAATAGAAAACTTTGATTTTTTTGATAAGATAGTAGTGGATGATGAGTTTTATTATTCGTTACCTTTGGTCTTACAAGAAAAACTGGCAGATGTTCACAATGAGGTAGTACCACTAAGTATTAATTCTATTAAAAATTTGAACAATATAGAATTATGTAGTATGTTATGGCTGACTGATGAAAGAAAAAATGCCAATGTAAGACAAAGACGTTAGGTATAATTGATTTAAATTTAATAATAAAATAGCACTAAGACTAATGTTTTAGTGTTTTTTTTATGTTTTTTATGTTATAATTTTACTGGTGATTCGTATGAAATCATATAAAGAATTTGAGTCTTTTTTAGAAAGTTTAGATTATAGACCCAAATTATTGTTACACAGTTGTTGTGGACCTTGTTCTAGTTCTGTACTTGAGTTTCTTACTAAATACTTTGATATAGATGTTTTATACTATAATCCAAATATTTATCCAGAAGAAGAGTTTGTAAAAAGAAAGAATGAACAAGAAAAATTACTAAAAAAATTAGATAAAAATATAAAATTTATTGAAGGTAATTATAACTATGATTTATATAAAGAAAAAGTTCGTGGTTTAGAACAAGAACCTGAAGGAGGACTTCGCTGTAAGTCATGTATAAGTTTACGTATGGAAGAGACTTGTCGTTATGCAAAAGAACACGGTTATGATTTTTTTACTACAACTTTGTCAGTAAGTCCTCATAAGAATAGTAAAATGATAAATGAAATAGGTTTTTCTTTAGAAAAAGAGTATAATATGCCGTACTTATATTCTGATTTTAAGAAAAAAGAAGGGTATAAAAGAAGTATAGTTTTATCTAAAGAATATGATTTATATAGACAAGACTATTGTGGGTGTCAATTCTCATTAAGAAATTAATAAAAGGTTTAATAATAGGGGTATTTAATGATATAATTATTATAGGAGTGATTATATGAAGTATATAGTTTCTGCAGGAGGTACTGGGGGTCATATTTATCCAGCTCTTAGTATTATTAGCAAAATAAAAGAAGAAGATAAAAAGGCTAAAATACTTTATATTGGGACTACTGATAGAATGGAAAAAGATATAGTTCCTAATATGCAAATAGATTATGAAGGTATTAAGATGAATGGATTAAATAAAAATCCAAAGATGCTTTTTATGTTTGTAAAAAATACAATTTCAGGCACTAAGAAATGTAAAAAAATAATGAAGAAGTTTAAACCTGATATAGTTATAGGTGTTGGTGGTTATATAACAGTTCCAGTTGTTTTGGCTGCTCATTCATTAAAAATTAAAACAATTTTGCATGAACAAAACAGTATTCCCGGTAAATCTAATTTAGTACTTAGTAAGTTTGCAGATTCTATATGTATCTCAATGGAATCTTCTAGAAAGTATTTTAAACATAATAATGTAGTACTTACTGGTAATCCTCGTGGTGAAGAAATCCAAAAATTTAAAAAGGGTGATAAAAGAGATTATGATCTTTCATTGTCAAAAAGACTAGTATTAATAACAATGGGTTCTTTAGGAGCCTCTACTATAAATCAAAAAATAGTAAATATGTTAAATGATTTTAAGACAAAGTCATATGAAGTTTTATTAGTTACAGGTAAAGATAACTATGATGAAATTGCTAAAACAAAACTCCCTAAGAACGTAAAAATAGTTCCATATATTGAGAAAATGGGTGAAGTTTTAAAATACACTGATTTAATTATTACAAGGGCAGGAGCTACTATAATATCTGAAATAACTTCACTAGGTATTCCTTCGATACTTATTCCAAGTCCATATGTTGCTAACAACCATCAAGAAATAAATGCTAAAGATTTGGAAGATGTTGGTGCTTCTGTTGTAATAAGAGAAGCTGATTTTGAAGGAGAACTTTTATTAAATAAAATAGATGAAATACTAGGAGATAAAGAATGTTATAAGAAAATGGTATCATCTGCTAAGAAGATTGGTATTACGGATAGTAATACTAGAATTTATAACGAAATAGAAAGGCTATTAGGTGAATAAAGTGAGTGAATTAATAAACATAATTAATGATAAAGCTCTTGGAACTTATAAAGAAAATGTTTCTTTAAAAACTCTTACTACATATAAAACAGGAGGAAATGCTAGACTTGTAGTTTATCCAAATAGTGTTGATTCTTTAAAAGAAATATTAAAATATATAAAAGAAAATAATATAAAGTTTAAAGTGTTTGGTAATGGATCAAACATATTAGCTAGTAGTAGAGAATATGAAGGCGTAATAATTAAACTTAATAATTTAAATAAAGTAAAACAAGAAGGGAATATAGTAGAAGTAGAAGCTGGTTACAATTTACCACTTCTTGCCAATAATGTATCAAAAGAGGGCTACTCTGGACTTGAATTTGCTTGTGGTATTCCTGCAACAGTTGGGGGAGCAGTATATATGAATGCAGGTGCTTATTTAAGTGATATTTCTAAAGTTTTAATTAAAGCTGAAATTTTAGATGAAGATTTTAATGTTAGAACTGTTCAAAATAAAGATTTAGATTTTAGTTATAGACATTCAATATTTATGGAAAAAGATTGGATTGTTTTAAAAGCTTTTTTTAAATTAGAAAAAGGAGATAAAGATCAAATAGTTGCACTTATAGAAGACCGTAAAAATAGAAGATTATCATCACAACCATTAGAATATCCATCTGCAGGATCAGTATTTAGAAATCCAGAAGGTAATTATGCAGGTAAATTAATTGAAGATTCTAATTTGAAAGGATTTACTCATGGTGGTGGACAAATAAGTGATAAACATGCAAACTTTATAATTAATAAAGATAATGCTACTGCAGAAGATATTAAATATTTAATGGATTTAGCAAAAGACAAAGTAAAAGATAATTATGGAATAGATTTACATATAGAACAAGAATTATTTAATTGGGAGAAATAATATGAAGAAAAGAACACGTAGAAAATTTAAAATATTTATTTTTATACTAAGTGTCATTATACTTATTGGTCTTGGTGTATTTTTACTGTGTTCTTATGTATTAGATGTAAAAACAAGAACTGTTATCATGCATGGTAATAGTATTGTAAGTGATGATGAGATATTAGAAATTGCTGATATTATAGATTATCCTAATTTCTTTTTAACAAATACTAAAAATATTGAAAGAAAACTAGAAAAAGATGTATTTATAAAAAATGTAGAAGTTAAAAGGGACTTATTATTACAATTTCATATTTATATAGAAGAGAACAAACCATTATTTATAAGAGAAGATACTAATATGATAGTATTTGATAAGAATAATGAGGTTAAAAATAATGTATCAAAGGATTTAGATGTTCCTTATTTAATTAATTATGTACCTAATACTAAATATGATGATTTAATTAAAAAACTAAAACAAATTAATTATGGTTTATTAAAGAGAGTTTCACAAATAAAATATGAACCTACTAAATATGATGAAGATAGATTCATTCTTTATATGAATGATTCAAATAGAGTATATATTAATCTTCCAAAGTTTAAGAATTTTAACGATTATGATAAAATGGTAGTTAAATTTGAAGGTAAAACTGGTAAATTGTACTTAGATAGCGGTAATTATTTTGAAATAGATAAATAGCAGTAATACTGCTATTTTTTGCTTAGTACTTGAAAAAAAGTGTAATTTATAGTATAATCTTTTTGTTGGAAAGATGCGCTCATAGCTCAATTGGATAGAGCGTTTGGCTACGGACCAAGAGGTTGAGGGTTCAAATCCTTCTGGGCGCGCCATATTGATTAATACTAGCTTAGGCTAGTTTTTTTGTGTCAACTAAGTTGTATTTTTTAATATATTAATCTACTATGTGTTATAATTAATATAGTAAATATAATACTTAGGAGGATATATGTTAGTTAATGTACTTTTGCTTATTTTGGGTTTTGTATTATTGATAAAAGGTGCTGATTTTTTTGTAGATGGTGCTTCATCAACAGCACAGAATTTTAAAGTTTCTAAAATGTTAATAGGTTTAACAATAATTGCTTTTGGTACTAGTGCTCCAGAATTTGCAGTATCAATGAGTGCTTTAGCTTCTGGTAGTACAGATATGGTTTTAGGTAACGTTATTGGTAGCTGTATTATGAATATTTTATTAATTCTTGGAGTAGCTGCTGTAATTCATCCTATACAAATTAGAGATAATACTGTAAAAAAAGAATTACCACTTACAATGCTTATTTCTACTTTATTAGTAGTTTTGTTTATTGATATTGCTTTAGGAAATGGTTCAGTAAATCAAATTACTAGAAGTGATGCACTAGTTATATTACTTTTCTTTTCAGTATTCTTATATTATTTGATAAGTTTAGCTAAGCAAAAAAAAGAATCAAAAGAAGAGGATAAGCCTAAGTATAAACTATTGAAATCTCTTATATTAGTATTAATTGGTTTAGTAGGTATAATTATAGGAAGTAATTTTGTAGTTGATAATGCTTCTTCTATAGCAGTATCTGTTGGTTTAAGTGAAAGAATAATAGCACTTACTATAATAGCATTTGGAACGTCACTTCCAGAACTTGTTACTACTATTGTATCTTCTAAAAAAGGAGAACAAGATCTTTTAGTAGGTAATATAATAGGTAGTAATATATTTAATATTTGTATAGTTTTAGGTATACCAGTTGCTATTTATGGCACTGTTACACCAAGTAGTTTTCAAATGATAGATTTAGTAATGTTAGTATTATCAGCAGTTTTATTATTTCTATTTTCTAGAACTTTTAAAAGAATTACACGTTATGAAGGGGTATTTATGCTTGCTATATTCGTAATATATTACACTTTAGTTTTTGTATTATAGGATGGAGTTGATTCTAAATGAATATTGATAATATTGCTTTAGTAAGAGCTACTAATGTTATTCCTTTTGATGGGGTTATGAGGCCGATAAGTGAGACACCTTATTTAAAAAGGAATTTTAATCTTGCATATTCTAGTGAGATACATACTATGCTTGTTGAAGAAGGATTATTACCTCAATTTGATTGGTCAAAGGCTGATGATGATTCTTATTTAGAAGAGTATAGAAAAACACTTGCTAATATTAAAAATGATTATATTCCATATAATTCTGATTATAATTCTATGATATTGTTCTCATTAAATGGATTAGTTCCTGATGATTCAGAGGTTAGTTTTGGTAATAATACTTTTTTTGATAAAAAATGTGCAGTTATTGATGCTTTATCTCAACATATTGATCAAGTTGTTTCTTTAGTGCCTACAGATACTGCTGTAAAAGGAAGTATTGAGTTATCAAAAGATGCTATAGTTTTAATTGAAGAAAAGTATTATGAGTCTTTACCAGATGAATTGAAGGCTAAACTGTTTGAGTGTGATTTTGAAAAAAGAGTTTTTGATGGTTCTTTAAAAGAAGCAGTAAAAGAAACACTTGCTAGTACAGGTAGATATATACCTGAAGAGTTATCTTTATCTAGAAAAGATAGGGGATATCGTGATTCAGACACAAAAGAAATGACTCTTGCTACGATTGATAATATTGCTAAAGAAAGGGATATAGCACAAGTTCTTCATTTTGATGTATTAACTGGTAAAAGTGCTGATAAAGATAAATTATCTTCAGTTAAAGATGAATATGATAACATTAATTTAGTTTTTGATTATTATCAAGAAGACTTTTATAAATATTTATTTGAACATATGCCTGTAAATGATATGTTACAATCTAAATTATTATCTAATTTACATAGTTCTATCGATATAAAAGAGTTATGTGGTGTAATTAAAGAATTTGGTTTAGATAATTATAAACAAATTGTAATGAGTTATAACAGTTTACTTGAAAATAAAAGATCTTCAGGAGAATTATTAACCCCTGAAGAAATAGTTAGTCTTCAAAGAAAAGATACAATAATAAAAAAATGATTAAATAATCATTTTTTTTTATTTCCTATAAAAATAATATTATAATTGTTCCTACAATAGCACAGTATATTACAAAGTATATAAGTTTTCCTTTTTTAACAATATCTTTGAACCATTTAGTAGCAAAGTATGTAACTATACCTGCGATTACTGTTGCTAAAATATATAATACAAATGTAAAAGTATCAATATTAGCACTGAGTAAATCTTTAAAACCAAGTAGGCCAGTTGCTAAACTTATAGGAATATAAAGTAAGAATGAAAAATCAAATGCTGTTTCTCTTTTTAAATCTCTAGTCATACCTCCAACAATGGTAGCACCACTTCTTGATATACCCGGAAGAACTGCAATTGCTTGGAATAAACCAATTATAATTGCATCTTTAGTTGTTATATTTTCATTATCTTTACTTCCTTTTATATTTCTAATCAAGAATAAGAATATCGCTGTAATTAGAAGAGTAACACCTACAAATTTAATGTTGTTATCTAGGAAATCAAATAGATTAAGTTTAGTAACAATTAAACCTATAATTCCTGCAGGTATTGTTCCAATTATTAAATATATACAGTATTTAAAATTATTATATACTTGTTTGTCTTTTATCTTATGCTTAGAAAATAATGCTTTTAGACATGAAAAGAAATCTTTTACTAAAACAATAATCTTTTTTCTGTATAAGAATATGATAGCTATTAAACTACCAAAATTAGTAAGTATAGCAAGTAATTCAATATCAATATTAGTTTTTAAAAGATTATTAATTATCATTACATGTCCGCTTGATGATACTGGAATAGGTTCAGTAAATCCTTGGACAATACCAAGAACTACATACCAAATAATTCTTAACATAAAATCACCTATATTAATTATATACCAAATTTGTCTTTTTTTAAACACATTAAAAAATAAAATATTGTATATACTATTTCTGAGGGATTATAAATGGATTATATATATGATATCTTACTTAATTTTAATGAAGATTTGATAGAGTTTTTTGAATGGGATGATAATGATAATATAAAGTATATAAAAAAAATAATGCTATTTAAAGTTGACGAACAAATAGTAAAAGATATAGTTAATAATACAGTATTACTATCTTCAAACTTTACTAATAGTATTCCAAAGTATGAAATTAATAATATAAAAGAAAAGTGTAAGTTATGTTTATTAACAGATGGGAATATAGTAATAGGATTATTAATAGAGAATAATGTAGTAAAATATATTTCTAGATTATTATTAGATGAAGAATATGAAATACTACTTTCTTTAGATAGTTTAGATAATATAAAAATAGATTATAAAATTATAAAAAATAGAATAAAAAAAGATAATACCTTAACTAGAACTGAATCAAAAATAAAAGAACTATTACTGGTAGAACTAGACTCTTTATATAAAGACAAAGATATAAATAAATTAATCTATTTATACTATGAATTTACTAATAAAGAGAGTAAAGATTTTGAATATATTTATAATTATTTAAAGAAAAGTTTAAATAGTTTTTGTAGTAAACATATTCATATTTATAATATTTTATCAATGTGTAATACTAAGACTAATTAATAATTAGTTTTTTTGTTCTATTTAATTACTTGTTTAATATACTTCCAGTAGGAGGGATATAATGAAACAAACTATACCTTTTACAAAAGATATTACATTTAAGACTAAGATTGGGGAAATTATTTCTATAAGTTTAGACAATGATTTAATGTTAAAGGGAGAAGATTTAATAAGTGGTAATTTTTATATAAATGGTAGTTATAAAATGATAGAAACTTCTGCTTTAGAAGAAACTTATAGTTATAAAATACCATGTGAAATAGCAATAAGTGATGAATATGATACGTTTCATGCTACTGTGGATATAGATGATTTTCATTATGAGATAATAGATGATGAAGTACTTAGAATAAATATTGTGCTAGTAATAGATAATTTACAAAAGAAAGAAAAAGAAGAAATTAAAGAAGAAAAAGAAGCAAAAGAGGAAGAGGTAGTAGAAGTATTAAGAGATGATGATAGATGTATTGAAGAAGAGAAACCAGAAATAACTTCTTTTTTAGAGGTTCAAGAATCAATAAAAAAACAAAGTGATACTTATTTAACTTATAAAGTATATATATTTAAAGAAGGGGATAGCATAGATAGTGTTTTAGAAAAATATAACATAACAAAAGATGATTTAGGAGATTATAATGACTTAGATAGTATAAAAGTAGGTTCTAAAATAGTAATACCTAGTTTTAATGATTAATTATAAATTATTTAAGAATAATGGTTTAACAATTAAAAGTATAAGAAAGATTAATAGTGCATATTTAATTAATGATGGTAAAAATAACTTTGTAATAAAAGATAATAATTGTAATTTAAAAGATAAGTTTGATTATTTATACTCTAGGAGTTTTAATAGTTTCCCTGTTTATTATAAGATTGATAATTATGATGTATTTTCATATATAAACGATAGTAATATTTCTTCAGAAGAAAGACTTTATGAAATGATAAACTTGATTATTTTATTACATACTAAGACTACTAGATATAAAAACATAGATATAGATGACTATAAAATTATATATGAAGATTTATTAAAAAAAATAGAGTATTTATATAATTATTATATTGCTTTAAATGATTCTATAGATAGTGAAATATATATGTCTCCTTCACATTATTTGTTAGCGCGTAATATTTCAAAGATTTATGGATCTTTATCTTTTTGTAAAAATGAATTGGATAATTGGTATGAAATAATTAAAAGTAATAATAAACAAAGAGTAGTATTCATTCATAATAACTTAGATTTAGAGCATGTACTTGTAAATAAGAATTCATATTTAATAAGTTGGAATAACTCTAAAGTGGATCTTCCTATATATGATTTAGTAGGTATTTATAATAAATATCACGATAAAATAGATTTTAGTGTTTTGTTAAATCATTATTTAGAAAAATATCCATTAACTATTGATGAGATGAAACTGTTTTTTATAATTATTTCAGTTCCTTTTAAAATAGAGTTTTCAAACGATGAGATAAAAAATATACAGATTGTAAGGAAATTAATTAATAAAATAAGTAGTGGGGATAGATTAATAAAACCATATTATTTAAAAAACAAAAAAAAGTAGATTTGTATCTACTTTTATTTTAGAAATCCTGAGGCTTGTAATTTAGATATTATTCTATCTCTAGTTTGTTCTCCTTCAATTCTAACTAGGCTTTCACTACCTTCACTGTAGAAGAGAACTGTAGGAGTACCATTTACATTAAACTTTTTGTTATATGTTTCATTTTCTTCATCAGATAAGTTTGTAAGATTTAATACATAAGCTTTAAGCTTGTTTTCCATTAATACTCTTGCAAATACAGGAGAGAAGGCTTTACAATGCTCACAGCTTGTTTGTTTTATATACAGAATAAATGTTTCTTTATTATCTATTTTTTTAATAACTTTTGATAATGGTATTTCACGTAAATACTTATCTTCATCTATTGGTTTATCAGAGAATACTATTGCAATTATAGATAATGTTAGAATTACTACACCTAAGATTATTAACCATTTATATTTCTTCATAAAAACACCTCCCTAAAATAATAACACAGTTTTTAAATAAAATAAATAAAATCTGTAATATTATTGACTAAAAGATAAAAAATATGGTATAATTTACAAGAAATTGGTGGTGATTTAATGAGTTCATTTTGTGCAGAAACTGCAGGAATTTGGAAGGTAGTAGGGTTTATTATTTATATAATAAGAATTGCTATTCCAATTATTATAGTATTATTAGGTACACTAGATTTAGGTAAAGCTGTAATAGCAGGAGAAGATAAGAAAATTAAAGAGTCACAAAAATCATTTTTACTAAGACTAGTATATGGTATTGCTATATTCTTTGTATTTAACATAGTCTATGTAATTTTTGGTTTACTTGGATTAGACTTAAACAGTGGGGCTCCAAGAGTTTGTTGGCAGTGTGCTACTAAACCTAATGGTAGTGAATGTGAAAGTTATATAAAAGATGTAGATTTTGGTAGTATTGATGGTTATGACAGTACTGATAGTGGTGTTTCTAATCATTCTAGTGAAGAAGCATAATTTATATAAAAATAGTTTGACACAAAATTATATGTATAGTATAATTTGTTTATAAAGTAAGAAAATTTGTAGAGGAAAGAGGTAGAAAATATGTTACAAATATTAGGAGCTAGAGAGTTCTGTGAAGCTACACAACCAATTTGGAGTACTGTTGGTACAATTATTACAATTATTCAATGGGTTATTCCTATAATGATAGTATTATTAGGAACATTAGATTTAGGAAAGGCTGTAATGGCTGGTAAAGATGATGAAATTAAGTCTGCTCAAAAGATGTTAATTAAGAGAGTTATTTATGGTGTAGTTGTATTCTTTGTTGTAGTTATTGTTAAGGCAATATTTACTGGAATAGGACAAACTGATGCCACTACTAATGCATGCTTTGCAGCAATGGGCTTTAAATAGGAATAAAATAATAAAAAAAGATGTGAAATTTGTTGTTTTGCATCTTTTTTTTTGATATAATAAAATAGGTTAATAGTTTGAAAATATAAATGAAGGTGATGTATATGATTAATGCTATTTTAGGTAACTTAAATGTTTTAGGAATATTTACTACTATTACTGATTGTGAATCAGTTTTAGGAGCTGAATTAACAGAGGTTTTAAGAGATGTTTATAAAGCAATTCAAATTGCTGTTCCTATTCTTGTTATACTTTTATGTTCTGTAGATATTCTAAAAGCAGTTACTGCTCAAAAAGAAGAAGCTATGAGTGCTGCTATTTCTAGATCTATTAAAAGAGTTATTATTGGTTTAGCTATCTTCTTTGTTCCAATTTTAATAGATGCAATACTAGATTTAGCAGGTTTGGCAAGTGGGTCTTGTCATATAGGAGGTTAGTGTATGATTCAGATATTATTAGGATGGGCTAGTATAGGGTTCGGTATTTTAGCCGGATTGTTTGGTACAGTAGCTAGAATATATGATATTATGCTTAAATTAACTGGTTATTACAGTGATGGTGGAGTACCTGATAATTTTATTATTACTACTACTAATGTCATGACTACTATGTATACTCTTGCAGGGGTATTTATGTTATTTAGGGTTACTCTTTCAATGATTAACTTTCTTATTGAACCTGATAAACTTAATGATGCTCAAGCAGGTCCTGCTAAAATGATTACTAGAATAATAACAAGTTTAGCAATGTTGTTATTATTCGTTCCAAACGGTTGGATTTTTAATAAAAATCCTGACGATCCAGGTATTTTAATGCGTATAGAAAGAGCCTTATTAGCAGAGGATGGTTTGATAAATAATATATTACCTGAGGTAAATGGTGAGAAAGGTACTTTAAGTAAGTCAAATAGTAAAAATGAATTATTTGTTGATAATGTATATGCAGTTAATTCTAACCAAGGATATGATTGTTATTATGTTTATATTACTGCATCAAGTCAGAATATAGCTAATAAGAATGGTGGAAATACTCCTAAGAGTGAAAAGAGTATTACGCATATGCTTCATCTTACTTTGTATCCTGATACAGAGACTGGTGTTACAAATAAATTGTGTAGTGGTAAATTAGGTGGTTGTGATTATAGTTTTACTTCTGATTCTTCTTCTCCATATGAAGCTGATTTTGGAGTAAGTGTTGCAGGAGGTCTTTGGGAAAATGGTGCTATGAATTGGCCTACATTAGAAAATGGTTGGCCAAGTAAGCATAATTGCCCTAATGTAATAGAAGAAGTTGGAGGTGGACGTAATAAAGCGTCTGATGGTTATGGAAATGCTTCGTCTTGGGAAGAAGTATATTCTAGATATGTAGGTGGTTGGCATTCTGCGGAAACAATGATGGCTGCTGTTCAAAAAAGTGGAATACCTGCTGCTGGCTCTAATGCTGAAACAATTTCAGAATCATTAGGAATAAGTGCTGAAAATAGTTTTTTATTTGGTGTTAGCAATGAGGCTATTCAGTTTGCACAAAGCGCTTTATCTTCTTTTATTGAGTGTAATGGTGATAGTGAGTGTGAACCATTGAAAGAAAAAATGTTAATGTCAAATGTTGCTAATAAAGATATAGAAAATGCTCTTGATGATGATAATTCTGCAATGACATTAGATTTTGTAATAGGAATGGTTGCAGGTATAGGGTTAGTTGTATGGATAGCGGTATTATGTGTTGAGGTAATTATTCGTAGATTTAAATTGATTTTACTTGAAATAATGGCTCCAATACCTATAATTAGTTATGTGGATCCAAATGATAAGATATTTAAACGTTGGGGTGAAATGTATATCCTAACATATTTAGATTTGTTCTTAAAATTGATTGCTATTTCATTTGCTATAGTTTTATTAAAATCAGTAAGTACTGCTGTTGAAGGATCTGGACTTTTATTATTCTTCTATATTATAGCTATATTGTTATTTGCTAAGATGATACCAACTATGATATCTAAAATATTTGGTATTGAAGTTGGATCTGGTTCGTTCAAAGAAATTACAGATATGGGTAAAAAGGCTATAGGAATGACTGCTGGGGCAGCTATTGGAGTTGGCGCAGGTTTAGTAAGTGGAATTAAAGCGTATGGTGATTATAGAAATTTGGATTCTGTTAAACAGAGTAGAGAAACTAGAAAAAATGCTATAGCTGCTGCAAGGCAAGGTGATGATAGTCAAAAGCAATGGTTAAAAGATACTCGTAAAGATTATTTAAAAAATGATGTATTAAATAGTGGAGTTGCATTTGGAAAAACTGTTCTCGGTGGTACATTTTCTGGATTCTTTAGAGGAGCTAGATCTGGTGTTTCTGGTAAACCATTTGAAGGTGGCTCATCTGTGGCTACAGATAATAAAGGTTATATTGATAGGCTTAGACAGGATGGTATTAAACCTACCAAAGTATTAGCTGAAGGTATTATTTCAAAATTTAGAGTTGGTAAACCTACAGATAAAGTTGAAGAAAAATTGAATAATATAAAGGCCTTACAAGAAATAACAAAAAGTATGCAAGGCTTTGCTGATGATTTTGAAAGTGCTGTTAAGAAAATACCAGCAATTAATGACTTGGCTAAACTTAATTCTCAAGGCTTAATTACTGATAATGATTTTAAAAATATACTTACTAATGTTGGCCAACAAATGAATTCTAATAGAAATGCTGATGGAACATATAACGGGGATGCTGCATTAAACATTGATCATTTGGGTATTAGAGATAGAGATGGTCGTGAAATATCACTTGGTGATTTCAAAGCTGGTGCTTATGCTAAAGGAGTAGATACAGCAGAACAAAAGATGCAAACATTTATTGATGCTATTAAAACTAATCCTGCTCTTGCACAGGCTTTATCTGGTCAAGGATTAGACCTAAATACTCTTGCTAAAGGATTTAAGAATGTTCAAGATATTAAATTATCTACTTATGATGCAATGAGAGAACTTGATAAAGATGAAATTAGAATTACTAATAGTAAAGAATATCAAGAACTTAAAGCATTGGAAAAAATGTATTATAGTGATAATAAATAAAAAGGATGTGATACTAGATGGATTATAATTATTTAGTGCCTGCTAATAGTAAGAAGCAGAGTTTAATATTTGGTTTTTTAACACCTACTGATGCTATAATTGCTGCAGTTGGAATTGGTATATCATTTCTACTGTTTGCAATTTTCCATAGCGCATCTTTCTTTATTAGTTTGCTTATAATATTACCGGCATTTGTTTCAGGGTTTTTGGTGTTTCCAATTCCAAATTATCACAACGCAAGAATATTCTTTCGTGAAATGTATAGATTCTATTTTGTAAATAGAAGAAAATATGTATGGAGAGGTTGGTGTTATAAATATGAACAATCAAATGATGAACAATCAAGTTAATCAAAGTGTGACTAGTGGTATTAACAGTTCTCAAGCTGGTATTGCTAGTAAAGGTGATGCTGGTACTAAAAAAATGCCTAAAGCAGCACAAACTAATGCTAAATATACTGAGAACTGGTTACCATTAAAAGCAATTAGTAATGGTATCATGTACAACAACAAAAATGAAATGATTACAGGTGTAAAAGTTCAACCAAGAAACATATTTATCCTTGATCAAGGTTCTATGGATAATGCACTTATTGGTTTAATGAATTTTTACAACACTTTGGATTTTGAATTCTGGCTAGTTGTAGCAGATCGTCCTGTTGATATTGCAGTATATCAAGCAGAACTTCAAGTTTTATACAATAGTACTCAAGATCCTAGAATTCGTAAATTAATTGCACAAGATTTACAAAAAGGTGATTATTTCATAAATAATGATGTTGTTGATACAGAATATTTCCTTTTATTTAAGGAAAAGAATGGTGAACTTCTTCAAAAGAAACTTCGTAATATGATTAATTCTCTTGCTAGTGCGGGACTTATTGCTAGTCAAACTAGTAACGATGATTTGAGAATGATTATTGATAATTTCTTAAATGGGGGAAGAAAATATGAATCTGGGAGCGTGATGCCAATATGAGTTTTTTCAAAAGTGAGGTAGCTCCGAAAGGGCTTGATTTTTCAAATAGTAGTATGGTTGTAGCTTCAGATAAATATATGACTATTCTATCTGTTGTTGGTTATCCTAGATATGTTGGAGTAGGTTTCTTATCTAATATTACTAATATGCCTGGAGTAAAAATTGTTATTAAACATATTCCAGTCCCATTTTCTACTCTTACTAAGATGCTTAACAAAGAACTTGCAGCTATGAAAACTAGATATCAAGAAGAAAGAGATGCAACTTATCAAGAATCGATTAGACAAGATTACGAAACTTTGGAATCATTTATTCAACAACTTGCTTCAGCTCAATCGAAAACATTTGATTTTCAAATGCATATAATTGTTTCTGGTGATTCTAAAGAAGATGTAGATTTAAAGAGAATTCAAATTAAGAATTATTTAGATGCTATGCAACTTCGTGCTATACCTCTTAGATTTGAACAAGAACAAGTATTAAAATCTATGATACCAGTATTTCCAAAACAAGAAATTGAGGAACGTATTGGTACTATAATGCCAAGCCCAACTATGGCTGGTATGTATCCATATATATTTGATAGTATTAAAGATCCAGGGCCTTCAGTACTTCTTGGTACAGATTTCTCTGGTGGTGTCGTTATGTTTAATCAATTCTTATATCAAATGAGAAAAGAACATAATAGAACTAATGCTAATATGATTATATTAGGTACTTCTGGTAGTGGTAAATCAACTGCTGCAAAATTACTTCTTAGAACTGCTATTAGAAATAGTTATAAAATAGTAGCTATCGATCCTGAAAACGAACTTAAAGAAATGGTAGAAGCTACTGGTGGAGATGTTATAGATTTAGGTAAGGGTGGTGAATTCGGACTTATAAATCCACTTGAAGTATTAATAGATGCTGATGATGAAGAATTAAGACAAGGACTTGGTTATACAGTACTTACTAAAACTCTTCAATTCTTAAAAGGATTTATGAAGTATTATGACCCATCTATTGAAGAAGATGTTCTTAACTTATTTATAGAACTTACTCAAGAAACATATCAAAGATTTGGAATTGGTTTTGATACAGATTTCTCTAATTTTACGAGTCAAAACTATCCAACATTTGATGATGTTTATACTACTATTAAAGGTAAACTTACATCTATGACAGATATGACACATGAAAGAGATATAATGGAAAGACTTGAATTAAAAGTTAGACCATTTGTCAACGAACTTAGATTTTTCTTTAATGGAAAAACTACAATAACTATAAACAGTAATTTTATAGTATTTAATATAAGGGAACTTATGAATACTGATGTAAATATTAGAAATGCATTATTATTCAATGTTCTTAAATATGCTTGGAGTTTGTGTTTAGATTCAAGTATAAATACAGTACTTATGGTAGATGAAGCACATGTACTTTTATCTGGAGGTAATGTACTTGGAGCTGATTTCTTAGCACAAATTCAAAGAAGATCTCGTAAGTATAATACTGGTAATATAATTATTACTCAACAACCAAGTGACTTTACTACTAGAGAAGTAATAACTCAAGGAAAAGCTATCTTTGATAACGCTTCTTATTACCTAGTAATGGGACTTAAAAAACAAGCTGTAGAAGATTTATCACTTCTAATAGATTTGAATGATAATGAAAAAGAAAGTATAAAGAGATATTCTCAAGGAGAAGCACTATTTGTATGTGGTTCTAGAAGAATGAGAATATCAGTTATAGTAACTCCAGAAGAGTTAGAATCATTTGGTAGTGGTGGAGGACTATAGACTTCTAAAGGAGGCGACAAGTAATGAAATTAAGACTTAAAGCAACTAAAAGAGATTGGATGATATTTGGAGCATTTGCAATACTATTATTAGTAGTTGTTTCAATATTAGTTAATAATATTAATTCATTTTCAACTACTGGTAAGTTTGCAGGTATAGATCCATTTCATGCACTTTTCCATAATTTAGGTGCAGTATTACTCTTTTATATTTTCGCTATGATTTTCTTATTTGTAACAGTTAAGGATTATTTCTTTGATAGAGATGTTGGGGGACCCGGAATATCTTTTGGACCTAAAGATGAAAAAGGTTTTTCAAGATGGTCTACTGCTAAAGAAGTAAAAAATACTTTAAAGGAAGTTAACGTAAGGGATTCTGATTATGATTACGCTGGTTTTCCTATAATTAGTAATGGTGATAAGTTTTGGGTTGATGATGCTGATACACATAATATTGTAATCGGTTCTACTGGTACAGGTAAAACTCAATGTGTAATTCATCCACTTGTTAAGATACTTGCTAAAAGAGGTGAATCGATGATTGTAACTGATCCTAAAGGTGAAATCTATCGTGAAAGTGCTGGTCTTTTAAAAGAAAAAGGATATCAAATAATTGTACTTAATTTCCGTGATCCTCAGAAAGGAAATACTTGGAATCCTCTTAACTTACCATATAAATTATATCAAGCAGGTAATACTGATAAGTCAATGGAACTTTTAGATGACCTTGCTGCTAATATTCTTTATGATGATACTGGAGGATCAAGTAAGGATCCATTTTGGGAAAAGACTTCTGCTGACTACTTTGTTGGTCTTGCTTTAGGTTTATTTGAGGATGCTAAAGAGGAAGAAATTAACCTTAATAGTATTTCTCTTATGACTACTGTAGGGGAAGAAAGATTTGGGGGAAGAAGTACATATATTAAGGAATACTTTAATGAAAAGGATCCTGCAGGTGCAGCTTATACTAGTGCATCTGGTACAATTACTGCTCCTGAAGAAACAAAAGGTTCTATATTATCTACTTTTAAGCAAAAAATCAGACTTTTTGCTTCACGTGAAAACTTATCAGAAATGTTATCACAAAATGATTTTGATATAGATTCTATTGGTCAAAAGAAAACAGCAGTATTTATGATTATTCAAGATGAAAAGAAAACATATCATGCACTTGCTACTATATTTATTAAGCAAGTATATGAATCATTAATAGATGTTGCTCAACATTCTGATAAAGGGCAACTTCCAGTAAGAACTAATTTTATACTAGATGAGTTTCAAAATATGCCGCCACTTAAAGATATTACTACAATGGTAGCGGCGGCTCGTTCTAGACATATTCGTCTTACAATGATAGTTCAAAACTTTGCAGGGCTTGAGGCTACTTATAATAAAGAAATAGCTCAAACTATCAGAAGTAACTGTACTAATCTTTTGTATTTGCTTACTACTGAGCTTTCAGCTTTGAAAGAAATCAGTGAACTTTGTGGAGATAAAATGGTTAAAGTAGGTAGTGGTGAAAAAGAAAGAGAAGAAGCTAGACCACTTATAACTGTTGCTGATCTTCAAAAGATGAAACAGTTTGAGGCTATTGTTATAAGGACTAGACTTAATCCTTATAAAACTAAACTAACTCCAAATTTTCAAATAGATTGGAATATACCTAAAGTTGATGCTGATCCATTTGTTGAAAGACAAAAGAGACCAGTAAAAGTATTTGATATAAAAGAATTTGTTAAAGATAAAAGAAAAAATAAATTTATGAATATGATAGAAAATGCTGGTGGCATGCAAGATGGTGGTATGGCTATGCCTGGAATGTCAGGAATGCCTAATATGCCTGGTATACCAGGGATGACTACTAATCCTTTTAATCCTATTCAGAATAGTAATCCTATGCCTGGTAATCCAATGTCTAGTTCTGAACCTTCAGGTTTGAATGTTGACGATTTAGTAAAGAAAATTGATGCTAAGATTGCTGAACTTGAAAAAGAGGAAGAGGAAGAAAGAAAGAAAATAGAGGAACAAAAGAAGAAAGAAGAAGCTGCAGTTAAAGAAACTAAAAAGAAAGAAGAAATACAAGAAGTTTCTGAAGAAAAAGAGGTAACTGAAACTGTTTCTAGTTCTCAAGAAGTGGCTAATATTGCTCCTACTATGTTTACAGGTTTTAAACCAAGTGATGAAATAGCTCCAATGAAGAAGAGTGAACCTGTTATTGATTCACCAGTATCTGGTATTATGGTTACTGATGATCAATTCTTTGATGATTTCTTTGATGAATAATAAAATCCTTATTTTAAGGATTTTTTTGTTATATACAATTCTTTGTTTTTATACATAAAATAATATGGGAGGTATTTATGTATAAGAATATTAGAGCTACTGATTTAAAGGGTTTGGTAGGTAAAGTTAATATTATAGATATAAGGAAAAACTATTTATATAATATTGGTAATATACCAAGTAGTAAAAATATACCTAGTTCTTTTTTACTTATGAATCCTGATAAATATTTAGATAAAGATAGTATATACTACATATATTGTAATGCTGGTTTAGAGAGCCCTAAAGTTTGTTTAGAACTTTCTAATAGAGGTTATAATGTAGTAAATGTTTTAGGAGGTTATAACGATTATATAAGTAATTGAGATATCTTCTTTTATATGTTATAATTCATATATGTTTTGGAAGTGATACTATGGATGAAATAATACTAATTGATAAAGAAAAAGGATATACTTCAAGAGATGTTGTAAATATTGTATCTAAAGCCTTGAATACTAAGAAAGTAGGGCATTTTGGAACTCTTGATCCTATGGCTGAAGGTTTATTAATTATTGGAGTTGGTAATTATACTAAACTTGGTAATTTTTTTGAGAATGATTCAAAAGAATATATTGCAGAAGTACTTGTAGGAAGAAGTACTGATACTTATGATATTGAAGGGAATACTATTTCTGAGAATTATACTAGTATAGATAAGGATACTTTAGAAAAAACTCTAAGTACTTTTAAGGGTACTTATTTTCAAGAAGTACCAATTTATAGTGCTACTAAAGTAAATGGTAAGAGACTATATGAATATGCTAGAGAAGGAGTTAGTGTTTCTTTACCTAAAAAAGAAGTTACTATTTTTGATATTAACTTAATTTCCTTATTTGAAAGAGATAACTATCAATACTTTAGTTTTTCTTGTACTGTTAGTAAAGGTACATATATAAGAAGTTTAATAAATGATATATCTAAAAAGATTAATATTCCTCTTTGTATGAGTAAACTTGTTAGAACTAAACAAGATAAATTTAGTTTGGATGACGCTAATACTTTAGAAGATATTAAAAGTGGAAATTATAAAAGTCTAAATATAAGAGATGTTATTGATGTAGATGTAGAAGAAATACCTTTAGAACTTGAAAATAGGATATTGAATGGTAATAAAATAGAAAGAAGCAAGTCTAAGTATCTTCTTTTTACTAAAAATGGTGAAGATGTTGTTTTGTATGGTAATTCATTTGCAGAAATGAAACCTGTTTTGACTTTAAAAAATAATTAAATAGTGTTACAATATATATATAGATAGTATCGGAGGCTTATATGGAATTTGAAAGTGCTTTAGAATTAAAAAATAGGGTAATGCCTGCTTTAAAAATGAAAGAAGAAAGACTTAGAAATGAAGGCTTTGATTTTTCTGCTGAAGATATTTGGTTTTATTTAAAACAGAATAAATGGTCTAAAAGTCAAAACTTAACTTTGAATGAAGTAGTTAATGATATTTTAAAAATTAATGGTAATACTTTAATGTCTAGAGGTGATAATCTTGGATAATAGAACTATAGAATATAAAAATTTAAGAGAAAAACTTGAAAAGTATTTAACAAAAGATGAACTAGAAGATATTGATAAGGCATATGCTTTTGCAGAAAAGAAACATCATGGTCAATATCGTAAAACTGGTGAACCATATATTGTTCATCCTCTTTTTGTTGCAGATATTCTTACATCTATAAAGGCTGATAGAGAAACTATTATTGCAGCTTTATTACATGATGTTGTTGAAGATACTGAAACTAGTAAAAACGATATTAAAGAACAATTTGGGCCTTCTGTTGCTAAACTAGTAGATGGTGTTACTAAGATTAATAATATTCATGTTTCTACGGATAATGAATATTTAACTACATATTATAAAAAGATAATTGTAGGTATGAGTGAAGATGTTAGAGTTATTATAATTAAACTTGCAGATAGACTTCATAATATGAGAACTCTTTATGCGCTTGATCATGAAAAACAAAAGAAAAAAGCAAAAGAAACATTAGAAATACTTACACCTATTGCTCATAGACTTGGTATGAATAAAATAAAAAGTGAACTTGAAGAATTATCACTTAAATATTTAAAACCTGAAGCTTATAATGATGTAGTAGAAAAACTTAATAAAAAGAAGGTAGAACGTGAAGCATACGTTAAAAAGATGATGGATGAAGTAAGTGAACTTTTAACAAAAAATGGTATAAGACACCAAATAAAAGGTCGTGCTAAGAGTATATATAGTATATATAGAAAATTAGATAAGGGTCGTAGTTTTAATGATATATATGATTTGCTTGCTATAAGAATACTTGTAGAAGAAGAACAAGAGTGTTATTTAGCACTTGGTTTAATTCATTCAAAATATAAACCTATTCCTAAGAGATTTAAGGATTTTATTGCTATGCCTAAGACTAATCTTTATCAATCTCTTCACACCACTGTTATAGGATTAGATGGTAATATTTTTGAAATTCAAATAAGAACTTATGCTATGGATGAAATAGCAGAGAATGGTATTGCTTCTCACTGGGCTTATAAAGAAAATAAAAATGCTGCTACTGAGATGCAAAATATTACTGAACAAAAGTTACAGTTTTATAAATCTATTATTGAATTACAAGAAGATAAATTAACTAATGAAGATTTTGTAGATACAGTAAAAAATGAAGTACTTAATAATAATATATATGTTTATACTCCAAAAGGGGATGTTATAGAATTACCTAAAGGTGCAACACCAATTGATTTTGCTTATAAGATTCATACACAAATAGGTGATAAACTGACTGGCGCGATAGTTAATAATAGTATGGTACCTCTTTCTTATGAACTTAAGAATACAGATGTAATTAAAGTAATTACTAATAATAATTCTAAAGGGCCTTCAAGAGAGTGGATAAATATTGCTAAGACTACTAGCGCTAGAAATAAAATTAAAAACTTCTTTAATAGAAACACTAAGGAAGATTATATTGCTCAAGGAAAAGATTTACTTGAAAAAGAACTTAGAAGAAAAAAGATCCCTATAAGTGATTTTATGAGTGATGAAAATTTAAAGAAAGTTTTTGAGAAGTTCAAATTAGATTCTGTAGAAGATTTATATTTAAATATTGGTAATAATAAGTTTTCTGCTAAATCAATAGTAAAACAAGAATCTGATGAAGAAAAACCAGAAGAAAAAGAAGTTAAAAATGTCGTTAGAGTAGGAGACAGTGACATTCTTGTTGGAGACACTAAAAATATTGAAGTACATATAGCTAACTGTTGTTTACCACTTCCAGGAGATGAAATTGTAGGTTATATTACTAAAACTAGTGGTATTCGTATACATAGAAAGAACTGCAGTAACATCGAACTTTTTGAAGATAGAATTATTGATGCTACTTGGAATGATGTTATAAATAATAAATATAATAGTGAAATTATTATTCATTCTACTTCTAAAGAAAATATAATCTTTGATATAGTACAAGCAGCAGCTGCTATGAATATAATAGTTGAAAATGTTAACTTAATTTATAAGAGTAATAATAATGTATATTCAGTTGATGTATTAGTAAAAGATTTAGAAACAATGGAAAAGTTTATTATTAATTTAAATAAATTAAAGTATGTCAGTGATGTAGAAAGGATTATGAAATAATGAAAGTAGTAGTTCAAAGAGCAATTGATGCAAAAGTAGAAGTAAATAATAAAGTAGTAGGTAAAATAGATAAAGGTTTAATGCTTTTAGTAGGTTTTACTCATACTGATACTTCTAAAGAAATAGATTGGATGGTAAATAAAGTATTAAATTTAAGAGTATTTGATGATGAAAACGGTGTTATGAATTTATCTTTATTAGATGTAAAGGGTGATATTTTATCTGTATCTCAATTTACTTTATATGCTGATTCTAGTAAAGGTAATAGACCTAGTTATATTAAAGCGCTTGGAGGATCAGAAGCTACTGTTTTATATGATGAATTTAATAATAAACTGAGAGAGAAGGGTGTTTTAGTAGAGACAGGAGAATTTGGTGCTGAGATGAAAGTTTCTTTTACCAATGATGGACCTGTTACTATAATACTTGAAAAATGATTGTCTTATTAAGGAAATGCAATTGCATTTCTTTTTTTGTTTCTTTTTAATAATCTTATACTTTCTACATATACTAGTATTGGTGATTGTATGAATTTAAGGGGAATAAAAATAGTATCTTTTTTTGGAGTATTTGCTTTTACTTTTTTATTTCATTTTTTATATGAGTGGTTTCCTAATCCTGTTTTTAGCATATTTTTTCCTGTAAATGAAAGTATTTGGGAACATATGAAACTTCTTTATAGTGGATTCCTTTTTTGGAGTTTTATTGAGCGTTTTCTTATTAAAAAGAACGATATTATCGTAAGTAATTATACTTTAAATTTATTCATTGTTATGGTTACTAGTATAATTGTATATTTAATCTTATATTTACCTCTGTATGCTATTTTTGGTGAATCTATGTTTATAGCAATTTCTCTTTTAATAATAGTAATTCTTTTAGAAGAGATACTTAGTTATTATTTATTGGAGTCTAATAAAAAGAATAATATATTAAATAGAATTTGTATCGTTTTAATTCTACTTGGATATGTAGTTTTTGCTTCATTAACATATAATCCTTTGAGAAACTATATATTTTATGATACTCAGCATAATAAATATGGAATAGATATTTATAGTAAGGACTAAGTCCTTTATTTTTTTTGTTTTTCTTGTTATAATCTTATTGGTGATATATATGTTTGAAACACTTAGTGATAGATTAGAAAAAGCAATTAAAAATATTAAGGGACATGGAAAAATAACTGAAGATAATATTGATCCAATGTTAAGGGAGGTTAGGCTTGCTCTTCTTGAGGCAGATGTTAACTATCAAGTAGTTCGTGAATTTACTAGTAAAGTAAAAGAAAAAGCACTTGGTGAAGAAGTAAAGAAAAGTTTAACTCCTGGAGAAATGTTTGTAGGTATTATACGTGACGAACTTGAAGAACTTCTTGGAGGAGAAGCAGCACCTTTAAATGTTACTGGCAGTCCTGCTTCATTGATGCTTGTAGGTTTACAAGGTTCTGGTAAAACTACTACTATTGGTAAACTTGCTAATTTTCTAAGGAAAAAGCATAATAAAAAACCTTTACTTGTGGCTTGTGATGTTTATCGTCCTGCTGCTATTGATCAGTTAAAACAAATAGGTAAGGAATTAAATATTGAAGTATATGAAGAAGGCAAAGGTAATCCTGTAGAAATTAGTAAAAATGCTATTAATTATGCTAAAGAAAATGGTTATGACTATGTTTTAATTGATACAGCAGGAAGACTTCATATTGATGAAGAGTTAATGAATGAACTTAAGAATATTAAATCTGAAATTAATCCACAGGAAACACTTTTAGTAATAGATTCTATGATGGGTCAAGATGCTATAAATGTTATAACTGGTTTTAATGATAACTTAGAACTTACTGGTGTTATCTTAACTAAACTTGATGGTGATACACGTGGTGGTGTAGCACTTTCTGTAAGACATTTAACTAATGTTCCTATTAAGTTTATAGGTACTTCTGAAAAGCTTGATGGATTAGATGCTTTTTATCCTGATAGAATGGCTTCACGTATTATAGGAATGGGAGATGTTTTATCTATTGTAGATAAAGCTAATGAAGTTATTGATGAAAAAGAAGCAGAAAAATCTTTAAAAAAGATGAGAAGTGGTAAATATGATTTAGAAGATTTTCTTTCTCAAATGAAACAGATTAAAAAACTAGGTTCTCTTGAATCTATCATTAAAATGCTTCCTGGTGCTAAAAAGATGGGTCTTAATAATATTAATATAGATCCTAAAGATCTTGCTCATATAGAGGCTATTATTCTTTCTATGACTCCAGAAGAAAGAAAAAATCCTAGTATTATGAAAGCTACTAGGAAACAAAGAGTTGCTAAAGGTAGTGGTAGATCTGTTCAAGAAGTAAATAGACTACTTAATCAATTTGAACAAAGTAAGTCTATGATGAAACAAATTGCTAATGGTAATTTTAAAATGCCATTTTAAAAACCTTATTCTATTGAATAAGGCTTTTTTTATTTTCTTTTTTTCCAGATTTTATTGCAAATCCAATTGTTAGTATACCAAATAGGAGAGTAGTTCCTGATAGTATACATATTAATACTTTTGTACTTTCCATTTTAGCTTTGTAAAACTCTTCGGCTTCGTTATTGTATTTTTGTATTGTCTTTTCTTCTAAATCATATACATACCAGTTTTCTTCTCCAGTTGCAGAATTAATTCCATATAAAACACAATAGTTTGAAGATTTTGATGTTTTATAGCATTTTACTTCAATATTATTAATTGTTTCTTTGAAAGTATAATAATCTTTTATCTTTTGTGTTGTTGATGCTGGCATGACAGAAATACCGTCGCTATTTATTTCGTTGTAGACTGTATATGTATCTTTATCAGCATCGTATATGTATAGATTTGATTTTCCACCTTCATCTTTTAATCCTATCAAAGTAATTTTAGTTTTTTCATTATATAGTGATTCTATGGTAGTATTTTTTATTTTTATCTTTTTAATCTTGTAATTTTTTAATCCAGTGAAGCCATCTAATTTTTTGAAAACAATGTATTGACTTCCTCCAATAGTTATTTTTAATTGGTCTTTTTCAGTTAAACTTACTTTTATAGTATATATTTTATCTTTTCCGCTCTCACTAGTTACTGTAATTTCTATTCTGTTATCGCCACTTTTTATTGTATGTTTTCCATCACCAATAATACTGGCTTTACTGTTTTCTGCAGCTGCTTTTATATTTATTTCATTTATGCTATCTTCAATTTTTACTACATAGTTAGTAGTATTTTTGTTAAAAGAAGGTTCTAATTTATAGTTTTCTATTTCAAGTGATTTTAAGTTGTTATTGTCACTTGAATTAGTCGTATCTTCTCCTGAAGAATTTATACTTGCTGGGTTTACTGTCACACTCATGCTTTCATTACTTCCTGATGGAGATACTGCATATGATTTAACTGATACTTTGTTAGCACCACTTTTTAATACTTTAAAAGTAAATTTCTTTTTAAAACTTTTAGTGTTAGCATCATCAGCACTTTCTATGTTGTATGATCTACCATTTACTAATTCTAGTTTGTCATGATCATAATCTAATGTGTATTCGTAATATCCAATAGGAGTACTACTGTTTACATTAACGGTAACTACTATTGTTTTTCCTATATCAGCACTACTTTGTGAAGCAGTAAGATCAATATTAGCGCTCGCTGCATGAACAGACATAGGTAATAGCAATAAACCTATTAAAACTAAATATTTTTTCATTGTAACCTCCTTACTTTACTGGTGGGTGAGTAGTAAACCAAGTTGGCATTGAATTATATACTGGTATTTTAAATACGTATGCCTTATTTAATAAACCTAACTCACTATATGAATCATATGTAGATAAACTTTCACTTGCAGGTGCTAAAATGTTTGTCATGTACTGATGAGTATATCTTATTGCACTAGCATTAGGGCCTGTATTAAACTTTTGATAATATAGAGTATCTTGACCTTGGTTGATGTATCCATTTGCTATAAATGATGCTCCATATTTAATTGCTTTTTCTCTAGTATTCCATGGTGTACCATCATTGTCATCTACGAAACCTGCTGCTGCTACGACACCTCTTATTACTGGATTACTTCCATATGCACCAATGTTGTAATAATTATATATTCCTTTTAATGATTTATTTACTTTTACGTTATACCATTCTCCAGATGTACATCCTGCATCTGGATCAATGTATGTTGAGCAAACATATCCTGTTTGACTTCCATATTTTATCTTATACCATCCTGCTTCACAATTAGAACCTTTAATAGTTGTTTTACTAACTAGTGAAACAGCGCTATTTTTACTTAGAGTACCAAGTATAGTAGATTTTGTATTAGTTTCTGCACGAACATTTACTCCTCCAGTAGCAATAGCATTATATTTTGTACTACTATTTAATACTACAGTATCATTACTGTTTACTGTCATTTTATTTCCATTGCTGTATTTTAATATATTTGTTTTAATACTTGAAGATGCTCTTACGTATGGAGTTGCGTTTTTATTAATTTTAAAGTTACTTCCATCTTTGGTACCGAATGCAGTACATACATATCCAGATTTTGTAACTGTCCATGTATTTGTAAGTTTACCAGATACTGCAGCATATGACGAATTAGTACCACCTTCTTGTTTTACTCTTGATGCTAAGTGTACTGGGCTAACTTGATATAATTCTCCAGCTGCTAAGAAATATCCTGCGTATGTATCAGTATCTAAGTATGTATCTTTTACAATACTTCTTATAGCAGATATTGTATGATATTTGCTATCAAATCCTAAGAATTCAAAAGCAAATATATTTTGTTCATTTAAATAATTTCTTGGATCTAACATATAAGCAACATAAGCATCTGATGCTGTTCTCCATCCTCCAGCTTCACTAACACTCCATGATTGTAAGTATGCTGATTCTGTTATTTGAGTATAATTTCTTTCTGATTCTCCGTTTACTGCACTTGTAAATTTAACACCTGTATTTTCTGCTTTAAACACCCATTTTGGATGCTTGTAATGTAAATATGAAAGGAAAGGGCAGTAGCTTTCAGGGAAACCTTCATCTTTTAGCTTTTTACAGTATTCACTATCATTTCTTGTAACATCACTATATTTTTCTACTAATGATTTACATATATATCCTGTAGTACCTCCATAATATTTAACTTTATACCATCCTGCAGCACATCCATTTCCTGCAGCAATAGAACTAAGCACATCAAATTCTGTTCCTAAATATACTATGTTTTGTACGGCACTAGAAGTATTAGCTTTTGTTCTAACATAACCATAATTTTCTTTTAATCTATATGACCATTTATTAGTAGTGTAGTATTTTCCAGATGCTGTACTTATAGATTTAATCTTCTTAGTACTTGATGTTGTTACTAGTACTTTTGTACCCATTTCTGTATTCTTACTACATAAGTATGTTGTTTTTCCATTAAAGTTTGCTTGATACCAGTCAGTACAACCACTTCCTTTTAATTTGGTTGTGCTTTCTAATATAAGTTGTTTGTTCTTATCTAGAGTAGTAATTATTGTTGAACTAAGGGTTTTATCTGTTCTAATATTTGCTTTAGCAATTGTAGTTGTTGTATTTTTTGCAAGTGATACATATTTTGAACATAAATAACTTTCACTATTATTGTATTTTATTTTATACCATCCATCTGTACAACCACTTCCTGTTATTTTTTTTGTATCTAGAATAACTACAGGTTTCATATATCCTAAAGTTGCTATTTTAGTGCCTGTACTTTTAGCAGCGTTTCTTATATTAACTCCTGCTGTGTTATTTACTCTATATACTGTGTTAGTTCTTATTACATCATCACTACATATATATCTTCTATAAGCATTATAGTAAACTTTTAACCAACCACTTTCACAACCTTCACCTTCATATGGAGTAGTTTCATATACTGTTACTGCTTGTCCATATTTTAGTTTTTCTACTGTGTCACTTTCAGAAGAAGCTGTCTTTTTTATTTCACTTCCTTTTGTATTCATTATCATAGCGTTTGTTTTAGCATTATAATGATCTACATAAGTACTACATATATATTTTTCATTATCATTGTTTAGGTTTAATCTATACCAACCGTCTTCACAACCATCACCTTCGTATTTTTTAGTATATGCTAAGGTAAATAGTTTTCCAGTGTTATAGCTTTTATAGACGTCATAGTTAGTACCTGGGCCTGTTCTTACATTAATCTCATCTGTATTAAGTCTAACTGTCACTGTAGAAATAGAAACATTACTTTTACATACGTATCCATATTTACCATTTAGGTCAATTCTATACATTCCTTCTTCACAACCTTCTTCACTTGTTAGAAGTGTAGTATTCATAAGAGGAATAGTATCGTTATATTTCAATGTTGTGATTTTTTCATAATTTGTTCCTAATCCACTCCATACATCTGCACTAGTATTTGTTACTCTAGCATAAGTAGCAGCATTAACATTTCCACATACTAGTAAAGTTGCCATAAAAACAATTATCATAAATATTTTCTTTCGCATGAGAACACATCCTTTCATACTATCTATATATTATATTATATCATTAATAGAATTATTTACCTAATTGTGACTAGTATTTTTACTATATATTTACACATTTTGTGTAAAAAAAATGTTATTTTTTTTTGAATTAATTTTATTTTTTTGGTCCTTATGTTATATTTTTCTTGGAGATGATTGTTTTGCAAAAGAAAAATATAATTTCAATTTCTGGAGATTTAGCGTCTGGAAAAGGTGCTGTTTCAGAGATTTTAATGGAAAAACTTGGACATAGTATTTATAGAAATGGTGAGTATTTTAGAAAACTTGCTAAAGAGTATGATATGGATTTATCAGAGTTTACTAAATATGTAGAAGAGCATCCTGAAATAGATATTGAAATAGAAAACAGTGCTAAGAAACACGCTGAAACTCATGATAATTTTATTATTGATGCACGATTAGGTTGGTATGCAGTACCAGAATCTTTTAAAGTGTATTTAAAAGTTCATATAGATGAGGCTGCCAAAAGAGCTTTTAATGATGAAAAGAGGAAAGATTTAGAAAACTATTCTTCAATTGATGAACATAAACAAGCATTAATTGAAAGAACAAATAGTGAAAATGAAAGATATTTAAATTTATATGGAGTAGATAGAACAGATATGAATAATTACGATTTAGTAGTTGATACTACTGATAAAACTCCTGATGAAGTTGCAAGTATTATAATTACTCAGTATGAGAATTGGAAAAAAGACAGTTAATATTGCTGCTTTTTTTGTTATAATAAAATAGGAAGGTGTTTTTGATGACTAATTTGTACGAGTTATATCAATCTTATAAAGACAGAGATATAGATGACGAATTTATTATAAAGGCTTTTGATTATATGATGATTAATGAACAAGATTTGTGGCCATATATTCATGACTTTGATATTTGTGAAAAACAAACTGATTTTTTTGGAACTTATTCAAATGATAATAAAAGTATTGTTATAAATAAAAAAACAATAAATGAAAACACTCTTCTTTCTAAAAATGTTTTAGGTATAAATACAATAAAACATGAAATAGAACACGCTAAGAACTTAAAAAAACTTGAAGAAGGCAAAAACGATATCGAATCAAAAGTATTGTTTTATGCACTTAGAAGTTATGCTATAGCAAGTGGCTTAGAACCTAAAAAGATAAGTGAAATGGATTTATTGATATTGACTCTTGCTACTAAAAGTAACCCTTCAATAAATCCTGGAGAACGACTTGCTTATATAAATTCTTGGAAGTATGTAGTAAACTTATTAAAAAATCAAAATAAAACTAAAGATTTATTAGATGTAAGAACAATGCTTTATTGTTCTTATATAAGAGGCTATCATGATAATGGATACTATTTGGATTGTCCTACATTTAGATTTCTTCTTGAAACTAATCAATTATTTGATTTAAAACTACTAAAGAAGCGAATAGCAGAAGAAGGTTATTCATTTGATACTAGGTTATTATATGGTTTGCCACTTACATATGATGAGTATAATCAAGATACTCTTGAAAAAGCTAGACTTAAAAAAATACGTATAAAAAAACTAACTAAAAATAGTTAGTTTTTATCTTTTTTGGAGGGCCTAGTCGGATTTGAACCGACGAATCAGGGTTTTGCAGACCCACGCCTTACCACTTGGCTATAGACCCGTCTTAGTAATTGTAACATTATATTTTTTATTAGTCAATCTATTTAAATATACATTTTTTTATTATTTTTATACTTTTTTTAGCATTTTTATGATAAAATTAGTATTGTAAAAAAAGGAGTGATGTTTATGGAAAAAACATATGTGTTTGGTCACCATAACCCAGATACTGATACTGTTTGTGGTGCTATCAGTTTGTCTTATTTAAAAAACAAATTAGGAATGAATACAGAACCTAGGGTTTTAGATGCAATAAGTAAAGAAACTGAATTTGTTTTAAATCATTTTAAAGTTAATGCACCGAAGTATTTAGATAATGTAAAAGTTCAAATTAAAGATATTGTATATCATAAGGATTACTGTATGAAAGGAACAGTTTCTATTAAAAAGGTTTATGATTTTTTAATAGATAAGGAAATAACAGGGCTTCCTATTGTAAATGATGATGGTACTTATTTAGGACTTATTACTTCAAAAATGATATTAAAGAAATTACTTGGTGTTGCTTTAACTCATGTAACTACTTCATATGATAATGTACTTGAGGTTTTGGAAGGAAAAGAAATACTTAGATTTAATGATGAAATTGATGGAGAAATCATTGCTAATGAAATTGATTCTGATTTTGAAAAAGAAGTAGTTGAATCTGGTAAAAATAGTGTTTTTGTTATATCAAATAAAGATTTAATTGAAAGCACAATTAAAAACAAAGCTAAGAATATTATTGTAATTGGTTCATTTGATATTGATAAAAAACTATTAGAAGAAGCAAAGAAAAATAAGATTAATATAATTAGAACAGAACTTGAAGTTTTTAAGGCTTTAAAGTTTATATCTCTTACTAATTACGCAAGTGTATTCTGCGCTAAAGAAACTGTTGTTGTAAACGAAAATGGATATTATGATGATTTTGTAGATTTATCTAGAAAACTTAGACATAACAACTATCCAGTAGTAGATGACGATAATAAATGTTTAGGACTTCTTCGTTTAACAGACTTAGAAAATGTTAATAGAAAACATGTTATTTTAGTAGATCATAACGAAAGTGCTCAAAGCATTACAGGCCTTTCTCAAGCAGAAATACTTGAAATAGTTGACCATCATAAAATTGGAGATTTAACTACAAGTTTACCAATTAATTTCAGAAATATGGCTGTAGGTAGTTCTAATACAATTATTCATCAGTTATATAAAGAAAACAATGTAAAGATTCCTTCAGATATCGCAGGATTAATGCTTTCCGGAATACTATCTGATACACTTATTCTAAAAAGTCCTACGACTACTGAACTTGATGTAGAAGTAGTAAACGATTTATCAAAACTTGCAGGTGTTGATTATGAAAAATATGGTTTTGATATGTTTAAAGCAGGTACTTCTTTGGAAGGAAAAACTAAACAAGAAGTTATTAATACTGATATAAAAACATTTACTTATGGTGATGATGTTAAATATGCTGTAAGTCAAATATTCACTTTAGATTTTGATTCAATTAAAAAAGATATGGAAGGTTATATATCATTAATTGAAGATATGGCTAAAGAAAATGGATTTAAGTTTATAGTAGTAGTTATTACTGATATAATCAGAAATGGTTCTTACTTTATCTTTACTAAGAGTGGTAAAGAAGTTCTAGAATCTGGATATGGTTTAAAAGACATAGAACAAGGTGTTTATATTGATGATCAAGTTTCTAGAAAAAAACAAGTAGTACCTACATTAATAACTGGATTAAATAGATTAAAATAGTAATATTTTGCAAAAACCTTTGCATTATATGGATTTTATGATATAATTTATGTACAACGAAGTGGGATTAATCCCACTTTTGTTCATGTAAGGAGTCATTATGGAAGAAAAAGTAAAAAAAGTAATAGCAAAACCTTTAGAGAAGCTTAATATGGTTGTAGATAGTATAAGTTTTGAAAAAGGTAATCTAAACATAGTATTAGATAGTGATGAAGTAATTGATTTAAATCGTATTGTAGAAGCTAGTCACTTGATAAATGATATTTTAGATAAAGAAGACTTTATAAAAAATGAATATATGCTTGATATATCTAGCAAAGAAAAAGGAGGTAATTAAGATGAATGGTCAAGAGTTTTTAAATGCAGTAGATTTACTTGAAAAGGAAAAAAAGATAGATCGTAATATTATTTTCGAAGCTATGGAACTTGCACTTTTATCTGCATATAAAAAGAATTTTGATTCTTTAACTAACGCTAAAGTTAATATTAATAGGGAAACTGGTGATATTAAGATTTATTCTTATAAAACAGTAGTAGAAGAAGTAGAAGATGAAGATACTGAAATATCTTTAAAAGATGCTAAGAAAATTGATAAAACTTTAGAACTTGGAGATACTATTGATACTGAAGTAACACCAGATAACTTTGGTAGGGTTGCAGCATCTACTGCGAAACAAGTAGTTATTCAAAAAGTTAGAGAAGCAGAAAGAAATAGTTTAATCGAAGAGTTTGGAGAAAAAGAAGGAGAATTAATCTCAGGTACTGTAGCTCTTGAAGATGAAAACAATTATTATATTGATTTAGGAAGAACTAATGGAATACTTCCAAAATCTGAGTTAATTGGTGATGAAAAAATTGAAATGGGTTCAAATATAAAGGCTTATGTTACAAAAGTAAATTCAAATGCAAAAGGAACTATTATTCTTTTATCAAGAAGTCATTATAACTTTGTAAAAAGATTATTTGAACTTGAAATACCTGAACTTGCAGATGGATCTGTAATGATATATGCTGTTGCAAGAGATCCAGGTTCTAGAAGTAAAGTTGCAGTATATTCTGAATATGCTAATATAGATCCGATTGGATGTTGTATTGGTGAAAGAGGTTCTAGAATATCAAATATAATAAAAGAATTATCTGGTGAAAAATTAGATATAATTAGATACTCTGAAGATAAAGAAGAATTTATTAAGAATGCTTTAAATCCTGCAAAGAATGTATCTGTTTATATACTAGATCCTAAAAAGAGTGAAGCACTTGCTATAGCAGATGGAGATGATTTCTCATTAGCACTTGGTAAAAAAGGACAAAATGTTCGTTTAGCTTCTCGTCTTACTAAATTTAAGATTGATGTAAAAAACAGTGAACAAGTAAAAGAAATGGGTATTAATATAAGAGTAGGTGAATAATATGAAACCAAAAAAGATTCCTATGAGAACATGTGTCGTTACACATGAAAAATATCCTAAAAAGGAACTCATTAGAGTAGTAAGAACTCCTCTAGGAACAGTTGTAGTTGATGAAACCGGGAAACAAAACGGAAGAGGGGCTTACTTAAAAAAAGATAAAGATGTCATTGAAAAAGCAAGAACTAGTAAAATATTAGAAAGACATCTTGAAACAAGTATTGAGGATAAGGTATACGATGAATTAATACAAAAGTGTTAAAAATAAAAAGAAAGAGGTGATACATATGATGAGTGTAATGGAATATGCAGTCGATGTAGACAAAACAGTAGAAGAAGTTTTAAAACTATGTAAAAAACTAGATATTAAAGCTACAAATGAAGAAGATATGCTTAGTGAAGATGATATTATTATGCTTGATAATGAACTTCCTATTGATGAAGAACAAGATGAAGAAATTGAGGAAGATTCTTATGAAGATGAAGTAGTTGATGATGATGAACTTGAGAAAGATTTAAGAATTGAAATTGTTCATGACGAAGCAACTCAAAAGATGAAAAAGAAACCAGTTTCTAATAAAAAAGATAATAAAGATTATCTAAAAGCTAAAAAGAAACTATATAAGCATAAAGAAAAACTTCAAACGAATGATGAAAAAGATGAAACAGTAGTTTTATACAAAGAAGGAATGACTGTAAAAGAACTCGCAGATGCTCTTGGAGAAGCTCCAGCAACTTTAATTAAAAAGTTATTTGATCTTGGAGCACTTACTAATTTAAATCAAAGTATAGACTTTGGTACTGCTGAACTATTGGTAGTAGATTATAATAAAGAATTAGTAAAAGAAGAAACTAGAGATATTTCTAATTTCGAAGAATATGAAATAATTGATAAAGAAGAAGATTTGATAGCACGTCCTCCTGTTGTTACTATAATGGGGCATGTAGATCACGGTAAAACTTCACTTCTTGATGCTATTAGAGAAACAAGTGTAGTGTCTGGGGAAGCTGGTGGTATTACTCAACATATTGGTGCATATCAAGTAAAAGCAAATGACAGATTAATTACATTTATAGATACTCCAGGACATGCAGCATTTACAGAAATGAGAGCAAGAGGTGCTTCTGTTACAGATATAGTAATAATAATAGTATCTGCAGAAGATGGTGTTAAACCTCAAACTATTGAAGCAATAGATCATGCTAAAGCTGCAAAAGTACCTATAATTGTGGCTATTAATAAAATGGATTTACCTAGTGCAAATCCTGAGAGAGTTTTAACAGAACTTTCTGAAGCCGGTCTAACTCCAGAAGAATGGGGCGGAGATACTTTAGTAAACAAGATTTCTGCAAAAACAAAAATGGGTATTCCAGAATTATTAGACAACATTCTTTTAGTAGCAGATATGGAAAACTTAAGGGCTAATCCAAATAGATATGCTAGTGGTTCTGTAATTGAAGCTAGACTTGATAAAAATATAGGAACAGTTGCTACTATTCTAATTCAAAATGGTACACTTCGTCTTGGAGATCCTGTTGTAGTAGGTACTAATTACGGAAAAGTTCGTACATTAAAAAATGATAGAGGAGAAAATATAACAACTGCTGCGCCAAGTACTCCTGTAGAAATTACAGGTTTAACAGATTTGCCAGTTGCAGGTGATCGTTTCATGGCATTTGAAACAGAAAAAGAAGCAAGAAAAGTTTCTGAAGAAAGAAAAATGCGTTTTTCTGAATCAAATACTAATAGATCAGGTATGACACTTGAAGATTTGTTTAGTAAAGTAAAAGAAGGTGCTAAAACAATAAGTGTAGTATTAAAAACAGATGTTAAGGGTAGTGAAGAAGCTATTAAACAGTCACTATCAAAAATTGATTCTCACGATGTAAAAGTTGATGTTATAAGAAGTGGTGTAGGAACAATTACTGAAAGTGATGTAATACTTGCTAATGCATCAGATGCTATTATCATTGGTTTTAACGTAAGACCAAATAGTAAGACTGTTGATTTAGCAAAAGAATATGGAGTAGATATAAGACTTCATAATGTAATATATAAAATAATTGAAGAACTTGAAGATGCTATTCTTGGGATGCTTGACCCAGAATATGAAGAAAAAATTCTTGGTGAAGCAGAAGTAAGACAATTGTTTAAATTCTCTAAAGTTGGAACAATTGCTGGATGTTTTGTATCAGATGGTGTTATCAAAAATAATGATAAAGCTAGAGTAATTAGAGATGGAATCGTAATTTATGATGGACAAATTGGATCTATACAAAGAGGTAAAGAAAAAGCAAATGAAGTTAAAAAAGGTATAGAATGTGGTATTACTATTGAAAACTTTAACGATATAAAAGAAGGAGATATAATTGAAGCATATACGATGGAAGAGGTAAAGATAAAATGAGCTTAAAAACAGAAAAATTAGGTAGTTTATTTACTAGAGAAATAAGTAGAATAATACTTGAAGAAGTAAAAAACCCAAAAATTAAATTTGTAACAATTACAGGTTGTGATATTACAAATGATTTATCATATGCTAAAGTTTCTTTTCTTACTTTAAATAGAGAAGATAAAGAAGAAATAGAAGAAGCTTTAAACAGTGCTTCAAAATTTATAGAAATAGCTCTTTCTAAAAGTATAGATATAAGAAAAATGCCAGAAATAAGTTTTCATTATGATAACTCTGTAGAATATGGTGAAAATATAGAAAGAAAAATTCAAGAGTTAAAAGAAGAGAATAAGTTATAAAAAAAAGAATTAATAATAATTCTTTTTTTTATTCCATAATAGTTTTTAATACTTCTTCTAAATTTTCTTTACCTTCTTTTTCTTCATCAAAGAAAGGTATTAAATGTAAGTGATAATGTTTTACTTCTTGAAGTTTACCGTTATTTTGAACTAGTTGTATTGAAGCAGGATTTAGTTTTTCTTTTAATTTTTTATATAGTTCTTGTCCTACTTTATTTATATTAGTAATAGTTTCTAAATCTATTTCTTCGTAATCAAGTACATGTTTCTTAGGTGTTACTAAAGTATGACCATATGATACAGGACCTGCGCTTAAAAAAGCCATTACTTTGTCATCTTCATATAATTTATAACTAGAAAACTCACCACTTACTATTTTACAAAAAACACAATTTTCCATATTTTCACCTCTTATATAGTATACTACATTATTTTTGAATTTAAAATATTATAAACCTTTTTTTATTGTTAAAAAGACCTTTTAGTGCTAAAATATAGGTGGTGATTTTTATGGACATCAAAATTAAAAATTTAACTGTTAAAGTAAAAGAAAAAACAGTTTTAGAAAAATTAAATTTAAATATAAAAGAAGGAGAAATTCATGTAATAATGGGTCCTAATGGAGTAGGTAAAAGTACTTTATCAAACGTTATTATGGGATCTCCTTTATATGAGGTTACATCAGGAGATATTTTAGTAGATAATAAATCAATTCTTAAACTTACAACTGATGAAAGAGCAAGACTTGGTATATTTATGTCATTTCAAAATCCAATCGATATTGAAGGTGTTACAAATCAAGAATTTTTAAAGATGGCAATTAATTCTAATCGTGAAACACCAATTGGGTTATATGATTTTATAAAAGAACTTGAAGAAAACTATAAAGATTTAAGTTTTTCAAAAGAAATGATGCATAGAGGAGTTAATCAAAACTTTTCTGGAGGAGAAAAAAAGAAAAATGAAATCATTCAAATGAAGATATTAAAACCTAAGTTTTTAATACTAGATGAACTTGATTCAGGACTTGATGTCGACAGTTTAGATTTGGTATGTAAAAATGTTTTAGAATACCACGCAAGGGAAAAATGTTCAATTTTATTAATTACTCATTATAACAAAATACTTGAAAAGATAAAACCTGACTTTGTTCATGTTTTAAAGGATGGGAAAATAATTAAAACAGGGGATTCTTCTTTAGCGGATCTAATCGAGGAAAAAGGTTATAAAATATTTGAAAATAATGAAAAAGAACAAGAAGAGGATATCGTTTATGAATAAACTACTTATAGGAGACATCAATACAAGTAAGACCCTTTATCTTGAAGAGGATACAACACTTATTATAGAAAAGTACAAAGGTTATTTAAGTATTGTTGCAAAAAATGATATCCAAGTATTTATTAATGTTCTGTTTTCTGATATAAGAATTAAGTATAGTACTGTTCATAATACAAGGGTTTATGTATTTGCCATAGATAGTTCTGTTAGTTTTGATATAGATCTACTGAAGGATGATATATTATTTAATTATTATTATAGTAATATTAATATTAAAGATAATGATTATAATATCAACATTAATCATTTAGGTAATAATATAACTAGTAAGATAACTAATCATGGTATTAATACTACAGATAGTAAATTATCATATGTTATCAATACAGTAGTACCAAAAAATTATACTAGAATTAATACTAATCAAGATAGTAAGATTATTACTTTAAAAGATAATAATTCTACTATTAAACCTAATTTATTAATTGATAACGATGATATTGAAGCTAATCATTCTGCTTATATAGGTAGATTTAAAGAAGATAATATTTTTTATCTTATGACAAGAGGAATATCTAGAGATGATGCTACTGTTTTATTAGTTAGATCATTCTTAATTGGAGGTATGGATATTTCTTTTGAAGAAAGAGAGATTATTTTAAAACAAATAAATGAGTATTGGAGGTGATTCTATGAATAGAGAAGACTTTGATATGTTAAAACAAGACATAATTTATTTTGATAATAGTGCAACTACATTTAAACCTAAGAGTGTTTTGAATGCTATAAATGATTATTATACAAGTTATACTGCAAATGCTCATAGAGGGGATTATAAAATTAGTTTAAAGGTTGATAGTTTATATGAAGGTGTTAGAGATAAAGTAAAAGATTTTATAAATGCAAAATCTAGTAAAGAAATAGTATTTACTAGTGGTACTACTGATTCATTGAATAGAACAGTATTTGGTTTTGCAAAACATAATTTAAAACCTGGAGACGAAGTAATAATTACTAAAACTGAACATGCTTCTAACGTATTACCTTGGCTTGAACTTGCTGATGAAATTGGAATAAAGATAAAATATGCACCACTTGATAAGAATTTAAAACTTCAAGCAAGTGATTTATTAAAAGAGATTACTCCAAAAACTAAAATAGTTTCTATTGCTCATATTACTAATACTATTGGTGATATCAGAAATTTAAAAGAAATAGGGGGAAGATTAAAGGACAAGAATATTTATTTTGTAGTAGATGCTGCCCAAAGTGCAGGACATAGAAAAATAGATGTCCAAGATATGAATATTGATTTTCTAGCATTTTCTGGACATAAAATGTGTGGTCCTACAGGTATCGGAGTGCTTTATGGAAAAGAAGAACTTTTAGAGAAAACAAAGCCAATTAATTATGGTGGTGGTATGAATAACTTCTTTGAAGGTGATGGATCTCGCGAGTATCGAAGTATTCCAACATTATTTGAGGCAGGTACTCAAAACATTGAAGGAGTTATAGGACTTGGTACTGCTGTTGATTATTTAAATAGGGTAGGTTTTGATAAAATAGAAGAACATGAAAAAGAACTTAGATCTTATTTAATAGAAGAACTATCTAAAATAGAAAATATTGAAATACTAAATAAAGAATCAGAAGCAGGTAACGTTTTATTTAATATAAAAGATGTTTTCCCTCAAGATACTGCAATATATCTTGATAATTATAATATTTGTGTTAGAGCAGGTAATCACTGTGCTAAACTGTTAAAAGATGAATTAGGTATAAAAAATACATGTCGTATATCATTATATTTATATAATACAAAAGAAGAGATTGATAAATTAATCCAAGTATTAAAAAACTCTAAAAATATATTTGATGTGGTGATATAAATGGATAAAGAATTAAAAAGAGAAATAATTATAGATAATTATCAAAATCCATACAATAAAAAAACTATTGAAGATAGCTCTTATATAAAAATAAATACAAATAATGAATCTTGTATAGATGATTTAGATATTTATTTTAAGGTAGAAAATGGTGTATTTGCCGATGCAGGTTTTAATGGAGAAGCTTGCGCTATATCTACAAGTGCTACTTCAATAATGTTAAAGAGTTTAATAAATAAAAAAGTAGATGAAGTAAAGGAATTACTTAATAATTATATAAATATGATAAATGAACAAGAATATGATAAAGATCTTTTAAAAGAATTAAATGTCTATGATGAAATATATCTTCAACCAAATAGAAAAAATTGTGCGTTATTACCTGCTAAAGCTGTAGAAAAATTGTTAAAGGAATTAGAACATGATAGTTAAAGGATTAAATGAAGAAAAAGTAGAGCAAATATCCAAGCAAAAAGGTGAAGATAAAAAGACATTAGAATATCGTTTAAAATGTTATAAAAAGTTTAAAGAACTTGATTTGCCTAGTTTTGGGCCAAGTTTAAGTATTGATTTTGACAGTATTGTTTATTATAAATCAAGTGATGATAATTTAACTGATGATTGGGGTAAGATAAATCTAAAAACAAAAAAAGAACTAGATTCTCTTGGAGTACCACAATCTGAAGAGTATTTAGATGGTATTGGTGTTCAATACCAAAGTGAAGTAATATATCATAACATGTTAAAAGAACTTGAGGATAAAAATGTTATATTTACATCTATTGAAAATGCTTTTAAAAATCATAGAGATTTAATAGATAAGTATTTTTCAAAAATTGTAAAGCCAGAAGAGAATAAATTTACGGCTTTAAATGGAGCAGTATTTTCTGGAGGGAGTTTTATATATGTTCCTAAGAATACAAAATTAGATCGTCCTCTTCAAAGTTACTTTAGAATTAGTTCTAAAGATTTAGGGCAATTTGAAAGAACACTTATTATAGTAGATGATAATAGCAGTCTACACTATGTTGAAGGATGTACTGCTAAGAATTATTCTAGTTCTAATTTACATGCTGCTGTAGTTGAAATATATGTTGGAAAAAATAGTACATGTAGATATTCTACTATTCAAAATTGGGCTACTAATGTATATAATTTAGTAACAAAAAGAGCTTTAGTAGAGAAGAACGGAACAATGGAATGGATAGATGGTAATATCGGCTCATATAAAACTATGAAGTATCCATGCTGTGTTCTTAAAGGTGATAATTCAAAAGGGACTTGTATTACTATTAGTGTTGCAAGAACCAATCAATATCAAGATAGTGGTGCTAGAATGATTCATATTGGTAAAAATACTACAAGTAACATCGTATCTAAAAGTATCGCTTCAAATGGCGGTAAATCAGACTTTAGAAGTCTTGTTGATATAAGGAAAAGTGCTACTAATTCAGAAAGTATGGTAAAATGTGATACTTTAATTTTAGATAAAGAATCTAGCAGTGATACATATCCTACTAACAGAGTTGGTAATAAAAGTAGTAATATTGAACATGAAGCAACAGTATCTAAAATAAGTGAAGAAAAACTATTCTATTTAATGAGTAGAGGTATTCCTAAAGAAAAAGCTATTGAAATGATAGTTTTAGGATTCACTGATAAATTCAAACAAGAACTTCCTATGGAATATGCTGTTGAATTAAATCAGCTTTTAAAACAAAATTTATAAAGAAAGCAATATGCTTTTCTTTTTTTATTGACAATTATTGTTTTTTGATTATAATAAAGAGCACTATTTTTAGGAGGTGTTTTATGATTATTTTAAATAATAAAAAGGCTAATGGCATACATGCACTTTCATATTTATTTCAATCTAATAGTGAGCTTTGTCATGAAGTCTATGACTACTTGATTACAGATGGTGCTGTAGATGAGTTTATGTCTGATTGTAGAGCTATTAATTATACTATGTGTGATTCTAGAGAAGCAACTGGAGTTGAAGTGTTTAAGGTTGTGGAAATTACTGATGCTAGTTATACAATCGTTCAAAAAATTAAGGATAATGAAGTGAAAATTGCGCTTATTAATACTTTATTAAAAAGCGAAGATAAGGTTGATGAATTGAAAAGAATGGCCTCTGAAATATATCGTGACGGATATGATAAAGTAGAATCTGTAAGATTAGTAAAAATAAGGGGCATAAGATAAAAAATTAAAAACTTCGAAATTAATCTATTGATATTAGTTTTTCTATTCAAATTAAAAAAATCCTATATAGGATTTTTTAATTTGTTTTAAAACTTGTTTTTAATAGTGAAAAAACCTCATTTGCAAAAAATTTTTATCCATTTTATAGTAACAGAAAAGGAGGTGATTTATGCTTAATCAGGTGGTTTTGGTTGGTCGATTAGTAAGAGATCCAGAAGTTAAAAAAGCTAAGAATGGTAATAGTTATTCTTATATTACTTTGGCAGTACCTAGAAGCTATAAAAATGTAAATGGTGAGTATGAAACAGATTTTATTGATTGCGTGCTTTGGCAACTTATGGCTACTAACACAAAAGAATACTGTAAAAAAGGTGATATAGTAGGCGTAAAAGGCAGAATAGAATCTAGAGTTTATGAAACTGATGATGAAAAGCAATATATAACTGAAGTAATTGCAGAAAAAGTAACTTTTCTTTCATCAAATAAACAAGAAGCAGAGGAAGCATAATCTTCTGCTTTTTCTAGTAAGGAGGAAGAATGAATAAATTAGAAACATTCAATAAAGTGTTCGAAGGATACGAAATAAGAAGTATTTGGGATGAAGAAAAAGAGGAGTATTATTTTAGTGTTGTAGATGTTATAAGAGTATTGACCAATAGTAAAGACCCTAGTGATTACTGGACTACGCTTAAGAAGAGATTAAGAAAAGAAGAAGGAAGTGAACTTCCGACAATTTGTCGGATATTGAAATTTAAAGCTAAAGATGGCAAAATGAGAAGTACTGATACGCTTGATACAAAAGGGATACTAAGGCTTATTGAATCTATCCCAAGCCCGAAGGCTGAACCGTTTAAGCTTTGGCTTGCAAATCTTGGTAATGATCGAATAAATGAAGTATATGATCCATCGCTTGCTATCGATAGAGCAATTAGCTATTATAGGAATAAAGGATATGACGATAACTGGATAGAACTTAGATTAAAAGGAATTCTAAATAGAAAAAAACTTACTGATGTGTGGAAAGATGGAGGAATAGAAAAAGATTATGAATTTGCATTATTAACAGATGAAATCTATAAGAGTTGGTCAGGTATGAAAGCCAAAGAATATAAAAAATTAAAAGGTATTACAAAAGAATCGCTTAGAGATAATATGACAGATATTGAAGTAATACTTACTGATCTTGGGGAAGTATCGACAAGAGATATTGCTTTAAAAGAACATCCTAAAGGATTAAAAGAAAATATAAAAGTGGCAAAACGAGGTGGTAACATTTCTAGAATAACTAAAGAGTTGTATGAAAAAGAGATTTCTGCAAAAATGGATTTATGATATAATAAAAACAAATAGAGGTGTTTAGAATGCTAAAAATGATAAAAGGTGCAGTAATTAACGATGCTGATAAATTAAACGAGGAATATATAGTTGATGGAAGTAGTATTATTGCTAATGTTAATGCTGACAAAATACTAAAATTAATTTATGATTTTGTTGATTTGCAAAGTCACCCATTATTTTTAATAATAGAAGTACCAACAAGTCTAAAATATGAGAAAGTAGAAGATGATGGTAATACAATTAAACAATTTCATAAAGATGTCTACTATTTAGATGATATGTCAAAAGAATTTGTTAAAGATATTCTCAAAGTATTTGGTAATTTATTCGTAAATGATGGAATGGCTCAAATCGGTGTTGGCAATCATATTACTGAGTCTGAAATTATGACAGATAAATATAATGTTGTAAATATTTTATGCAAAAAAGAGGATATATCAAAATATGAGGAGTTAATGAATAGTAATGGTATTAAACCTGTCGATGATTTAATTACAGCATGGGAGTATTTTAATAAATCAAATCCTGGAGAAAGGAATAGCATCGAGGAAGATGGAAAAGACGTTTATGCTGCAGTTGATATTCTAAGAAAAGAAGCAGGTTTGTATTTTGCTGAAAGGAGAGTAGATAAATAATGAAAAAAGAATTATTCGATAGATTTAAAACAAATAATGAAATAATATCTATTTATGTAGACCTCGAAGATATTAATGCAGTTGATACTGGATTTGTGTATGAAGTTAATTGTGATTATTTAATTCTATACAATTTGTCAAAAAAGTGTATGTATGATGGTTTGAAACTATTTAGGTTAAAAGATATCTTTAGAGTTGATTATGATACAGATTATGAAAGCTTTTTTAAAAATGACGATGCCAATGAAAAAAAATTAGAATGTGATATAGTTATAAATAATGATTTTATATTAAGCTTCTTGAAACATTCTAAAGATAATCATAAAGTAATTTCTGTTTGCATTGAAATTGCTCCCAATACTGGTATAACTGGTATAGCAGAAGAATATGATGAAAATATTTTAGTGCTAAATATGTATAACGAAGATGGTACATGTGAAGGTAAAACATGTGTTAACATAAACAATATTTCTAGCATACATTTAGATACTAATTATGAGAATAAGATAAATCAATTAATAAATTGATTGCTATATATTAATAATGTTGAGGGTGTATAAATGAAAAGTATAAATGATATTTACAAAAGACTATTAAAAGATTATCCTGATTGGAAGATTGAATTAGATAAAAATGATAATATTACATTAGAAAAAGAATTGTTTTATATATATGCTAATGAAGATATGGTTGGCATAAGTAAACGATACAGCGCTTTTGGATTTTTAGATGATCACAGACATCCAAAGTCAATTGAAAGTATGTATAATGATATTATCTATTATATTATTAATAAAGATATATTGTTAAAAAAGCAGATGCAAAAGGATAGAATTTTTGTGATTTTTTTAGTAATTTCAATAATAGTAGTTATTTTATTTTGTTTAATGCTAAAATAATAGTTTTTAATTGTTTGTTTAATTTATAATAATGAAGGAGGAATATATGTGTCAAAAACAGAAAAATATTTAGTATTAGTTTTGTCAGTATGTTGGGCAATTGGTGCTTTTATAATCAGTTGGTATAAAGTTGAATTGCTTGATGCTTTGTTCATATTTTCACTTGTACCTTATTTTATATTAATGATTGGTGAAATTGCTTTATTCACATTTAGTATTATAGGAATTGTTAAAGACAAATCTTATATCAGTATTATTAGTTTAATTGTTTTAATAGCATCTGTTATATTTATTATCGTTTTTCCTTTTAGAGATGTGAAATTTCAATATGAACTAAATAAATTTGAAAAACCTAGACTTGAGATAGTAGATATGATTAAGTCTGGTAAACTAAAATCAAAAGATGAAAATGGAAATGTTGTTTTGCCTAATAAATACAAAAAATATTCAATAAGTGGTGAAGTCGTTGAGTACCAAAATGATAAAGAAGGGCAAGTTATTGCTTTTTGGGTATTTAGAGGAATACAATCAGGTTCAACTCAGTTGATGTATTCCACAGGTGGTGAAGATTTAATAAAAGAAAATGAAACCGGACATCCAATAATAAAAATAGAAAAACTAAAAAATAATTGGTATTTAGTTACAACTGATTACTAGTTTTCGTTACTTATTAAAAATCATTAGTAAGCTTTAACAGTAGTGCAGATCATCAAACAAACAAGAAACAGAGGAAGCATAGTCTTTCTCTTTTTATGTTGCTTTCCTTTTGTTTACATTGTTATTTTTTTTATCTTTTAATAATGTTGTTTTTTCATAGTTTGTTCTGTATAATATTTATTGGAGGATGTTATGGAAAAAGTTATATATAATGTATTAAAAAAATTAGAAGATAACAATTATGAATCTTACATTGTTGGGGGTTATGTTAGAGATAAACTTCTTGGTAAGAAAGGTTTCGATATTGATATAACTACTAAGGCTAGACCTAAAGAAGTACTTGAACTTTTTCCAGAATATGATGTTAAATTACATGAATATGGTAATGTTTCTTTTGAAACAGATAATTATAAATTTGATATAACTACTTTTAGAAAAGATATAAAGTATCAAGATAATAGAAAACCTGAAAGTGTAGAGTATATTGATTCTTTTGAAGAAGATCTTTTAAGACGTGATTTTACTATTAATTCTATTTGTATGAATGTTAATGATAAAATTATTGATTTACATAATGGTAGAAAAGATTTAAAAAAGAAAATTATTCGTAGTATCGGTGAGGCTGATTTAAAAATGGAAGAAGATGCTCTTAGAATACTTAGAGCAGTTAGATTTGCTAGTCTGTTCAGATTCAATATAGAAGAAAGTTTGAAGAAAGCAGTTGTAAAGAATAGGGAATTGCTTAAGAATCTTTCATATGAGAGAAAAAGAGAAGAATTAAATAAGATTTTTTGTTCTAAGTATAAGAAATATGGTGTTCAACTTTTAAAAGATTTAGAGCTTGTTGAACCTTTAGAATTAAAAGATATTAAATATGTTTTATCTACAAATGATTTGATTGGTATATGGTCTATGATTACAGATGCTGATTATGCTTTTACTAAGAACGAAAAAGAATTAATTAAAAAAATAAAAGAACTTATGGATAAAGATATAAATGATCCATTAGTGCTTTACGAATATGGAAGTTATTGTGTTTCTGTTGTTAGTGATTTAAAGGGGCTTAATACAAAAAGAGTAATGGCTAAATATGATAAACTTCCTATTAAAGATAGAAATGAAATTGCAATTACTGTGGATGAAATATGTACTATTTTAGAAAAAGAACCAGATAGTTTTTTAAAAGATATTTACGATGATATTGAAGTATTAATATTAAAGGGGATTATTAAGAACGATAACAATGTATTAAAAGAATATATTAAACAAGTTTACTAGGAGGTTTTGGTATGAAGACAAAGAGACTTTTAGATGTAGTAAAAACTAGTGATTTGATTATTCCTAGTATTTTACTGTTGAATTATAAAGACTTAAATATTTCTGAAAAAGAATTAATCTTTTTATCACTTCTTATGAATGTTGAAGGGGATATTGTTTTTGATCCTGTATATTTTAGTCAAAGACTAGGCTTTGATGTTAATGAGATTATGGAGATGATTTCTAATCTTAGTACTAAGAACTATGTTGAAATAGTAGTAAAAAAAGAAGATAAAAAAATGAAAGAGTATATAAGTATTGATTCATTTTATGAAAAACTATTATTAAGTACTGTAGAGCAAGATGAAGTTAATATAGAAAACTCTACTATTTATAATACGATTGAAGAAGAGTTTGGAAGGACTTTATCACCAATTGAATATGAGACCATTAGTGGCTGGCTTAATGCTAAAATAGACGAAGGATTAATAAAAGAGGCATTAAAAGAAGCGGTTCTAAATGGCGTTAACAATTTGAAGTATATTGACAAGATTTTATATGAATGGACTAAAAAAGGTTATAAAAAAGCGTCAGATGTAAAGAAAAGGCCAAAAAAAGAACCAGAAGAAATTGAATTATTTTCTTATGATTGGCTAGATGAAAATGATGAATGATGTTTTGGATTATTTAAGTGAACTTATTCCTAATCCTGTTTGTGAACTTAATTATAATAAGGATTATGAATTATTAATTGCAGTAATGCTTAGTGCTCAAACAACTGATAAAAGAGTAAATATTGTTACTGAAGAGTTATTCTCTAAATATAATGATATTGATAGCCTTTCTAAAGCAAATTTAAAAGATGTGCAAATTATTATTAAATCTCTTGGTAATTATACTAAGAAAAGTGAAGCAATAATTGAGATAGCTAAAAAAGTAAAAGAGTGGGGTTCTGTACCTAATGATAGAAATCTTTTGGAAACTTTGCCTATGGTTGGAAGGAAAACTGTCAGTGTTGTTTTAAGTGAATTATATAGAGAACCTAACATTGCTGTAGATACTCATGTTGAAAGAGTATCAAAAAGGTTAGGGCTTGCTAGAAAGAATGCCGATGTCCTTGGGGTAGAGCTTTCTTTAAAGCGAAAAGTACCTAAGAAACTTTGGTGTGATACGCATCTTAGAATGGTTCAATTTGGTAGATATTATTGTACCGCTAAGAAACCTAAGTGTGGTGAATGTAAATTAAAGAACATTTGTAAATATAGTAAGGAGATGTAATATGTTAAAGATAGGATCACATGTGTCTTTTAGAAAGGATACTCAGCTTCTTGGATCTTTAGATGAAGCACTTTCGTATGGAAGTACTACTTTTATGTTTTATACTGGAGCACCTCAAAATACTAATAGAATTCCTTTGAATAGTAATTTAACTAAAATGGCTATTAGTAAAATGAAAGATAATAATATTGATATTAAAGATATTATTGTTCACGCTCCTTATATAATTAATTTGGCTAATTCTGATCCTAATAAATATATATTTTCTATAAATTTCTTAAAACAAGAATGTAAAAGATGTGAGGAGTTAGGAGTAAATAAACTAGTTCTTCATCCTGGCTCACATGTCGGTTTAGGAGAAGAAGCAGGAATTAAAAACATCATAAATGCTCTTAATCAGATACTTCCTGCTACTAAGACTACAATTCTTTTAGAAACTATGTCTGGTAAAGGAACAGAACTTGGAGTTAATCTAGAACAGATTAAAACTATTATTGATGGTGTTAAATATAACAATATTGGTATTTGTTTAGATACATGTCATTTATCTGATGCTGGTTATGATATGAATGATTTTGATTCATTATTAGATAAAATGGATAAAATGGAATTGTTAGATTTAGTAGGATGCATACATATAAATGATAGTAAAAATCCAATTGGTTCTCATAAAGATAGGCACGAGAATATAGGATTTGGATATTTAGGTTTTGATATTTTGATCAATATTATATATAATGATAGACTAAAAAATATTTCTAAGATTTTGGAGACTCCTTATGTTGGAGAATTTGCTCCTTATAAACTAGAAATTGATATGATTAAAAATAAAAAGTTTGAAAAAAATTTAAAAGAAATGGCAACTTTACAATAAGGTTGTCATCTTTTTTGCCCTTATGTATCAAGGGCTTGACGCAATGTGTAAAAAAACTAAAAAAATTGTAAAAAAAGTGTTGACATTTGTTTTTCTGCATGGTACTATAGAATTGTCTAATAGATAACATATCTGAATCTCATTTGTGTTTTGAATTATTTTTAGTTTTATCTTTGTGGTATTTCTTTTAATAGTTTTTAACTTAGAGTGTGATTCGTATGAGTTGCATTTATATCTTTAATTATTTTTTGATTTATCCTTGTGGTATTTTCTTTAAATAGTTTTTGATTAAGAATGTAATTCTTGTAAATTTCATTTTCTTTAAGTTATTTATTGATTTATCTTTGATTTTTCTTTAAGTAATTTATTGTTGATGTTATTTATTTAGAGTAGTCAATTTATATTATGATTTGTTGTTGCTTTTAGTCTTTGACTTTAGGTTATGACTTATTATAATGGCGAAGTTGCTATTCGTAGTAACTTCATTATACAAATACTTTTAGTTTTTATATTTATTTATATTTATTAATTGTTATTTGTCTGACTGCTTATGTTAATTCTTACATCTATTAGATTTGTGATCATGAGAGCGTTGTAAGAAATTTTATGTAAGCTTTTGATAGAGTCTTATATAGAAGAATTAAGCTCAAGAAAAAGCAGGTGTTCTATCAAGCATCTGCTTTTTCTTATGTATTAATAGATATTTGTGTCTATTTTGTGATATAATTTTTATAGAGGTGGTACCATGAAGTATAAAAGGATTTATATTATTGGACCTGTAGGAAGTGGTAAAACAACATTTGCTACGAAACTGGCTAAAAAATACAATATAAAATACTATGAACTTGATAAAGTATCATGGGATGATGAAAATGGACATGTTAGAAGACCTGAAGAAGAAGCTTTAAAAATATTTCGTGATATTATAAATAATAAAGCTTGGGTAATTGAAGATACAGGTAGAGATAAGTTTAAAGAAGGAAGAGAAAAGGCTGATGTTATTTACTATATTAAACTATCTAAGATAAAATCATATTTTAGAGTGACAAAAAGATGGATAAAGCAAAAACTAGGTAAAGAACGTTACAATGCTCCTCCTACAATAGCTCAAATTTTTTACTTTTGGTCCACTGTAAAGAAGTATTATAAAAAAGAAGAACAAAAGAAGAAGAGTTTAGAAAAATATAAAGAAAAAGTAGTGTTTGTAAACAATAAAGATATTGATAAAATCCTTAGTATGTAAAAGAAGGTGAGTTTGTGAAATTAGTTACTTTTCAAACAATAGAGGCAGTTAAAGATTTGTTTAATAAAGGTTATTTAGAATGTGACGAAAAAAAGATAAATTTTGATAAAAATAGTTCTACTTATAATTGGATTGTAGAAAATATGAATAAAAGAATTGATAATCCAAATAACACAAAGTAGCCTTTATGGTGTTGGGTAAGATGTTATAACGGAATATGTCCTCCGAAAAGAAAAGGTAAGAAAATTGAAGGCTTTGATGTAAAAATTACATTTAATAAAAAAGAAAAGGATGTTTTTATTACTGATTTTAGAAGATATTCATTTTTATTAAATAATATTTATATTCCTAATAGTTTAAAAGAAAAAGAAGATTTTGAAAAATTACTAAAAAAGTATCAAAAATAGCATAGTATTTGATACTTGGTATTGACGGTTAAACTTTTTAAAAGAAGGTGATGATATGTATGATATACTAGGATATGACTGTGATGGCAAAGAAATATATGAATATAGAATCTTGCGCGTTATATGGTCAAATGATGTGGATATAAAAGAATTAGATAATGCAGACCCTAGACAATATTGTGCTGTTATTGCTGATGATGGTAATGCATATGCAATAAGTGTTTATGATTGGTGGAATGAAGATTTAATTAAAAAAAGAGAAAACATTGATTTAAATGAAGATATTCCTATAATTGTTAAACCAATCATTGAAATGGAAAATTATGAAGTAGCAGAATGTAGTGATGGTGAATTTTATTACGATTTAAATCGCGAGGAATTAAAGAAAAAATTAAATAGTATTATAAAAAAGAATAAGACAAGAATGTTAATTAAAGGAGGTAATACTCATGAATGAAAATAAAACTAATATAAATTGGTTGATAACAATTTAGTCAAGACCACTCCTAAATCCTTACAAAATAAGGGAAAATTGAAAAATAGATCTTGCATGTTTTAAATAAAAAAATGCTAAAATAGCTAAAAAATAGTTAAAATAGAATGTTTTTAAGTAAAATTTGTTTAGGAATTGACATGGTGAGAACGGCTAGTCAAGACCAGATAAAAAAGAGGGATAAAATGGAAAGGATATTTAACAAGCTAGTTAGAGATAACATACCAGATATAATAGCAAGTAATGGTGAAGAATCTGTTACTAGAATATTAGCTGATGAAGAGTACAAAGTTGAGTTATATAAAAAACTTTTAGAAGAAGCAAAAGAAGTTATAAGTTCTAAGAATTCTGATGAAACTATAGAAGAACTTGCAGATGTGTTAGAAATATTAAGTTCAATTGCTGAATTAAATGGTAAGAAATTGGATGATGTTTTAAAGACCGCTAATCAAAAGAAATTAAAACGTGGTGGATTTGAAAAGCGTATTTTTTTAGAAAAAACATATAAAAAGTAAAGGAGATGACTCTCATGAATGATAATAAAACTAATATAAACTGGTTGATAACAATTTAGTCAAGACCGATTCCAAATCCTTATAAAATAAGGAAAAAGTAAAAAATAGATCTTGCATGTTTTTGTTAAAATTGTATTAAAATAGATGAAAATTGGTTAAAAAACTGTAATTTTAAGTAAAAAATGTTTAGGAATTGATATGGTGAGAACGGCTAGTCAAGACCAATTGAAAAAGAGGTGATGAATATATGTCTTTGCAAGAAATACTATTAACAGATGATATAGTTAAATCTATAAATGATAATATGGATGATTTATTATTAATTATTCCAGAAATTAAAAATATGATTGGCTTTGAGCATAATCATCC
>JAFRUZ010000010.1 GCA_017438635.1 Bacilli bacterium | reverse complement strand
TGGAGGAACAATGTATTGGTGGAGTAGTAATCCATCAAAAACACAAACAACAGCACCAACATTCTCAACAAGTAGTGGATGGACAACGACAGCACCAACATCAACAAGTTATAAAGGAACAGAAGCAGGAACATATTACATTTGGTATTACTGTTATGTAAGTGATACAGCAAATAATGAAGCCAATAGTGGATCAACAATAAATACAGCACAAAGCATAACAAAAGCAATAGGAACAAAAGCAATCACAGTAACAGCAACAAATCAAGAAAAAGTATATGATGGAAGTGCCTTAAGTGCTAATACAACATGTAGTGTAACAACAGGAACATTAGTTAGTGGTCATTCAGTAACATGTACTAATAGTGGTTCACAAGGTCCAGGCATTGGAACAAGTACAAAGACACTAGGAACAGTAACAATAAAAGATGGATCTAATAATGATGTAACAAGTAGTTACAACATAACAAAAGCAAATGGAACACTAAAGATAACTGCAAAATCAATAACAGTAACAGCTGGAAGTTCAAGTAGAGCATACAATGGATCTGCATTAACAAATAGTTCATGTAGTGCAGGAACAAATGAATTAGTATCTGGTCATTCAGTAACATGTACAATGACAAGTGGAAGTACAATAACAAATGTAGGATCACAAACTAACACAATAAGCACATATACAATAAAAGATAGTTCAAATAATGATGTAACAGATAATTATACTGTAATTACAGCAACAGGAACATTAACAATAACAGCACAAAAATGTGCAACACCAACTTCTGTAGCAGTATCAACTGGAGGATATGTATCATGGACAAATAGTGCAACAAGTGCATGTACTACTCATCAAGTAAAAGTAGGAAGCGGAAGTTATGCAACGGCAACATCTCCAGTAGATAAAAATAGTGATATAACAGGTTCAACAGGATCAAGAACAGTAAATGTAATAGCAAAAGCACCAAATAATAACTATTCAGATTCAGATGCAGCATCAGCAAGTGTAACAGTATATCAAATAACACTTGCAAGTAATGATACAAATAAAGGTACAGTAAGCCCAACAAGTAAAAATGTAATAAGTGGAGCAACAGTAGGAACAAGTGGAAACAACTTACTTATAAAAGGAAAGAATGCATCAAATACAGATGTAACACTAGCAACAGTAACACCAACAGCAAAAACAGGATACTCATTTAGTAGTTGGAGTAAGACAAGTGGATCATTAACAAGTGCACAAACAATAACAGCTACATTTACTGGTAATACATATACAGCAACATTCTATTATCAATCAAATACAACAAGTGGAACACAAACTGTAGCAACGACAACAGCACAATGTACAGTAACTTCTGGAAGTAGTTGTACAGCAGATATACCAACAACTGTAAGAAATTCTGGAGGGAAATATAATAATGCATATGCAGGATTAAATACTTCATATGGAGCAGATATGAGCCCAGATGTAGCAAAAAGTGCAACAACAGTTACTTTATCTGCAAATTCTAACTACTATACAATATATAGCACAGGAATAAATATATACTATCCATCATCAGCATCAGCAACAACAAGTAAAACAGTATATCAAAACCAATGGTTTACTAGTAATACAGCTATGGCAACAACAGTAATTTCAAGCACAGCAACAGGAACAACAACAGATGCAACAGCAGGAACTTTAGTAACAGACTATTCTTTAGTAGGATTTAATACAAGTGCAAGTCAAAATACAGCAAATAGTGGAACAACAATAGCAGCATTAGGAGAATCTGATTCAGGAAGGAATGCAACAAGAAGTGTGTACCAAGTAGAAAAGAAAGAAGAAACAATAAAACCAACATTCTATTATTCAAATAGTAGTGATGGAGAAAAGGCAAGTGTAAGTAATAATAGTTCATATTCAGGAACTAAAACAACAGTATTAAAACCAACATCAACAAGTGCTGCAACAACATCAGTATCACATGGAACAGTAACAGCGCCAAGTACAACAGCACCATATGGAACAACACTACTAGGATGGGCAACAAGTGCAAACACGATGACAACGACAGATTTAACAACTGCAAATACAAGTTATTATGCAGTATATAGAACAGGAACTGCTAGTGCTGGAGGGGTAACAATATATTATCCATCATCAACAACACAAACAACAAATCAAAAAGTATATAGGAATGGTGTATATCAATCTGCATCTAGCACACATTATGCAATGTATTTATCATCAACAGCAACAGGAACAAGTAACTTTACACCAACAGTACCTACAGATTATTCATTTAATCAATTATGTACTGCAGTTAACGGTGGAGGAACATGTGATTACACCATTGGTACAATCAATCCAGTAACAGAAACTCTAAGCGGAGCAGCATTTTCCTCAACAAATACTTTCTATCAAGTAGACAAGAAAGACGAATCAATAGAAGCAACATTCTACTATTCAACAGCATCAGATGGTACAATAGGAAGTGTAACAGCAAGTGGAACAAGAACAACATATGTAAGACCAACATCAACAAGTGCCGCAGGAACATCTGTAACTGAAGGATCTATATCTGCACCTACTTTAACAGGAGCAACAACCCCAACAGGAACAAACACGGCACTATCAGGTTTTGCAACTTCTAATTCAAGTATGACAACAACAACAACCTATACAACAGCAAATACTAAGTACTACAGAGTATATAGAAGTACAGTAACTGTATATAAACCAACAAGTACATCAGCATGTGATTCAACAAATACAGTATTCTATAGAAACGCTTATATTAATACGGCAACACCAACAGTAGGAACAACAAAATATACCAAAGTTCTTTCTACTACTAATACAGGATTAACTGATAATGCATCTTATACACCTGCAGTAACAGGTTATGATTTAGCAGGATATGTAACATCTGCTGGAACTGGAAATCCAACAAGTTATACATATGCAACATTAACAGGATCAACAACACCACTAAGAGATGGATCACATACAACAGCATATGCAGTATTATCAAAATCAGTAGAAGCAACATTCTATTATTCAACAGCAGCAGATGGAACAGTAGGAAGTGCAACTGCTAGTGGATCACAATATGTAAGATGTTCAAGTACAAGTGCAGCTACAATAGTAAATACTACAATTTCAGTCCCAACTTTAACAGGAGCAACAAACCCAACAGGAACAACAGCCGTAGGTTATGCAACAGCAAATAGTACCATGACTATAGCAACAGCAACAACAGCAAACACTACGTACTATAGAGTGTATAGAAGCACAGTAACTATATATAAACCAACAAGCACATCAGCATGTAATTCAACAGATACAGTATTCTACAGGAATGCATTTATAAATGTAGCAACACCAACAGTAGGAACAACAAAATATACCAAAGTTCTTTCTACTACTAATACAGGATTAACTGATAATGCATCTTATACACCTGCAGTATCTGGATATAGTTTAGCAGGATATGCAACATCTACTGGATCAACAACTCCGACAATAACATACGCAACATTAACAGGATCAACAACGCCACTAAGAGATGGTTCACATACAACAGTTTATGCAATATTATCAAATCCAATAGATGTAACATTCTATTATTCAAGTAGTAATGTAGGTGCTAAAACAAGTACTACAGTAAATAGTGCAGACTATGTAAGATGTACAAGTACAAGTGCAGCTACAATAATTCATGATACCCCAACAAAGCCTTCAACAACAGCGCCGTATGGCACATCACCTCAAGGCTGGGCAACTTCACCAAACACAATGACCACGACCTCACCAGTTGATACGACAAATACAAGTTATTACGCAGTATATAGAAAATCAAATGTCGTTACAGTATATTATTATGATACTTCAGTATATACATCAAAAAATGTATATAAAAATGGAGTGTATGGTTCGAATACAAATTACACAATGTATTTAGCAGACTCTAATACTGGATTAACAAATTATGCAACAGCACCAGGTCAAGGAAATAGTGATTGGGCAGGGTTATCAACTGAACCGGATACTACACCAGAGTATACAAGTGTGGGAGATTACAATACTGGAGCTGCTTATTCAACAACATCAATATTCTATACAGTATATACATTTAATGTAAACTATGAAGTAGGAGCAAATGTATCAGAGGTTGGAGCAACATCTACAACATGTTCTATAACAAGGGGTAGTTACAGTTGTTCTATAACACTTCCAACTATTACACCAGAAAGTGGTTATGTATCAGTAGGATGGAACACAACAAATGGTGCAACAACAGGAATAGCAGCAGGAGCAAGTTATACAATAAATACAAATCCAACAACATTATATGCAAACGCTCTTCCAACAGTAACTTATAATGCTGGAAACTGTCCAACAGCTTCAAATTTACCTGCCACTCAAACTAAAACTGGTGCAAGTTTAACTCTTCAAAGTGGTATACCAACATGTTCAAATGGTAAAACATTTATAGGATGGTCAACATCAGTAAATGCAGATGAGACAAGTGATTGGTACGATGAAGGAGGTACATACACTGGCGATGCACCATTAACACTATATGCTCAGTGGTACGATGTAGCTTCATTAGAAACTAAATATACATCTGTAGTACAAAGTGGAGACTTTAGTCATGTAGAAGTAACAGGTGGAAGTTCAATAAAGGATGCAACAAGTGTATATATAGTAAGACAAACATATCCTACTCAAAGTGGATATGTAGTAAAAAGTATAAGTGGATTCCTTAACTATAACTCTGCTAGATATAGATCATTTGGTATCGATAACACAGATATGAAAGTAATAGATTTAGTAGGGGATGTAGCACCAGACTCAAGTAATGACGTAAGAGAATATTTCAGTGTTAAGTCGAGAACTGCTACGACATATAGTAGTGACACAATTAATGCTAGAATTGATAGATTACAAAAAATACAAGATGTAGCACTAAAATATAGTGAAGTTAAAAGTACTTCAAAGGTAAATGACAATTTAGAAATGAATAGCAATGGCCTTAAGGGGCTTTGCGTTATCCCTAGTGATGTTGATGATACTTGGGAACTTGTAGCACCAGGTGGATACATCCTAGCTAATGCAACAGATGGCGGAATTAATACGTCAAGAGTATCTGTATATCGTTCAATGCGAACTAGTGATTGTACTAGTAGCAATTCAAGATCTTATAGAATGGATTTACATACATATGCAAATCCAACCAATACGCCAAAAGTAAAATTAACATCATACTTTATTGTAGCTAAGATTAAAACAGCAAGAACTACAACATTTAATGGTACAACACTTAGTTCTCAAGGAGCCTCTAGATATGCAGCTCTTGTAGATCTTTACAACGATAAGAATAATTACTTCCCTGAAAGCTATGTAAAACGTTATAGCAGAGTTGAAGGCACAGTAGGTAATGTGTCTGCTTGGGGTACAGGAACAGCAACCAAAAACATATCTATCCCAGATGGAAAATTCCTTGGTGTATTTGCACATGGAGTAAGTGTTAGTAATGGTTACGGTTCAAGTTACTCAATAATTAACAAGAACTGGATTGAAGGATTAAATACAACTTCAGGTATATATCATATGACATGGTATGCCGGTAATTCAGAACGTGATTCAAGTACTGGTAATGCTCAAAACCAAGTATATGGTTGGGGGCAACCAATTTATATAAGTTCTGAAAATATTACAGTAACAGATTCAGATCAATTTACCGTATCATATGCTGCAGGAGATGGATGTGCAAATGCGTCAGAACTTCCTTCAAGCCAAACAAAGATAAATGGTACTAATTTAACTCTTCGAAGTGGTATACCAACATGTTCAGATGGTAAAATATTCCTAGGTTGGGCTACATCAATGAGTGCATCAGATACAGAAGGAACATGGTATGATCCAGGAGATACATATACAGCAAATGAAGCATTAGCACTTTATGCTCAGTGGGCAGATATCGATAGTTTGGAAGAAGCATACACAACTTATGTACAAGCTGATGACTTCCATCAAGAAAGAGTATCAAATACTCAAACAATTACAGCTGGTAATGCTAAAACTATAGATTTCACAGTTCCTACTGTAAGTGGATATACTAAAAAGTCAAGAAGTGGATTCTCAGCAAGTCAAATATATAGGCCTTATTACTTCAGTAGTAATAATAGGATAATCTATAGAACTATGGCTGCTGGTAGTGCTACTGCATATGATTATTATTTATACCTACGTGATAGAACAGCAACTACTTATAGTTCAGATAGTATCGATACAAGAATAGACAGATTGCTAAAACTTCAAGATGTTGTACTAAGCTACTCTGATATTAAGAGTGTAAGAAAAACAGAAAATCCTGTAACAGTAACTACATCAGCTGTTGGAAAAGGATTCTATCCAGATAGCGGTTGGAAATTTATTAGTGCCTCAGGATTTGAAATAAATACAAATGATGTTTCTGGAGGACAAAATGTAACAAATACCTATGTGCTAGCTAATTATGTAGCTGATGATGGTTCATCTGGTACTCTTAGCGTTGCACCATCTATATCAAATGCTAATGCAAAAGTTTCATACTGGGCTAATTTTACAGAAGTTAATAACAGTAAAACTGCTAGAACAACAACATTTGCACCAACAAGTAACATAGGTTTAGCTAGATATAACGCTTTAGAAGCATTAAAAGCAGATAAATCTAACCATTTCCCTGCTAGTTATTACAAGGTAACAAGAGTTACTGTTGGTAGCATAACTAAAAGTGCATGGGCTGAATGGAATTGCTGGAGAGAAGTTTCAATTTCTAGTGGAAAAATTCTAGGAGCAGTTGGTTTTGCAGCATCAAATGCTTCAGGAGGATCAGGTGAAAGCTTTGCTGCTGTAACTGATGTATGGCCAGGTGCTTCGCTTATAAATGGTACAAGTGGTGAATTATTTAACACACTTTATGCAGCAAATTCTCAAAGATCTGTAAGTACTGGTAATGCTATGAGCAATGTAAACTTCTATAATGATGTTCAATATATTAGTTCAGGTGGTTTAACTGTAGGATCAGTTAGATATCAGTAAAATAGCAATAGAATTGATATTACAAGGGTAAAGGATTTATCCTTTCCCTTGTAACAAATACGATTGTTTACCAAATAATGAGTTAACCCAAAATTGATAAAAAATTTTGAACGACACTAAATTAAAGTTAAAAAAATATATAAAGTTTTACAACAAACTAATACTTCTTATGAAAAAACTCTTTGTCAAATAGTGTGTGCAGATAAATAAGAATTAATAATAACCAGTCAATATCAATTAGATGTTGACTGGTTTTCTTTTTATTTTTTTATTAAATTTTTTAAATAAAATTTAGGTGTAAAACTATTTCCCTATGTATTTATATAATAGGAGGTGTTTTTTATAAAAACAAAATTGAAAGAACACAAATTAATACCTGGAACATTTGACCCTATCTTTAAAGAAATATTTACTTGTAAAGAATGTCGTAACTATACATGTACTTTAATAAGTAAAATAACTAATATTGATGTTAATTATTTAAAAGAAAACCTTGTAGTTGAAAACACCACTCTTCCAATAGATAGGGCTAAAGAAAAAGCCAAAGCAACAGATGTACTGTTAAGTGTCGAAGGAAATATCATTAATCTAGAAATGAATAATGAGTATTATGATGGTTTATTTGAAAGAAATGATTTATATGCTTTTAAAATAATGGGAAGAACTATGGAAAGAGGGGATACATATGCAGAATATAAAAAATTAATACAAATAAACATAGATGCTTTCAACAAATTTAAAAAAGAAATATCAGTATTTAGAATGTTAGAAATAGATACACATGAACCAGAAAATGAAAGTTTCATAAAATATCACATAAGTCTTTCCAAAATTGCAGAGAAGTATTATAATAAAGAAAAGTTAAGCAATTTAGAAAAGATGTTATTACTAATATTTATTGATAACATAAAAGACTTAGAAAAACTAAGTGATGGAGATGAAATATTGATGGAATATGAAAAGAAAATAAAGGATTTAAATGAAAATGAAACATATTTAAATCTTTATGATGAAGAAAAAGAAGCAAGAATGATACAAAATGCTAAGGACGCATATCGTGACAAGATAGCTACAGAAAAAGGATTAAAAAAAGGGTTAGAAAAAGGTTTAAAACAAGGTATAAAACAAGGTATAAAACAAGGTATAGAACAAGGCAAAAATGAAGGAGAAAAATTAAAACAATTAGAAATAGCATGTAATATGTTAAGTAAAGGTATGGATTCAGATTTAATTCTTGAAATAACGGGTATTAGTAAAGAAGAACTTAAGAGTATAACAAAATAGTTATACATATAAAAAAATACTTATTTTGATAATAAGTATTTTTTTTTTACATATTTTGTGATATAATACTATTGTTCTGGTTCCTTAGCTCAGCTGGTAGAGCAACAGACTCTTAATCTGTGGGTCCAGGGTTCGAACCCCTGAGGGATCACCATTAAAAAAACAAGACTCTATACAGAGTCTTTTTTTGTTTTTACAATTTAATCTATTCTACCACATAACCAATCTAAAGATATCTTATACTTTTTAGCAATATTATATGCAAAAGCAGTAAGTATCATATTTTTCCCATGCTCATAACCACTTATTGTAGAATGAGAGGTATTTATCACTTTAGCAAGTTTTTCTTGAGTTAAACCATGTGATAGTCTAAACTCTTTTAATCTTTTACCAATAAGTACTTTATCTAAACTTTTGTTAACAATATCATAGTTTTTCTTTTTAGAAAATCCAGTAATATAATCCATAGAAACATTAAAATAATTACATAAATTATTTAAATGAGAAAGAGGAATAATAGCCTCATCTGTTTCCCATCTAGCATAAGTAGACTTAGAAACACCCATAATAGCAGCGGTTTTTACTTGAGTTAAATCATGTTCATCTCTTAAATCTCTTATTTTTGTAAGAACCATAAAAATCACCTAAATCAATTATCTCATTAAAAATGAAATATTTCTCCTATTACATCCTAAATACGACAAATGTTGACTGTAAAAAAAGTGGGAATTATAGGGAATAAAATGCAATATTATCAATAAAAAGACAGATATTATGAATTTATTAAATATTTTTAAAGCCTAAATACCTAGAAAATGTGCTTTACAAATTCATAAAAAAGTGGTATAATAGCGCGTCATAGGGGGAAATAAAATGGCAAATATAAATACTTTTTCTGAATCAGAAAAAAAACTATTATTAGAACTAGAACGTATATTAGTTAATCATCGTTACAATTGTTCTTGCAAAGAAAATATAAGTGAATCAAATGCAATGTACATGTATAGAATAAAGAAAGCTTTATTAAAGAGTAAGGTAGAGAAAAAAAGATTAGCAGTATTAAACCTTGTAATTGAAAGTGTAAATGCTAAAATAACAAAAGGTATGTTATTCAAAGAAATATTTGAACCTCTTCCTGCTATTATAGAAAGCACATACAAAAATTATTCTAAGAAGAAAAAAGATGAAAACAAAGAAGAAATAAAAGAAGAGTCAAAAGAAAAAAAGGAAAGCAGAGTAGGCAAAGTATGTTTTCTTTCAGACGTTGTAAATCAAATACTCGAAGGATTAGAAGGTATGTCAAGAGAAGAATTACTAAGTTATGAAGAAGAATATACAGAATATATAAAAAATATTACTTATAATTATGGTTTACCAAGAGCAAATGGTGAAATAATAGGATCATTAAACTCTGGTATGATAGAAACTACTAGAAAAAATCTTCAAAAGTTTTTATATGAAAAGTGTAGAGTAAGACTAAATAGTAACGTTAAACTATCTGAAAAAATGAGTGATGAACTATTAAGATATAGGGTAGCAGCACTAGTATATACAAGTATAATGTGTAGTAAAAGAATTACAAAGATAAAAACCGACACTAATAATAGAATTGATTATAAACAATATAATGGTCTAAAAGAAGATGTACGTTTCTTAGGTAAAGTAGTAAGAGAAAAATACATTAATGAATATGGATTATCTCCAAAAGAAGAGATAATAAGCAATTGTCTTGGAGGCCAACTAACAATTGAAGGATTAATGGAAGAAAGAGACCATTATACGAGAAAACGCGATTAATAATCGTGTTTTTTTGTAAATAAATTAAATAATTAAATATGTTCTCTTTTCAAACAAAAATATTTAGGTTATAATTAATAAGGTAGGAAGTGATAATTTGAAGACAAGAATTATAAGCGCTATAGTAATGTGTATTATAGTTATACCAATTACTTTAATCGGAGGACTACCTTTTAAAATACTGGGAATTGCTTTAGCAATAGCATCTATGTATGAAATATTAAAAGCAAGGACTAGTAAAAGTAGAATTCCTTTAGTAATTAGAATAATTTCTTATATTTTAATAGCAGCCTTTGTATATTTAGGAACTGATGTCTACAGTGCAAAATATGAACTGATATATAAGATATTAATAGTAGTATTCTTACTATATTTTATACCAGTAGTACTAATAGATAATACTGAAGAGTACAGTGTTACAGACTCTTTATATGTTCTTGGAGCTACAGTATTTTTTGGAGTAGCATATAACTCAATGATTCTAATTAGTAATGTAGGTATAAATTATCTAATATACTTATTATTAGTAACTACTATAACTGATACATTTGCTTATTTTACAGGATACTTTATTGGAAAACATAAGCTATGTGAAAAAATATCTCCAAATAAAACTATTGAAGGAGCAATTGGAGGAGTAATAATAGGGACAGTAATTCCAGCACTATTTTATATATATATAATAAATTCTAATATTAATATACTTGTACTATTAGGAATTACATTTGTCTTATCAATAATAGGGCAAATTGGAGATTTATTCTTTTCAAGTATAAAAAGACATTACAAAATAAAGGACTTTTCTAATTTAATACCAGGTCACGGTGGTATATTAGATAGATTAGATAGTATAATATTTGTAGTTATAACATTTGTATTATTTATGGACATTTTATAAGGAGGATATATGATATTAACAATAATATTATTCATTTTAATACTTGGTTTAATAGTTTTAGTACATGAAGGTGGACATTTTATATTTGCAAAACTAACAGGAGTCCATGTATACGAGTTTTCTATAGGAATGGGACCTTTACTTGCAAAGAAAATAGCTAAAGATAAAACACAATACTCAATTAGATGGATACCAATTGGAGGATACGTCTCTTTAGCAGGTGAAGAAATATCTGAAGAAGAAAGAAAGAAAACAAAAGGTTCTAATTTACAAGACAAAACTATTCTTCAAAGATTTATGGTTATGTTCATGGGAGTTGGAAACAACTTTATATTTGCTTTCTTAATACTTTTGCTTATAGGATTAATTTATGGAGCTCCATCTACAACTCCAAAGATTAGTGATGTAACTGCAGAATATCCCGCAGCAGCAGCAGGAATGGAAAAAGGAGATATAGTAACTGGTATAAATGGACATAAAGTTACTTATTTAGATGATATAAGTCTATACTTAACAGTTGCAGATTTATCTAAACCAGTCAAATTTGATATAAAAAAAGCAAACGGTACAAAAACTTTTTATACAATAACTCCTAAAAAGGTGACAGATGAAACAGGAGAAACAAAATATGCTATTGGAATTGTCTTAAAAGCAGAAACTCAAAGAGGATTCTTTAAATCAATTGCTTATGCCTTTAAAGAAGAAGGAGCAATCTTTAAGCAAATGTTTGTAGTAATAGGTAATCTGTTCACTGGTGGAGTAAAAATGAACCAATTAAGTGGTCCAGTAGGTATTGTATCAATAGTAGATCAAACAAAAGCAGTAGGACTTGGAGCATTACTAAGTCTAACAGCATTATTAAGTATAAATGTTGGAGTAATAAATCTATTACCATTCCCAGCATTTGATGGTGGTAGAATATTATTCTTATTTATAGAAAAGATTAAAGGGTCACCAGTAGATCCTAAAGTAGAAAATACAATTCATACTATTGGATTTGGGTTGCTTATATTATTGATGATATATGTAACATTTAATGATATATTAAAACTATTCTAAAAGCCTTAGGGCTTTTTTTTTATAAAAGTTTTCTTTTTTTCATATTATTAATAGGTGATAATATGCTCAAAAATAAAAGATTATTAATATTTATAATCATGTCTATTCTAATACTTATAGGTTTGATGATGATATTTTCATCTTCATATATTTGGGCATCATATAAATTTGAAGACAGTTTAAAATATGTAAAACAACAATTAATTTTTATAATAATTGGATATATAGTTTTATATTTTATATTAAAAATAAATACAGATTTTTTTTATAAATATTCAAAAATATTTATATTAGTTTCATTTCTTTTATTAGCCCTAGTATTAATACCAGGAATAGGAACAATTAGAAATGGTTCTAGAAGTTGGTTTGGAATAGGACCTTTTGGAATACAACCAAGCGAAGCTATGAAAATTGCTATTATTATATATACTTCAAAGTATTTAAGTATTAATAAAAAAGCATATAAAAAAATAAGAACTATTCTTCCACCAGTAATTATAACTGGCTTAGCATTTTCATTAATTATGTTACAACCAGATTTTGGAACAGGATTCATACTAGTAATATCAGTGGTAGCAATTCTATTTATTTCAGGTGTTAACATGAAATACTTTTATGCTTTTGGTCTACTAGGAATCATAGGAGTAATACTTCTTATTGCAATTGCACCATATAGAATTGATAGAATAACATCTTTTTTAAATCCTTGGAGCGATCCGTTAGGTACAGGTTTCCAAATTATACAGAGTTTATATGCTATAGGACCTGGTGGACTATTAGGATTTGGTTTTTTAAATTCCAGACAGAAACATTTCTATTTACCAGAGCCTCAGACAGATTTTATCTTTTCAATAATATGTGAAGAGTTTGGAGTATTTGGATCTCTTATAGTAATAATATGTTTTTCATTACTAGCATATTTAGTATTAAAACTAGCTTTAGAGCAAACAGATTTATTTAAAAAATACATAATATTTGGTTTAGGCTTTCAAATTATTTTTCAAACAATCCTCAATCTAAGTGTTGTGGTAGGCTTAATACCAGTTACTGGTGTAACACTACCATTTATCAGTTATGGTGGAAGTTCTCTAATAGTAACTATGACAAGTATTGGAATTATTTTAAATTTATCGAAACAAAAGCATTGACAAGCAAACAAATGTTCGTTATAATTTTCATATAGTAAGGGGGAAAATTATAATGAATACTATAGTAAAGAAAAACACAAAAATTGAAAGACTAATATACAAAATAAGAGGCAAACAAGTAATGCTAGATAGTGATTTAGCAAAACTATATGGATGCAAGGGTGGTACAAAAGTTATTAATCAAGCTGTAAATAGAAACATAAAAAGATTTCCTGAAGATTTTTATTTTCAATTATCGAAAAATGAATTTGATAACTTGAAGTCACAAATTGTGACTTCAAATACAAATAATAATTATGGAGGAATAAGGAAACTACCATATGTATTTACTGAGCAAGGAGTTGCTATGCTTGCAAGTGTTTTAAGAACAGAAGTTGCGTCAGAAGTAAGTATAAGAATAATGCGTGCCTTTGTTTTAATGAAAAAGTATATATCCTCTAATTTATTAGAACAGAAATATATAAACAATCTAGTACTAGAACATGAAGAAAGATTAAAAATAGTAGAGAGCACATTTTCCAATTTTAAAGAAAAGAATAATCATTTATTCTATAAAGGACAAGTATATGATGCATATTCACTGTTACTAGATATATTAAACAAATCAAAAAGTGAAATAATTATAATAGATAATTATATTGACAAAAACTTGCTTGATATACTTTCTAAAACAAATAAAAAGATAACAATAATAACAAATAAATACAATAATGATGATTATGATAAATATAAAAAACAATATGATAATGTTAAAGTAATTATAGATAATAGTTTTCATGATAGATTTATAATTATAGATAAAAAAGAATTATATCACTGCGGAGCAAGTTTTAAAGATTTAGGTAAAAGATGTTTTGAAATATCTAAAATAAATGAACATGAAGTTCTAATAAAACTATTAGAACTTTTATCTCAAAAAAATAAAGTTTCATCATAATGAGACTTTATTTTTTTATAACAATATGATAAAATAACATTAGAATATAGTATGATATGGAGGTAAAGATATAATGAAGAATAAAACTGTAATCTTATTATCAATTATATTCTTTTTAATTATATATACACCTTATGTCAAGGCTTTAGATGATGACATAAAGTTTTCTTCAGGAACATGTATTACAACAAGCATTCCAGAAAATGCTTCATCTAGTTATACACTTCATAATTCTGAGTACGTTCAAACAGGAACTACATATAAGGAATACACTGAACCAGATAAAGTCATCAGCGAAGATGCTGAAACCATAACCCTAGAAAGAATAATAAGAGAAACAGATATATATGCATTTTTCAAAGTATCACAAGATAAAAAAACAGTAATTGCATATATACCAAATTATAATAAAATAGCAACAAATCCTTCTGGTATACAAATATTAAAACTTTTAGGAGTCTATAACAAAAAACAAATCTCATGTAAAGATACATATATGACTAGTAAAAGTTTACCATCAAAAACATATAAAAAAGAGAACAGCGTAGAAAAGAAAATTATCGTTGAGAATTTAAAGAAAGAATCAAGTTCTACAGTACAAGATAAAACAGTAACAAATAGTAATAACAATAATAATACCAACAGTAATAATAAAAATAATAATGGTAATAACACATCAATAAAAATAGCAATAACTGTCTTTGTAATATTCTGCATAGGAACAAGCACAGTATTACTTATAAAATATAGAAATAAAGATAAAGATGAAAAATTTAAGAGTAGTACATCGATGCTTATAATTACATTATCGATATTATCAATATCAGCACTATCAGTATCGATGCCTTTAGTAAAAACAAGTTATGCAATTGATACTACTATCTCACAAATAACAAATTTAAAGGTAGATTCTAAAACATCAACTAGCGTTAAACTATCATGGAGTAGAGATAGAAATGCAAGTAGTTATGAAATATGTTATAAAAAGAGTAGTGAAAGTAGTTATAGTTGTACACTAAATACTACAAATCCAACATTGACAAAGACAGGTCTTTCTTATGATACAACATACAGTTTTAAAGTAAGAGGAATTAATAAAACAACAGGAACGACAGTAGTAGGACCATATTCATCAGAAGTATCTGCTAAAACATACAAAAAAGATAGATACTATTATTCGTCATTAAGTGCTACGCAACAAAAAACTTATGATGAGTTATATGTTGGAGTAAAAAATAGGAAAAAAACAATATCTATAACTGCAAGATATGATATTGATACAGTAGATAGAATATACCAAGCACTTTACATGGATCATCCAGAGTTTTTCTGGATTGATAGTGGGTTTTATTATACTAAAAATAAAAATACAAAAGTAGTTACAGAGATCAGTAATTGGTATAACAGTACTATAAATAATTATTCTTCTAATAAAGCTAAATTTGATGCTGAGACTAATAAAATTGTATCAGTAGCCAAAAAATATGCTACTGATTATGAAAAAGAACAATATATAGCATATACTTTAGCAAAAACTATTTCATATGATTATGAGGCAAGCAACTATACCGGTTCATATTTTGAATCCGATAGGCGAAGGTTAAGTCAAAGCGCATATAGCGCTCTAGTTGATAAAAATACTGTATGTGCTGGGTACTCAATGGCATATATGCATATTTTAAAGCAATTAGATATGTATGCATTTTACATAAGTGGTACAACACCAACAGGTAATCACGCATGGAATCTAGTTAAATTAGATGACGGTTATTACAATGTTGATACTACTTGGATGAGAAATAAAGATAAAACAGTAGATTTTAGTTGGTTTAATTTAGAGCAATCAGTTTTTGGAAAACAACATATTATGAGTAGTGAAAACAACAGAAGTGGTGCTTATTCACTTCCGCCTGCCCAAGGTGATACATTCTTAGGAGCAAATGAAAAAGCAATAATAAATATACATAATAATAGTGAATCAATTACTATAGCACCAGGGGAAACTAGAAAACTAGAGCTTACTGTTGATAGTAATTATACTTCTCCAAGTAAAGTAAAATGGTCTAGTTCTAATACTACTTTTGCTACAGTAGATCAAAATGGTAATGTAACTGGACAAGCAATAGGCTTTGCAGAAATCAGTGCCAAAACAGAAGAAGGAATAACATCTAGTATTCCAATAACAATTGATAAAGATTCATATACTTTAGAATATGAATTAAATGGCGGAGAATTACTAATCCAAAATCCTACTTCGTATACAAAAAACACACCAACTTTTACACTAAATAATCCTGTAAAAGAAGGGCATACATTTGAAGGATGGTCACGTGATAATAATAAGAGTTTAAATAAAAAAATTCAAATTAATAAAGGTTCACAAGGAGATAGAAAATACACTGCTCATTGGGGGACATATCTTACATATGAATATGATTATGGAAGTAAAAAAGTAAAAGTTGAAGAAGGACAAGTAGTAAATAGACCAACAAGTGAACCTGCAAGATCAGGATACACTTTCAGAGGTTGGTATTCAGATCCTCAATACACGACTGAATTTGACTTTACTAAGCCAATTACTAGGAATACAACAGCATATGCAAAATGGGAAATACATCAGTACACTATTACTTTTGAAAGCAACGGGGGTACTTCAGTATCTCCAATAACTGCTAATTATGGGACTCAGTTAACGAAGCCAGCCAAACCTACCAAAGAAGGTTATAAATTCGCGGGATGGCATAGTGATCCAGAATTAACTAAATTGTATACTATTAACAAAATGCCTGGAGAAAACAAGACTCTATACGCTAAATGGGTAGAACCAAGCGTAAATGTCATTGAATATGAAACAAATGGTGGAATTGCAGGCAGTAATAGTCCAACAACATACATAACTGGAGAAGAAAAGCCGCTAATAAAAGCTGCAAAAGAACATAACGTATATGCAGGATGGCATACTGAACCGGCATTAACTAATAGAATTAGACGAATAACAAGTGATATGTCTGGGGATATAACATTATATGCAAAATGGGAACTAGAAAAATATACAGTAAGATTTACTGATAATTTGAATTCAACATATACACCTGTACAAGTGGAATATGGTCAAACAGTTCCAAGACCAGAAAATCCACAAATAAAAGGATATACATTTGATGGGTGGTATACAAGTACAGATTATGATGAAGAATTTGATTTTAATACTCTAATCGATTCAGACACTACTATATATGGCAAATTTCATGAAGGAGAAGCCAGTACATATATTATAATTTTTGCCAAAAACAACGGAACTTTACCTGGTTACACAACAATAAAAGAAGGGGAAAAAGTTCCAAGGCCAGAAGATCCTACAAGAGAAGGATATACATTTGCGGGTTGGTATTTTGATAGTAATTTCGATCAGAAATTTGACTTTGATTTAATTATTGAAAATAATCAAATACTATATGCCAAATGGTACAAAAATGAAGGGCCAAGTATACCATTTAACAAAAAGAATACAACAAAAACAACAAAGACAAAAACCAAAAGAAGTTCAGCTAAACAGAATAGTTATCAAACAGTAAAAATACCTAATACTGGTAGTGTAATAAGCGTTATTAGTATTATGATTGGTGCTGGCTTAGTATCATATGGAGTATACAGCGTAGTCATAAAAAACAGAAAAAAAGAGAAATAGCATAAAGTCTCATTTCTAATCTTGAAATGGGGCTTTTACATGCAAAGTAACTTATTGGTTTGCCAATATTTATACAGTATGATAAAATTATATTAGTTTAAGGAGTGATAGTTATGAAAAAGATATTAAAATTATGTCTATGTATGTGTGTTATGCTTGTATCAGTATACTTAATATACGATTATTATAAAGACTATAACACTGGAAAAAACGGAGATATTATATCAAATAATGATGATGATTTTGAATTTATTAGTGAATTAAGAACTAAATATAACAACAATGAAATAGTTATGTATATTGAAATACCTGATGTAATATCACAACCAATTGTTCAAACAGAAAACAATAGTTACTATTTAACACATGATTTATATAAAGAAGAATCAAATAAAGGAACTCCTTACTTAGATTATAGAAACAAATCACTACAAGATAGAAAACTTATAGTATATGGTCATAATAAAATGAATATGACATTAGTTTTTTCTAAATTGTTAGATTATCAAAATAAGAACTTTTACGATAAACACAAAACAATAATTTTAACAACTGATACTAGTAAAAAAGAATATGAAATATTCTCAGTATTTACTGAAAAAGAAGACTTTGATTACCTAGAATTAAGCGGACTTCCTGGAGTAGAATATTATGAACACTTGTTAAAATTAAAGAACAAATCTATATATAATACAGAAACTCCAATCGACGAAAACTCAAAAGTTTTAGTTATTCAAACATGTGCATCAGAAAATGGTTGTGACAATATTGCCCAATATCAAGTAATAGTAGCAAAACAAGTAAAGAAGGTAAAATAACTCTTTATAAAAAAAGTGTTGAAAAAAAACAATATGTTTGTTATAATACACTGTAGGAAGCAAGGAAAGGAGTGATAAGATGACTGAAGTACAAGTAAAAGGTAACTTAGATAAAGCACTTAAAAATTTTAAGACAAAATGTGCTCGTGATGGAGTCCTTTCTGAAGCAAAAAAGAGAAAGTTTTATGATAAGCCTGGAGTAAAGAGAAGAGAAGAAAAGAAACAAAATATCATAAACTCTAGAAAAAGAAACAAAAGAAATAACAGAAGCAGAAACGATTAATTTCTGCTTTTTATATAGGAAAGGAGAATATATATGACTTTAGTAGAACAAATTAAACAAGATTTAATATCTGCTATGAAAGAAAAAGATAAAGACAAACTAAACACTTTAAGAAGTGTAAAAGCAGGAGTACAAATGGAAGTAATTAACAACAAGAAAGAAGAAAATGATGATCTAGTACTTGATGTTGTAAATAAACAAATTAAAATGAGAAACGACTCAATAGAAGAGTTTAAAAAAGCAAATAGGAACGATTTAGTAGATTCTTATCAAAAAGAAATAGACATCTTAAAAGCATATATGCCAGAGATGTTAAGTGCTGAAGAATTAGAATCAATCATAAAAAATGCCATAGAAGAAACAGGAGCTACTACAGTAAAAGAAATGAGCTTAGTAATGAAAACAATAACTCCTGTTATCAAAAATAGATGTGATATGAAAGAAGTATCATCAAGGATAAAAGATTTATTAAATTAAGTCTTTTTTTCTATAGACAAAAACCTCAAATTGTTATATATTATAATAGGTGGTAGCAGTGAAGAAGTATTACAGATTAGCGATAAATTGTGGCAGAAGAAGAAGCCTTTGCGATCGCTATAGTGAATATGGATACATTGAAGTATTCCCTATAAAAACAACAGAAGAAAAAAAAGGTATTTTTGGCACAAAAAATGTACCCGTAGTGTCTTATGTAGGAAGATACAATATCATAGCTGAACTAGTTGATGACCACTTTGAAGACATAGTTTTAAACAAAAGAATAGAATATGATAGAAATGGTATACAAGATATCAAAAATGCTAGTACTGAAGAATTAGTAGAACAATTAGATAAAGGATTGACATGCTACAATTATATAGAGATAGACCCTGTTATTGCCGAATACTACAGTAGTAAAATAAAAGAAGATGAAAAAGTACTTGAAAAGTATATAAGCGAATTAAATGAGATAGAAAAAAAGCTTAATGTTTTACAAGAAATAAAAGAAAGAGTAGAACCTCAAGAACACGTATTTGAAAGCCAAACTAAAGACCACAAAAACAAGAGAAGAGTAAGAAGTATAAGGAGCGCATAACATATGATATAGCATATGTTTTTTTATTTAATTCTTTTTGACAAACAGATGTTCTTTTTTATAAAAAAACGTCTGTTTTTTTGGTGAAACTATTTACAAAGAATATGGATAATAGTAAAATTGTGGTAGATAGTGGATGATTGTGGTGGAAAGTGGGTGATTATTATGCTAATGGGTGAGTATCGTCACAACCTAGATGAAAAAGGAAGATTAATAATTCCTTCAAAAATTAGAGAAGAACTTGGCAATAACATAATAATTACAAAAGGCTTTGAAAACTGCTTAGTTATCTATTCAGAAAAAGAATGGGTTAAAGAAGTTTCAAAATTAAAATCTTTACCATTTACCAAAAAAGATGCTAGAAGTTTCACTAGAATATTCCTATCTGGGGCAACAAATGAAGAATTTGATAAACAAGGACGCATAAAAATTGCTTCACCACTAATCGAATATGCAGGATTAACAAAAGAATGCATAATAATTGGAGTAAATGACAAACTTGAAATATGGTCAAAAGAAAAATGGGATAGTTTTATGAATACTGCTACAGATAATTTATCTGATTTAGCGGATCATCTATTTGAAACAAATTTCGAAGGTTAAAATATGGAAAAACATATAAGTGTATTATTAAACGAAGTAATAGATAATTTAAACATCAAAGAAGATGGTATATATATCGATGCTACTATTGGTTTTGGTGGACATTCTAGTGAAATACTAAAAAGGATTCCAAAAGGAAAACTAATAGGATTTGATAAAGATATAAATGCTGTAACTTATAGCACAGAAAGATTAAAATCTATAAATGATAATTTTATAATATACAACGAAGGCTTTGAAAATATCAAAAAAAGATGTGAAGAAGAAAACATAAAACCAGATGGAATACTATTTGACCTAGGACTATCATCTGTTGAAATAGATGATGCAAGTCGTGGCTTCAGTTATATGCAAGACGCTAAACTAGATATGAGAATGGATTTAAATAGTCCAAAGACTGCAGAAGAAATAGTTAATACTTACACAGTAGAAGAACTTACAAAAGTATTTAGAGAATATGGTGAAGAAAAACATGCATTAAAAATTGCTAAAGAAATAGAAAAAGAAAGATTAGTAAAAAGAATAGAAACTACTAAAGAACTAGTAGATATAATCGACAGATGTTATCCGTATAAAGAAAAAAGAAAAGGTCACCCTGCTAAAAAAGTATTTCAAGCAATTAGAATAGAAGTTAATAACGAATTAGATGAATTTGAAAAAACGTTAAAAGATGCTTTAGAAGTACTAAATACAGAAGGTAGAATAGCAGTAATTACATTTCATTCTTTAGAGGATCGCATATGTAAAAAGACATTTAAAGAAGTAACTGAAACAAATCCAGTAGTAAAAGGAATGCCAAACATTCCAAAGGAAATGCTTCCAGATTATAAATTAATAACAAACAAACCAATACTACCAACAGATATAGAAATAAGACAAAATTCAAGAAGCAAATCCGCTAAACTGAGAGTAATTGAAAAAATAAAATAGGATGTGAAATCATGAAAAAGCACAGTAAAAGAACTAAAAGAGGAAAGTTTACTAAATTTGAAAAAGTTTTATTTGCCATTACTATTATGGCTCTTTTGTCATACCCATTCATGAGTATCTTTGCAAAGAGTACATTAAGTGAAATGAACTATAAATTAGAAAGTGATAAAGAAAAAATAGCACTTCAAAATAAAAACAACGAAAGTTTAAAGATGAAAATAAATGAGTTGGCATCACTGGAAAACTTACAATCAGTTGCAAAAAAGATGGGATTGAGTTATACTAGTAATAGTATAAAAACAATAGATAAGTAAGGTGATTTAAATGAAAAAAAGAGGCACAAATAATAAACTGATAAATTTATTCATTGTAGTGGCTCTTTTTTGTTTTGGATACATAATCTATAGGGTTAGCTTTTTAGCCTTATCAGAAGAAGTAGATGGAGTTAATTTAAAAGAATTTGCAGATAGTAGAAGTATTGTTTCAAAAAATATATATGCCAAAAGAGGGGATATATATGATCAAAATGGCAAGACTTTAGCAACAACTGTATCATCTTATACTTTAATTGCTTATTTAGACCCATCTCGTAGTGAAGGAGAAAGTAAACTATATCACGTAAAAGATAAAAAAACTACTGCCAAAAAACTAGCAAAAGTTTTAAAAATGAAAGAAAAAGATATATACAGTATCTTAAATCAAAAAGACAGATATCAAGTAGAATTTGGAAATGCTGGTAAAGGATTAACAGAACTAGAAAAAGAAAAGATAGAAAAGCTAAACTTACCAGGACTTGATTTTATAGAAAATGAAAAAAGATATTATCCAAATGGTAATTTCTCATCATATACATTAGGATATGCTAATAGCGATGAAGATGGAAAAATAAAAGGAGCTCTAGGACTTGAAGACTTATTAGATGACGTCCTAGGAGGAACAGATGGATATACTACATATCAAAAAGATTTAAATGGCTATAAAATACCAGGAACAAAAGGAGTAACAGTAAACGCTACAAATGGTAATGATGTATATTTAACTATTGATTCAAATATTCAATTTTTCTTAGAACAAGCTGCAAACGAAGCCGCTAACAGTTATAAATTTGACTGGTTAACACTAATCGTGGCAGATGCTAAAACAGGTAAAATATTAGGGACAACCCAAAAGCCATCTTTCGACCCTAATAAAAGGGATATTAAAAACTGGGTTGATATAACTGTAGGAGAAGCATATGAACCAGGTAGTATCATGAAGACTTATACATACATGGCAGCAATGGAAGAAGGAACATATCGTGGTAATAATACATTTGTATCTGGTAGATATAAAGCAGATGATGGTACAGTAATTAACGACTGGAATGGTTATGGATTCGGTACTATAACATACGATCAAGGTTTCCAAGCTTCGAGTAATGTTGGGGTAATAAATATCGTAAATAATTTCATAAGTAGACAAAAATTATATGATTACTACATAAAAATGGGCTTTGGTTCAAAAACTGGAATAACTCTAGCTAACGAAGTACCAGGACAAATTAAGTTTAAATATCAAACAGAAGTATATAATGCATCGTTTGGACAAGGTATTACAACAACTCCAATGCAACATATCCAAGCCTTAACTGCTATTGCTAACGATGGAATAATGTTAAAACCATATATAATAGATAAAGTAGTAGATGAAAATGGAAAAGTTGTATACGAGGGTAAAAAAGAAGAAATAAGACGTGTTGCCTCTAAGAAAACAGCAGAAAAGATAAGAGAACTAATGTATCAAACAGTAAATTCTAATTGGTCATATGCAACAGGTGGAGATTATAAAGTAAAAAACTCTAGTGTAATAGGAAAGACTGGAACTGCCCAATTAGTAAATTCATATACTGGAACATATTATACAGATGACTACAATGTAACAAAGAGTTTCATGGGTATGTGGCCTAAAAACGATCCACAAGTAATTATCTATGCATCAGTAAAAAGATCAAGCAGTAAGCCAATATCAAACTGTGTAACTAGTGTTGTAAAAAACATGAATAAGTATTTAAACATATTTGAAAAAGATAAAGAAAAAGTATTAAAAAATGTTACTGTAGATAGTTATATAAATCAAGATTTAAATACCGTAAAAACAAGAACTAAAAACATAAAAAAACTAATCTTAGGCACTGGAAACAAAGTAATAATGCAATACCCTGAAAAAGGAACAGTATTAGATAATAATGAAACACTTATTCTATTAACAAGTAGTAAGACATACAAAATGCCTAACTTAAAAGGTTATAGTAAAAGAGAAACAGTAGAAGTATGTAATATGTTAAATCTAAACTGTACATTTAAAGGTTATGGATATGTAAAATCACAGAGTATTGTAGATAAAGTTATATCAAAAAATGAAAAAATTTCATTTACACTGAATTAAACTATTATAAATATTTTTATAATAGTTTTTTTGTATAAAAATTGCACATAATAAAACTGGTGATACTATGGAAATAATAATAACAATTTTTAGAACATTTTTATTTTATTTTTTAATTGTATTTGTATATAGGATAATGGGTAAAAGAGAAGTTGGTCAATTAGGAATAATAGATTTAATAGTATCTGTTTTAATTGCTGAACTTGTAGCTATAAGTTTGGAAGATACTACTAAGAGTGTGTGGCTAGTAATAGTACCAATACTTCTTTTAGTAGCATGTCAAATAGGTATGTCATTTTTATCATTAAAAAGAAAAAGTATTAGAAATATACTTGATGGTAAACCCTCTGTAATAATAAATCATGGAAAAATAAACATAAGAGAAATGATAAAACAAAGATATAATTTGGAAGATTTGTTAACACAACTTAGAGAAAAAAGTATAAAAAGTATAAATGAAATAGAATATGCAATATTAGAAACAAGTGGGAAATTATCTATATTTAAAAAAGAAACAAGTAAAAAAGAAGCATATCCGCTCCCTATAATAATTGAAGGTAAAATAGAGTATGATACTTTAAAACTATTAGATAAGGATATATCTTGGTTAAAAGAACACTTAACAGTAGACTTAAATGATATTTTCTATGGATTTTATAAGAACAATAGCATATATATAATAAAGAACTCGGATTTAGAAAGGTATTAAAAAAATAAAAGCTAATTAGCTTTTATTTTTTCATAATAATTCTTTTCAAGTATTAATCCAGAAGCATTGTATTTATTTAATACTTCCTTTTGTTTATCCTTTATATAATTATCTGGTACTTTTTTAAAAGACGTAAATTTAGAAACCCTTTCATCGTAAAAACCATACTCAGTCAAGAAACTTCTATCATTAAATATAACTATTCCTTCAGAATCACTCATTATATCACTACCAATAAGTAATCTAGAATCATAACTAACTCCAAACATATTAAGAATAGTAGGTAGTATATCAATATTTGAAGCATATTTATCAATAGTTTTACCTTTAACTGAAGGATTATAAATAATTACATTTGATTTATGTTTATCATAAATAGTATTAATTGTTCTAAGTTCACTGTACTCTTTATGAGATAAGCCATATGGAAAATGATCTGGAGCAAGAACAATAACTGTATCATTTAATTTGTTTGCTTTTTTTAAATTATCAATTAAGTGTTCAAGAGCTTTATCTAAGTCCATATTTGCAGCAATATAAGCTTTTATAGAATCTGAATACTTTAAGTCTTTTACTTCATCTTGATGTTTTATAGCCATATCATTATCTTTAAAATTATGATTTAAATGACCACTTATAGATATATAATAAGTAACAAATTTATCTTTATTACCATAATCTTTAAAAGTTTCAGTAATCATTTCCTCATCACTTTCTGGCCATAAACTACAATCAATAAGCTTTTCAAGTCCATTTCCACAGCTTTTATAATTATAACCAAGATTTGGCATTACTTCATCTCTATCATAAAATTTATAAGCACCATTATGGTAACCATTTAAACTATAATTTTTATCCTTAAAAGCATTAGAATAAGTATAAGGAAAATAATTATATTTAGTTGCTATATAACTCCAAGTACCTTCTTTGGGAAGTAATCCTGTTAAATTAGTATATTCACCATCTGAAGTAGAAGCATAATATATTGGAGTGTAGAAATTACTAAAATTGAATCCTTCATTAGTCATTTTATATAGAGTAGGAGTTAGCTTTTTATCTATTACGCTAAAACTAAATGATTCAGCAGTTATAAAAATAAGATTTTTTCCTTTAAAAATACCTGTATATTCATTTTTATTTGTAGGTTTTCTGTTTCTTAAATAGTTATTCAAACTATTAATCTCTATATCATCTGTTTTTATACTATCAAAATCTATATTTAAAACATTATACTTTTCCATACTATATGAATCTACATTACTATTTTCATCAATTAAACTATAGTTAGGACTAAATATAAATCTTTCTAAATCAATAGCCATAGAAGTTATTAATCCAAAACTTTGTACATTTTTAGTTTCAGAATTAGTAACATTTAATAAATTCTTTCTTGAATAAACATTACCAGATTTAGGAATAAAAATACATAAATTAGTAATAATTAAACTAATAATCAAAAGAGTTAATAAGATAGAATTCTTTGGTTTTACATCGCTCTTACTCTTAACAATATATCCTATTATAAAAGCAAGAAAAACAAATAATAGTAAGAACCCTAAAATATTAGTTATTATAATTTTTACAATTGCAGGTATAAAAGCAAGTACTTGTCCTCCATTAACTAATGAAAAAATAGAGAAAAAGCAGTCATAAAAATGATAATGTACATACTGTGCTATAAATAAAAAAGTAATAATGCTAAAAAGAATAATACTTACTATTTTATTTGCTTTACCTTTAAACAGATTACTAATAATACTAAGTATAAGAGAAACAGTAACTGCTTCAAAAAAATAGAACAGTATACTTGAAAAATATATGTGTTTAAACATTAAAAGTGAAAATACAATATTAAGTATGAATATATATAAAGTAAAAACGATTGGTTTAATATATTTATTCATCTTTTAATCCCTCCTTAAATCTTTCTATCTTTTCTTTTGTATTTTTTAAATTAATTTCATATTTTGAAGATTCTTTAGGAATGTAATACTTTGATCCCTTTAAACCTTCAGGTAGATAGTTTTGATTAACTATTGAATTTCGGTATTCATGTGGATATTTATAACCGATATAAGGACTCTTTAAATAACTAGGCATATCTCCAATATTTTTAGTTTCTAAATCAGCTATTGCCTTTTCAATAGCCATATATGCAGTATTACTCTTAGGAGATAAAGCCATTTCAATCACTATATTAGACATAATAATTCTAGCCTCGGGCAATCCAACTCTTTCACTAGCATTAATACAGGCTTCAAGTCTTGGCCCAATAGTAGGATTAGCAAGTCCTATATCTTCATAAGCTATAACAGAAAGCCTTCTATATAAACTATCAAGATCTTCTGCTAAAATAAGTCTTGCAGCATAGTGTAAAGCAGCATCTACATCAGAACCTCTTATTGATTTTTGAAGCCCACTTAAGACGTCATAATGTCCAGTTTCATTTTTATCGTGAAAGAAGTTTGGTTTATTATTAATAGTTTTTATAACTTCTATATCGATTTTATGGTCTTTATTAAAATAATAAGCTACTTCAAGTAAATTAAGGGCAAATCTTAAATCTCCACCAGATATTTCACTAATATATTTAATAGTTTTTCTATCAATTTTTATATCTTTTAATATATCTTTCTTAATAGCTTTTTTTAAACCATCTTCGACATCAGAGGAAGAAAGAGGTTCAAGTTTAAATATTTGACATCTACTTCTAATCGCAGGATTTATTTTGTGATACGGATTACTAGTAGTCATACCAATTAAAGTAATTAATCCATTTTCTAAACAAGGAAGAAGAATATCTTGTTTATCTTTATTCATTCTATGAATTTCATCCATCACTAAGACAATACCGTCTAACATCTTAGCTTCTTCAATAACACCTATTAAATCTTGTTTATTATTTAAAGTTGCATTTAAGAATCTTGCGTGACATTTTAAATCATTAACGATAGCATTAGCAATAGAGGTTTTACCTGTACCTGGATTACCGTATAAAATCATAGAAAATAGTTTCTTACTTTTAACCATATTACTTATAATCTTATCTTTGCCAATTAAATGAGATTGACCTACGATATCACTAAGTGAATTTGGCTTTAAAACAAGTGCTAAAGGCTTATCCATAACTACCAGTCCTTCCTCTAAATATTTTATCAAAAAAAGATAAAAAGTTAAAGAACAAACTAGGTATTAATAAATATTTTGCCTATTGTATATATGGAGGTATATAATGGATAAGTACTATAACAATATAAAAAACTTATTAATTGAGAATGAAATTTATAATAAAATAAAAGATTTTTCAAAAGAAAAAAACAAGGTTAAAACATATTATGAAATAGGAGAACGCTTATATAAAGCTGGTAGTAAATATGGAGATAGTATTATAGAACAATACTCTAAAAAACTAATGATAGAAATTGGGAAAAAATATAATGCAAGAACACTAAGAAGAATAAGACAATTCTACATTTTATTTCAAAATCAAAAATGGTCGACACTGTCGACCATATCTCTTACATGGTCACATTATTCTGAATTGCTACCAATAAAAAACACAAATAAAATAAATTACTATATTGACATAACCCTAAAACAAAACTTAGGAGTAAGACAACTTCGTGAAAGAATAAAAAATAAAGAATATGAAAGATTAGATAAAAGAACTAAGAAAAAACTAATGCTAAAAGAAGAAACAAATGTATCTGACTTTATAAAGAATCCGATAATCTTAAAAAACAGTTTAAATTATGAAATAGTTTCTGAAAAAACATTACAAATACTAATTTTGGAAGATATATCAAGTTTTCTAAAAGAATTAGGAGAGGGGTTTTGTTTCATTGATAATGAATATAGGATAAAATTGGGTAATATCTATAATTATATAGATATACTTTTATATAACATTAATTTTAATTGTTATGTAGTAATAGAATTAAAAATAACCGAGCTTAAAAAAGAACACATTGGGCAAATACAAGTATATATGAATTACATAGATAAAAATATAAAAAAGATAAGTCAAAGCAAAACAATTGGGATAGTAATATGTAAAAAGAATAATAAATATGTAATAGATTATTGTTCAGATTCTAGAATATTATCAAAAGAATACTTGTTAGTTTAAAAAATACAAAAAACGGTTTATAAATTAGTATAAATCTGATATAATTAAAAAGAGGTATAAGATGAAAGAGACGATAGATAATTATATTAATTATGTTAAATACGAAAGAAAACTATCTGAAGAAACTGCTAAGAATTACAGATATGATCTAAACAAGTTTACTTCATTTCTAGAAGAAAACGGCGTAAAATCACTAAAAGAAGTAGAGCAGAGTACAGTTTTAAAATATTTAAAAAGTATAAATGATATGAATCCTAAATCTGTATCTAGAAACATTACCTCAATTAATAATTTATTTATTTTTCTTTTAAAAGAAAATAAAATAAAAAACAATCCTTGTGAATTTATTGATAGACCAAAACTACAAAAAAGTCTACCTGATACACTTTCTTTTGAAGAAGTTTCTAACTTGCTTGATATTCCACTTCTTACAAAGTATGATTATAGAAACAAAGCAATGTTAGAAATCCTATACGGTAGTGGTCTTAGAATAAGTGAATTAATATCTCTTACTTTAAGAGATGTGGATATGGAAAACGACATAATTAGATGTATTGGAAAAGGTAATAAAGAAAGAATAGTTCCAATAAATGACTATGAAAAGTATTTTTTAAAAGAGTATTTAGAATACAGAAGTCTATTTCTAATAAATGGTGATAATGATTATTTATTCTTAAACAATCATGGTAAAAAAATGACTAGACAAGGATTTTTAAAAAACTTAAAAAAGATTTTAGTAGAAAAAAACATTAGTAAAAATGTAACACCACATACACTAAGACATTCATTTGCTTCACATATGTTAAGTGGTGGAGCAGATCTAAGAAGTATACAAATGCTTCTTGGACATAGTGATATATCTACTACTAAAATATATACCCATATTTCAAATGAAAAAGTAAAAAAAGATTATGAGGATTATCATCCTCGAAATAGTAAGGAGAAGTAGTTTTATGAAGTTTAAAAGAGTATTTTTAATTGTTTGTGATTCTTTAGGAGCAGGGGAAGCAATAGATGCTTCAAATTATGGAGATGTTGGTGCTTGTACTTTAGGACACATTAATGAAAAGACAGATTTGTTTGTTCCAAATTTAAAAAAATTAGGTTTTCTAAACACAGTAGGGATGAGCGCTAACGATGAGACAGAAGCATACTATACAATTGCAAGACCTACTAATAAAGGAAAAGACACATTATCTGGTCACTATGAAATAGCAGGAGTACGTTGTAGTTATGCCTTTCCAACATTTCCAGATGGATTTCCTCTTGATTTAATTGAAGAGATTCAAAGAATATCTGGAAGAGGAGTAATAGGTAATATATCAGCAAGTGGAACTGAAATAATAAAGGATCTTGGAGAAAGACAAATGAGTACTGGAGAATTAATCATATATACATCAGCAGATTCAGTACTACAAGTTGCAGCACACGAAGAAATTATAAATTTAGATGAATTGTACGATATATGTGGTAAAATAAGAGAACTTGTTAATACTAAAGATGAGTGGAGAGTAGGAAGAATTATAGCTAGACCTTATGTAGGTACTAACAGTACTGATTTTACTAGAACTAGTAATAGAAAAGACTTTGCCTGTGATCCACCATCAAAATCAATACTAGAAAAAATAGAAGAAAAGAAATTAAGTGTCATTTCAATTGGTAAAATATATGATATCTTTAATGGAAAAGGAATAACAAAAAAAGTAAGATCTGCTAACAATAAAGATGGAGTAGATAAATTATTAGAAATAATGGATAAAAAGTTTACGGGACTTTGCTTTGCAAATCTAAATGACTTTGATACATTATATGGTCATAGAAGAGATGTAGAAGGCTATGCTAGAGCAATAGAAGAATTTGATGTAGAAATACCAATGATTTTAAACAAATTAAATAATGAAGACTTATTAATTATTACTGCTGATCACGGTAATGATCCAACATTTAAAGGAACAGATCATACAAGAGAAAATACCCCAGTAATAATTTATAGTAGAGTATTCAATGAGCCAAAAATGTTACCAATCATGAATACATTTGCAGATATTGGAGCAACTATAGCAGAAAACTTTGAAGTTGATCCACCAATGATAGGAACAAGTTATCTAAAAGAATTAAAATAGGTTGGGAAGTGAAATATGTTAGAGAATATTGGAGAAAAAATAAAACAATTAGATATAAAAAAACTCATTGTAATAGGTTTTATATGTATTGTAGCCATACTATTTACAACATTTATGTTTAACACTGGTGATGGTAAACACATATTGAAAAGTGAATATGGTATCAATGAGTTAGGTTACTTAGATAAAATAGAAGTAACTTTAGAAAAAGTTAATTATATTCACAACAATACAGCAATAGAACTAACTTTTAAAATTACTAATCAAACAGATAAAACTATAACAATTACTCCAGATGATTACTTTAAGTTTTATGATATTAATGAAGTACAAATTCCTAACAAGAATACTAGTAATCAAAAAATAATAAAAAAAGATGAGACAACAACCTACAAACTACAATATGATGTAACAAAAAAAGAATTATATGAAATATATTTTTATTCACAAGTTGTAGAAAACAATATAAAATTCAGTTTTAAATCATCAGATATATCTGAAGAAATAATAACTGATAGCAATATGACCCAAGAAGAAAAATCTCAATAAAAAAAAGACCATTTGGTCTTTTTATTTGCTTTTCTTTTCTAAAGCTCTAAGTACTTCAATTGGAAGAGCAAAAACAATAGTGTTTGATTGATCAGATGAAATATCGTTTATAGTAGATAGAGTTCTCAAATGAAGAGCACCATCTGATTTAGCCATAGTTTCAGCAGCTTTAGCTAAGTTTTTAGAAGCTTCAACTTCACCGATAGATTTAGTAATAACTGCTTGTTTTTCTCTTTCAGCTTCTGCTACTTTAGCAATAACACGTTTCATTTCTTCAGGTAATGATACATCTTTTAATTCAACGTTTTCAACTTTAATTCCCCAAGGATCAGTAGCTTTATCAATTACTTTACAAATTTCTTCAGATAGTTTATCTCTTTCACTTAATAATTCATCTAAAGAAACAGAACCAACTACATTTCTCATAGTAGTTTGAGCAAGTTGTGATACTGCATAGAAGAAGTTCTCAACTTCAAGCACACTTTTCGAAGCATCAAATACTTTGTAATAAATTACAGCATTTATTCTTACTGATACATTATCCTTAGTAATTGCTTCTTGTTCAGGAACATCAACTGCTTTAGTTCTAATATCAACTTTTTTATAAGATTGAAAAATAGGGAAAACTAATCTCCAACCTGGTTCCATTATCTTAGAAAACTTACCAAGTGTAAATTTAATACCTCTCTCATATTGATTAATTTGCTTAATTGATCCTAGAATTATAACGATAACAACTATTGCTATTGTAATTAAAACATCATAACTCATACTTTTCCTCCTTTCCCATATTATATCATATTAAATAAAAAAAAGAACAATATTATTTAGATTGTTCTTTTTCTTTCAATTTATCAATATTAGGAATAAAATTAGGAACCTCGTCATTATTATCAAGATTAGAAATAAAATCAATGTAATTAACATTATCAAATGGATTAGAATCATCAGATACTGAAGGAATTTCAATAATCTCTTCCTCTTTATCTTCTTTTACTCTGTCTTTTTCAGCAACTGTTCTTTTTTCTTTAGGTTCTATTATTTCTTTTATTTCTTCTTCATTAATAGCGTTTTCTTTATTATCATATATCATATTATTAGTCTGTACATTATTATTAAATCTATTATATGGATTTGTGTTATCTCTATCTTCTTTCTTTTTATCAGTAATTATTTTAGAGTATTTTCTAAGTCTCTTAACATTATCAGAAAGCATTACTATTACAATTGCTAAACCAATAGATAATAATACTAATGATGCAACTGGTATAACTATATTAAATCCTCTATTAGGAAAAACAACATCTTCAGGATTCTTAGGATTATATTTAACATTTATAATTGACCCATAAGATTTAATATAATCAGTTTTATTATTTGAATAAACAGTATATTTGTTCTCACCTACGGTATACTCTAAGATAACTGAAGATATTTTGCCGTTATCATAAGTATGTTTTATTACATGTGCTTCAGTAGAAATATAACTATTATTCTTGTGATAAAATGTACTTAAATCTTTAAAAGAGATAACTAGTAAAACAGTACCGATTATTATAAAAAATAAAGCAAGTGTCGGCATTCTACGTGTTTTTTCTCTTTTGGCAATAACACTAGACATAATACCCCTCCATAAATAATCTTCACCATTAATTATAGCATATATTTTAGTATTTTGTATAAAAAAAACAAAAAAAGTCAAAATATGTATAATATAAGTAATTTTATTTAAATAAAAACTTATCTGTGTTAGAATAAAACAAAGGAGGAATAGTTATGTATTGTCCACTTTATATCAAAACAGATTATAGTCTCTTATCAAGTTTAATAAAAGTTGATAATTTAATAGAATCCTTAAAGAAAAAAGGTATAACTTCCTGTGCAATAGTTGATGATAACTTATATGGAACAATGGAAGTATATAAAAAATTTGAAAAAAATAAAATAAAACCGATAATTGGACTAGATCTAAAAGAAATACTCTTATACTGTAAAACAAGTGAAGGGTATTATAATTTAATAAAAGTTGAGACTATTAAAGAACAAAGAGAATTATCTTTTGAAGATATAAAGAAATATAAAGATGGACTAGTATGTATTTGTTTTGATGATAAAACATATGATAAATACAAAACTATTTTTGAGAATATATACATAGGAGTTTCTTCAAAAAAAGAAGAAGACGAATATAAAAACTATGAAACAGTTTTTGTTAAAAAAACCCTATATTTAGAAAAACCAATGTATAAGTATTTGCCATATATATTTATGATACGTGATGGAAAGACTATTCAAGATGGGCTTGAATTCACATATCAAGATAACTATTTATACGACAACAACACAGTGTTTGATTTAGTTAGTTCCAAAAGTATTAACAACACATTAGAAATAGCAAATATGTGCAATATAACTTTTAAAAAAGAACTATCTATGCCCAAATATGAAGTAGAAGATCCTAAAGAGTTTATACGAGCTCTTAGTATGAAGGGATTAAAAAGAAGGCTAAATAACAACGTTACAAAAGAGTATGTAGATAGATTAAAATATGAGTTAGATGTAATAATAAATATGCACTTTGAGAATTATTTCTTAGTAGTATACGATTATATAAAATATGCCAAACAAAAAGGTATTTTAGTAGGGCCAGGTAGGGGATCTGCTGCAGGATCGCTTGTGTCATACTGTTTAGGAATAACAGATGTTGATCCATTAAAATACAACTTGCTTTTTGAAAGATTTTTAAACCCTGAAAGAATAACAATGCCCGATATAGATACGGATTTTCCAGATATACGAAGAGACGAAGTTATTGAATATGTAAAAGAAAAATACGGAGAAGAAAACGTTGCCGGAATAATTACATTTGGAACACTTGGTGGGAGAGCATCAGTTAGAGATGTGGGTAGAATTTTAGGAATAAATGGTAAATATATAGATATCATATGTAAAAAAATGCCTTTTAAAGGGACGTTAAAAGAACTAAAAAGTAGTGATAATGAAGTAAGTGTTTTAATAGACAATGACGATAAACTAAAACTCTTATATAACATAGTTAATCTAATCGAAGGTAATAAGAGACATACTAGTATTCATGCTGCAGGAATAGTAATCAGTCATAAACCAATATATGATATAGTACCTGTGAAACATAATGAAGAGATTAATCTAACAGAATATACTATGGAATATTTAGAAGAACTAGGTTTAATTAAAATGGACTTTCTAGGAATAAGAAATCTATCAATAATAGATAATGTTATAAAAATGGTAGAAGAAAGTACTAATAAAAGAATAGATTTTAATAAAATACCATTTGATGATCCTAGAGTTATGACAATTTTTGAAAAAGGGGATACTACAGGAATATTTCAATTTGAATCAGAAGGTATGAAAAGGTTTTTAAAAGATTTAAAGCCTAAAAGCTTTACAGATTTATGTAACGCAATAGCTTTATTTAGACCAGGACCCGCTAAAAACATACCATCATTTATCAAAAGAAAAGAAGGAAAAGAAAAAATAGAGTACTTAGATCCTGTACTAGAACCTATCTTAAAAGATACATATGGTATTATCATATACCAAGAACAAATAATGCTAATAGCTAGAGAATACGCAAATTACACTTTAGCGGAAGCAGATATCTTAAGGCGAGCAATGAGTAAAAAGAAGTATGATGTTCTAAAAGGAGAAGAAGAAAGGTTCATAGAAAAGTCATTACAACTTAGAAGAGATAAAGAGAAAAGCAAAGAACTGTTTGATTTAATTCTAGCCTTCGCAGGGTATGGATTTAATAAAAGCCATTCAGTATCATATTCTATAGTAGCTTATAAAATGGCTTATCTAAAATACTATTTTCCTAAAGAGTTTTATGCAGCACTTTTATCAGGCGTTGTAGGAAGTGATGCCAAAACAAGAGAATATTTACAAGAAGTAAAAAAACTTGGAATAAAAGTTTTGCCACCAGACATTAACATAAGTTTAAATAATACCTATAGAATCTACAACAATGCAATTATTTTCCCTTTAGCATCCATAAGAAATGTCGGAGGAATAATATCTGACTACATAATTGAAGAAAGAAATAAACCATATAAAGATATATATGATTTCTTAAAAAGAACTCATAAAAAAACAAATAATAGAAAAGTTTTAGAATCACTGATATATGCACACTGTTTTGATAAGTTTAACAATATAAATACTTTACTAAATAACTTAGACAGTATTTTAAACTACATGGATTTATCATATGATTTAGAAGAATCACTTCTTCCAAAACCAGAAATGATAGAAAGTGAAGAATTATCAATAGATGAAATTCTAAATCATGAGAAAGAAATATTTGGTTTTTATCTAACAAGTCATAAAACAGAAAAGTTTAAACTAAATAATCCTAGTATAATTGATATATCAAACATTAAAGAGCATTTAAATAAAACAATAGATATAATAGTATCAATAGACAGAATAAAAGAAATACTGACTAAAAAAGGTGACAGCATGTGCTTTATAACAGGTTCTGATAACACAGGTACAACTACATTAATACTGTTTCCTGATTTGTATAAAGAAAACAATAATTTTAAGAAAAATGAGATTATAAAAGCAACAGGAAAAGTAGAAAAAAGATTTGATGAATATCAAATAGTATGTACAAAAATTGATAGATAAAAAGATTACTAATAAATAGTAATTTTTTTTATTTAAAATGCTCTTTTTTCTTGTTACGTACTGATTAATTATGTTATTATATTTGTAGGGTGGTAATAATGAAACTTGATATAATCGTAAACAAATACTTACTTATTTGGCATCTACTTTATCAATCTGCTGTAAGCGAAGAAATTCATAACTTAAAACTAAAAATATGGACATCTAACAAAAAAGAGTATTCTTTAGTACACACTGATAAAGCAGAAATATTAAACTCTTTAGACGATTTCATTCCTGATGATGATATTATCTATAATTTAGTAGAAAATTCACCTTTATATAAAAGGATAAAGATAGAGACAAATAGATATAGAAATAGTATTCTTGAAATATGGGATCAAAGTAAAAAGAAGTATTCAAAAGAATTAACTTCAATTCTTAAATTTGATGTAAAAAAAGAGTATAAAATCTGTGTAGTACATCCAAGTTTAAATGTCGTAGAAACAGATTTTAATTCAAAAATAATAACAATAGGTAAAAAAATAACAACTCGTGATAAAGATAATTTCTTATCATATTTAATGTATAAAATAATAAGATACGAAATGTCAAAATTAAAAACAGATGAAACAGAAATTGTCGATGTAGTAACAGAACTTGCTATAATAAATGAACTATATACGAGAATTAGTAAAGAATCAAAATATGATATAGGTAAAAAAGAACTAAGAGAATTAAAAGAAAAAATATACCCATACTGGCTTATGTATTTAGGAGTCCCACTTGAAGACTTTGAAACATATATGGTGCGTGACAATATATACTTTGATAAAAATGCCTATAAATATGAAAAAATATTAAAAACAATTGATTTATATTCTTTTATAGGATTTATAATAAGGAATAAAAAGACGATTTTAAAAACAAAACTAATACCAGTCGAAAATATTGAAATGCTGTAAGGGGGCTTTATGGAAACTAGAATAAAAGATCTACTGACAAAAATTAAATTTCCAGAAGATAGATTTTCTTCTTTTTCTAGTGCTATTTTCGAAAAAATCGTAGTAGTTGAAAGTAAGAACACCTGGAATATATATATAAAAAATAATACTAATTTTTATTATGATGACATTAGTATTTTTTTAGAGTGTTTGAATACTTTTGTAGACAAAAAGTTTAAATATAATCTTTATATAAAAACAGAAAATGAAGATTTATCTCTTTTTGAAGAATACTACAAACAAATACTTATATTAATAAACAATAATAATTTATATTACAACATGTTCTGTGATAGATTAGTACGTGAAAATGATGACTTTTTTATCGAAGTATACAATAAGTCTGAAGAGATAACTATTAAAAGAAAAATAGAAACTATTAATAATTATTTTAAAAACTATGGTTTTAAAACCTTACCAAATATCAGATTAAACTCTGAAAAAGAAAAAATAATAAGACAAGATATAGAAGCTCTTAAAAAAATAGATAATGAGAAACTAAAAAACATAGATAAACTTCCAAAACTAGAACCATTAAAAGTATCTAATGTTTCAAATAGTTCAAATTATGGTGAAAAAAGATATAGTAGAAAGCTATTCGGAGAAGTAAAAGGGGATATAACTAAATTAAATGACATTAGTTATGAAGTAGATAATGTAAATGTAGAGGTACAAATTTTTGAAGTAGTACCTGCTAACAAAAGAGAATATAAATCTCTAACATTAAAAGTAACAGATTTTACTACTAGTATGTATGTTAGGGTATATGCAAGTACAGAAGAAGCATACGATGAACTGTTATCAAAGTTTAAAGATAAAATGTGGATTAAAGTAAGTGGTTATGTCAAAAATAATTCATTTTACAATGATCTAATAATTAATGCTAGAACTATCGAAATAATAGAAAAAGAAGATAACAGTTTAAAAGATGAAGAAGAAGAGAAAAGAGTAGAGTTACATACTCATACAAACATGAGTCAAATGGATGGAGTAATGCCAGTAAGTAACTTAATAAAAAGAGCAATCAAATGGGGTCATAAAGCCATAGCAATTACTGATCATAACGCAATTCAGACATTCCCAGCAGCTGCCAAGTTTAAGAAAGATATAAAAGTTCTTTTTGGTGTAGAACTGGCAATGATTGATGATGATTTAGATTTAATTTTAAGAGAAGATGATTCAAATCTATTAGAGAATACATATGTAGTATTTGACTTTGAAACTACTGGATTTAATGCAGGTGGTGGAGATTCAATCATTGAAGTAGGAGCAGTAAAACTAAAAGATGGTAAAATAATAGATACGTTTGATAGACTAGTAAACCCGGGGAAAAAACTTGAAAAACACATTGTGAATTTGACTCATATTACAGATGAAATGCTAAAAGATTGTCCAGATGAAGAAACAGTAATAAAAGAGTTTATAAAATGGGTTGGAGATTTACCAATGGTAGCTCATAATGCTAAATTTGATGCTTCATTCCTAGAAATGGCTTATCAAAAGTATAATTTAGGAACATACACAAATATGCTTCTTGATACACTTCAAATATCTAGAGCATTAGAACCAGAAGCAGCAAGACATTCTTTATCTGCACTAGTTAAAAGATACAATATAGAATTTGATGAAGAAGGACACCATAGAGCAGATTATGATGCAGATGCAACAGCAAAGATATTTCATCAAATGCTTTTAAAACTAAAAACGAGAAAAATAGAAAAAGCATCTGAAATAAGTAGTTTAGTAAGTAAAGATGAAATCCATAAATTTGGAGAATTATATCATATAACACTACTTGTAAAGAATAGTGTAGGGTTAAAAAATTTATTTAAGTTAGTAAGTTATGCTAATACAAAGTATTTATATAAAACGCCAAGAATACTTAGAAGTGAAGTAGAAAAACATAGAGAAGGACTATTAATAAGCAGTTCTTGTGCAAACGGAGAAATATTTACTTTAGCGCGTTCTAAGAGTGAAGAAGAATTAAGTGATTTAATGAATTTCTATGACTATATAGAAGTGCAACCACCTGAAGTATATTCACATCTAATTGACTTATCTGATTTCAACAGTATTACTGAAATAGAAGATAACATTAAAAAAATAATATCAGTAGCAAAAGAAAAAGATAAAATAGTAGTAGCAACAGGTGATGTACATCATCTAGATAGGGAAGATAAAATCTATCGAGAAATAATAGTTAATCAAAAAGTACCTGGTGGTGGAAGACATCCTTTAAATAGAAAAAGTATAAAAAGTATTCCATCAATGCATTTTAGAACAACTACTGAAATGTTAAATGATTTTGCATTCTTAGGGATAAAACTTGCTAAAGAAATAGTAGTAGAAAATACAAATAAAATAGCTGATCAAATAGAAGAATTTGAAATAATTCCTGACACTAAAGGAATACCATTTTCTCCAAAGTTTGAAAACAGCGAACAAACGATAAGAGATATATGTTATGAAAAAGCTCATTCTATATATGGGGACCCACTTCCAAAAGAAGTAGAAGAGCGTCTAGAATCAGAACTTACTGGTATTATTAATGGTGGATTTGATTCAATATATTTAATTGCTCAAAAACTAGTATGGAAAAGTAATGAAGATGGATATGTCGTAGGTTCTCGTGGTTCCGTAGGATCTTCATTTGTAGCAACAATGTTAGGTATAAGTGAAGTTAATCCACTTCCTGCTCACTATGTATGCCCAAATTGTAAAAAGAGTATATTTTATTACGATGATGGTAAGCCATTTGGTAAAGATTATCCAAGTGGTTACGACCTTCCAGATAAAAAATGCGAATGCGGAACTATGATGAATAAAGAAGGTCAAGACATGCCGTTTGCGACATTCTTAGGATTTAATGCTGACAAAGTACCAGATATTGATTTAAATTTCTCAGGAGATTATCAAGCAAGAGCACATGATTATACAAAAGTTCTCTTCGGAGAAGACCATGTATACCGTGCCGGAACAATAGGTACAGTAGCGGATAAAACAGCTTTTGGTTTTGTAAAAGGTTATTATGAAGATAGAGGAATTGAAGGAATCAGGTCTCTTGAAATAGAACGTTTAGCAAGAGGAGTAACAGGAGTAAAGAGAACGACAGGACAACACCCAGGTGGTATTGTAGTAGTTCCAGATTATAAAGAAATATTTGATTTTACTCCATACCAATATCCCGCAGATGATATAAATGCTGAATGGGCCACAACACACTTTAACTATCACGATATTGAAGACTGTCTATTAAAACTAGATATACTAGGACACGATAATCCTACAATATTTAAAATGATTCATGAACTTACTGGTATAAATCCAGAGACAATACCAATGGATGACAAAGAAGTAATGAGCTTATTTACATCTACTAAAGCACTTGGAGTAAAACCAGAACAAATAGACTGTGAAGTAGGGTGCCTTGGACTTCCAGAGTTTACTAGATTTGTTATAGGAATAGTTCTTGAAACAAAACCTACAACTTTTGCAGAACTTGTTAAAATATCAGGACTTTCACATGGTACAGATGTATGGAATGGCAATGCTCAAGAATTAGTTAGAAACAATATATGCCCATTTAGAGAAACAATTGGTTGTCGTGATGATATTATGGTTTACTTATCAAACCACGGTATAGAACCACTTGATGCTTTTAAGATAATGGAACTTGTTCGTAAAGGAAAACAAAGAAAAGAAAAAGAAAAATGGACAGAGTATAAAAAACTATTAAAAGATAATAATATTCCAGATTGGTATATAGACTCTTGTGACAAAATAAAATACATGTTCCCAAAGGCACATGCAACAGCTTATATATCAGCAGCATGGAGAATAGCATGGTATAAAATCAATAGAGCAATTGAATACTATGCATGCTTCTTCTCTATAAAATGTTTCTCTTTTGATCTAGAAACTATGGAACTAGGCTATAACAAAATCAAAGAAAGATTAAATGAATTAAGACTTAAAAAATTTGGTTTATCAGTAAAAGAACAAGATCTAATTACAACTCTTGAAATAGCTTTAGAAATGACTGCCAGAGGATTTAAATTTGGGCCAGTAAATCTAGAAAAAAGTGATTCTAAAAACTTTGTAATAGATGGTGATACATTAATTCCACCATTTAGAGCAATTGATGGTCTTGGAGATACTGTAGCAAGTAATATAGTAATAGAAAGAAATAAAAAGGATTTCATTAGTATTGAAGACTTTAGTAAAAGATGCAAAGTTTCTTCAACACTAGTAGAAAAAATGAGAATAATGGGAATCTTAAAAGATCTACCTGAGTCAAGTCAATTGTCATTATTTTAAATTTTATGTAAAAAGTTGTTGAAATAAGAAAAAAGTGTTTTACTTTTTTCTTGTTTTATGATAAATTTATATCATAGGAGGTATAAGATGTTCGAGGAAAAAGAAAATAAAAATAAAAACAAATTACTTACCATAATAGGAATAGTTGCACTAATAGCTTCAATAATTGGTGTATCAGTTGCAGCTTATTATTGGCAATTCACTGGACAAACTAATACTATTTCTACGGGTACCGTTTCAATGAGTTTGTTAGAGTCAACAGACACTATCAATATTCAAAATGCTTTACCTATGGGTGATACTGCAGGAAAGGCTTTAACACATGCAGATGGAAGTTCTGGAGTGTTTGACTTTGCAGTTACTACATATGCAAGCGGTGCACCTGGAAATATTACATATACAATATCAATTACAAAAGCCGCAGTAGATACAGGTTATACTGCACTGCAAGATAGCCAAGTTAAAGTTTACTTAGTAGCTTTTGAAGGCAGTACAGAAACGCAAGTAATGGCACCGACTACTGTAGACAATATAATAACTTCTGGGGATACAGGAACACTTACATTCGACGTAGATAAGACAAGTTACTTAACACATGCCCATACTACTGCAAATACGACACAGACACAAAAATACAGACTGAAGATGTGGATTGATGGATCAGTAGATGCAAGTAGTTGGACTTCAAGTACAAATTTACAATACAAACTAAAAATAAATGCTAATGGGCAATTGGCATCATAGTAAAGGAGGTAGTTAAGATGAGTAATAAAAAGGTTATAATAGTATCAATTGTTTCAGTCTTACTTTTAGTAGTAGCAATAATAGCAACATCATATGCCGTATTTACTGCTAATCTTACAGGTACTAAAGAAAACAAACTTACTACTGGTTACGTTACTATGAATTGTACTGAAACTAATTTCAATTTAACAAACACACATGCATTAACAGATGCAGAAGGAATAGCATTAGGTAGTGGAAATACTGCTACATGTACATTAACATCTACAATGGCTGGTACAATGACAGTGGGTTATGATATCGGTCTTACTGATGTAGATACTGCAACCCCATCTGATGGTGTAGGAACAGGAAATGTAAAAATCCAAGCAAAAAAATCAATAGATAGTGGTGCAGATCAATACTTAGCAGGAACATCAGCAAATGCTGGAGTACTAGTAAGCAGTATAGCATCTTCTGCAGGTACATATGATTCGACAAATGTACCAAGTTACAAGATAGATTCTGCTACTGTAACAGGTAACCATACAATAGTATATACTGTTAAATCATGGGTAACTTCAATCGGAGGATCAAATTCTACATCAACTACTAATGGTAAATGTAGTGATACAACATATACTACTGAATCTACATGTGAAGCAGCTGGTGAAATTTGGGGAACTGATCAAACAGCAACTCAAGCAGGAGGAAGCTTCTCATTTAAATTAAAAATCGGAGCTACTCAAGTATTATCATAATAAAAAAAGGACTTATAAAGAGTCCTTTTATTGTACAAAAAAACTTATCTTTCGATAAGCCTTTTTATTCTTCTACAGTAATAGCACCAGTAGGGCAATTACCTTTTGCTTCTTCTACAAGTTCTTTGTTTTCTTCTTTTACTTGTTCATTTAAAGCATATGCATAACCATCATCGTTAAAATCAAATTCTTCAGGAACAAGAGAAGCACATGCTCCGCATCCAATACATAAATTATCTAAAACTTTTGCTTTCATTTCACATACCTCCTATTTACATTATAACGTAAAATTAAAAAAAATTAAAGTTTTCTTTTCAAAATATATATGATATAATTTTTATAGTACGATAGGGTGATTTGTATGAAAGCAAGAATGGAAAAATATGATGTTGACACAAGCGTAAAAAAAAGAACAACAAAAAATGAAAAGCTATATTCTGAAGTAGGAAACATGAATATTGACTACGTTGATATAGACGTAGATAATGCAGTAGAACTAAATCCTACTAAAAGTGGTAGAACATCAAGAGAAGATTTTCAAAAACAAAGAGAATTAAATAAAATACTGCCAAAAAGTAGTGAAGTTAGTGACGATACTCAAGAATATGTAGAAGCAAAAGAAGATAGGGTTTATGACATTAATGAAATACTTAGCATGGCTCGTAAAAATCAACTATTCGAAGATTCAGAAAAGAAAAGACTAATAAACACAGAATATAACATCCTATCAAAACTAGATGTAGGACAACTTGAAAATGAAAACATGAAAAAAGAAGATCTAAAATCATTAATAGATGATATATATGAAAAAGAAGCTCCTAAAAAAGTTAAAAAAACTAAAAAGTATTCAAGGAGTGAAGAAGCAAGATTACTTAACGACTTATTTGAAGATACAATAACAAAAGATAATATAAACCTTCAAGAAGAACTAAGTAAGGCTATTCTAGATGATGGTAAAGATGAAGAACAAGAACCTGAAGAAATAATTGAAGAAGAACAACAAGATTTAGAAGATACACAAGAAGAAACAGAAGAAGAAAAAGAAAAAGAGGAAGAAGTAGTTGCAACACAAATAATACCAGAACCTGAAGAACAAGTAG